>JADFLJ010000188.1 GCA_022564475.1 Pseudomonadota bacterium
ACACTACACACATGATTTTTCTTAGCATTATTTTCTCCACTTCAGCTGACATTCTTTTTAGCAACACGCCCCGTCTGGCCCAATTCTATCGAACTTCGGGTCGGAGGCTGTGAATAGTTGACGTTCACAGGGTTTTCTTCAGTTTGTATTCTTCAGTCATTTTTAGTATCATTTACGATACTTTTTAACGTATTACGTCGTTTTAGTATCATTATTGATCCTATGAATATTGACCATTTGACGCCCCACGAGCAAACACTTAGCGAGCTCGGAAAACGCCTTGCCCGCGTCCGCAAGCAACAGGGCTACGCCCAGGACAAGCTGGCAAGGGCGGCCGGTATCGGCGTTGCCACGTTGAAACGCATGGAAGGCGGACAAGGCGGCCAGCTGGAATCCTGGATAAAAGTCGCACAAGCACTGCACATGGCGGAGTCCATCAATAATCTCATGCCAGAACACTTTGACTCACCGATGGCCGAGGTTTTGGCGACCAGAAAACGCCGACGCAAGAACAGGAAAAACAAACCGGGATCCGTGTGGGGAGACGAATCTTCATGACGACCGCAACGGTCAATCTCTGGGGTACGACTATTGCTTATGTTTCGATGGACAGCCAGGAGCGCTACGCACGATTCGAATACGAGCCGGATTTTGTCGAACTCGGCATAGAGATTGCGCCGATCATGATGCCCGCGTTATCAAGACGTATCTATCAGTTCACTGACCTGCACCCACGCAGCTTTCACGGACTACCCGGCCTTCTCTCGGACAGCCTCCCCGATCGTTATGGCAATCGACTCATCGATGTCTGGCTGGCGCAAACCGGCCGCACGCGTGATAGTTTCAACGCCGTCGATCGACTTTGTTACACGGGCGTGCGCGGCATGGGCGCATTGGAATACGAGCCCGCCATTGGTGACATCGTTACAGCAGACAAACAACTGGACGTACAGGACCTTGTCCAGCTGGCCTCGTTGGCATTCGCGAGCAAGGAATCTCTTGATACGAAACTTACCGAAGACACGGGCAAACAAGCCATCGCCGATATACTGGGTGTCGGCACATCGGCCGGCGGCGCGCGTGCCAAGGCTGTTATTGCGTTTAACCCCGAGAACCAGCAAGTGCGTTCGGGCCAACTGACTCTTCCCGCCGGTTTCGAACACTGGCTGATAAAATTTGACGGTGTCGAATTCAGTGGCGACTGGGGTATTGCGGACCCGGAAGGCTATGGCTTGCTCGAATACAGCTATTACCTCATGGCGAAAGACTGTGGCATCACGATGATGGAGAGCCGCATTTTCCAAGAGAGCGCGCGCAACCACTTCATGACAAGACGCTTTGATCGCGGCACGGATGGGAAGAAGAAGTTCGTACAAACACTTGGTGCGATCGCACACTTTGACTATTGGGAGAGTGCTTACTATTCCTATGAACAGGTGTTCATGACGATGAAGCAACTCGGCATGTCACAACCGATGCTCGAAGAGCAGTTCAGGCGCACAGTGTTTAACCTGGTCGGCTGCAACCAGGACGATCATGTGAAAAATATTGCCTTCATGATGGATCGACAAGGCAACTGGAGCCTGTCACCGGCCTACGATCTTTGTCATGCTGAAGGCAGCGACTTCACGCGCAATCACCAACTCAGTGTTAACGGCAAGACCTCGAATTTCGAGTTTGGGGACCTGAAAAAGCTGGCCGACTATGCGGGCCTCCCGCGGGGCCGTGAAAAGCGGATTCTCGAGCGAACCGTTGATGCTTTCGCAGGCTGGAAAACGATATCCAGGGAACTCGATATCCCCAAAGCACTCAACGACCATGTCCTCAGGACGCTGCGACTGGACTGGTGAACGAATCAGATTCGGCCGCTGTTCGCGAGCAGCAGTTTTCTTGTAGCCGGCGCAGGGGCTTCGTGGAATTTCGGGTCGGCACCGAACCAGGCAAGCTCCTTTCCCAAACCCGCCGTTGCACCGACAATGATGATGGCTGGTGCGCTAATGTGGGCCTGCTCTGCAGCGTCCGTCATCGTCTCCAGCGTTCCACGCAAAACGCGTTGCTGCTCCAACGTGCCATTTTCAATCATCGCGACAGGTGTATCGCGAGGCATTCCGTGTTCAATCAGTTGCGTCATTGTCTCAGCGATAATGCCTGCACTCATATACAGAACAAGTGTCTGGCCCGATCGGGCCAGCGTGCGCCAGTCCGGCGACTGCCCGTCTTCGAGTCTTGCAGTCGCGAATGTAACGCTGCCGCTGAGGCCGCGATGGGTCAGCGGAATACCCGCGTATGCGGCACATCCCAACGCCGCGGATACACCCGGGACAACCTGGAAAACTAATCCGGCATCTGCCAGCGCCTGTGCTTCCTCACCGCCGCGCCCGAATATAAATGGATCACCGCCTTTCAACCGGCACACTCTTTCACCTTTGCGGACATGATCAATTATCAAAGCGTTTATCTCTTCTTGCTTGATCGCCGAGTGATTCGCCGTCTTACCGACGTACAGAAGCTGCGCATCCTTGCGCGCAAAGTCGAGTATTTTCCCGGAGACAAGACGATCATAAATCACGACATCTGCACGGCTGATCAGTTGCTGCGCCCGTATGGTCAGCAGGCCGGGATCGCCTGGGCCGGCACCGACGATATAGGCCTCCCCTGCTGACGGTGCATAAGGAACTACATTGTCAATGAGCTCCAGGCGCAGCGCCCGCTCGGCCGCCTTCGTGCGATTTGCGAGCAAATGCTCCGCGATGGGCCCGTCGAAAAATCCTTGCCAGAAGCGGCGGCGTTCTCGAATCGTCGCATAGCGTTTCTTGACCAATTCCCGCCAACGACCGGCCTGCTCGGCCAGCGCACCGATTCTGGTCGGCAGCCAGGCTTCAATCTGTGATTTCAGGCGTTGCGCCAGAACCGGGGCGTTGCCACTCGTGCCGATCGCGATGACAACCGGAGAGCGATCGACGATAGCCGGGACGATAAAACTCGACGCGGCGCCGTCATCGACAACGTTGCAAAGAACGCCCGCGTGATCCGCAGCACGTGAAACCTGTTGGTTAACGACCTTTTCATTGCTTGCGGCAATGACGATTTTCATGCCGGAAATCAGGTAATCGCTGATCATGCCTGTACGGTGCCTGATCTCGTCTTTGTCCCGCAACCTGGCGAGTTCATCGGTGAGTTCAGGCGCCAGAACGGTCACTGCCGCACCGGCTTTCAACAGCAGTCGCACCTTGCGCTCAGCAACCTCACCACCGCCCACGACCAGGCAAGGGCTCTGGCCTAGCTTAAGAAAGACTGGCAGGTAATCCATTAAGACGATCCGGGTCTGTAAATACCCAGCCTATCGAGCATTGCCATGAAACCGAAATAGAAAATTGATCTGCACAGATAACAGCGGGGAATATGGCAACCTGCTCGTTGACAGCGTCGAATCCCGGTGTTTATATCGGTACTAGCCATGACATTCAGATTCGAGAAAAATTGCGAAATGTGTTGCTGTCGATATACCCGGCGGCGAGCTGTGCTGTACCTTTGATTTAGCAATCAGTAAAGCAAGATATCGAAAAGCCGCCCAGCTGACAAAATGGGCGGCTTTTTTATGTCCTTTTCAGGGCAAGGAAAAGCGTTATGACATTGAAACAACTGAAGTATCTGCTCGGTGTAGTCGATAACGGTCTGAACATCACCGCTGCAGCGACTCGCCTGTTTACGAGCCAGCCCGGAATTAGCAAACAGCTCAGGCAACTTGAGCGGGAGATTGGTGTCAGTATATTTTCGCGTAAGGGCAAGAGCCTGGTCGCGTTGACACCTGCCGGCCAGACGATCGTCGAGCTGGCACGCAAGATTACGCGTGATGTGGAAAATATTCGCAGCCTTGGCAAGGAATTAACGGCGGAACAGGAAGGCACGCTGTCGATTGCCACGACACACACGCAGGCGCGCTACGTACTGCCGGAGATCCTGAGTCAATTTCACGAACGCTACCCGAACGTCAAACTGGAGCTGCACCAGGGAACGTCTGAGCAAATCGCCGCCCTGGTTGCAGAAAACAAAGTGGATTTCGCGATCGCCACGGAGTCTCAGGACCTGTTCCCCGAACTCAATCTATTGCCGTGCTACGACTGGGATCGAGTTGTTCTGATTCCGCAGGATCACGCATTGGCAGATGACTGCGATAACCTGACTCTCGAGAAGCTCGCAGAGCATCCGCTCGTTACCTACGTATTCAGTTCAAACCGCGAGTCGTCGTTTCTAAAGTCATTCGCGGATGCGAATCTGGAACCGAAAGTCGTATTTACAGCGCGAGATGCAGACGTCATCAAGACCTACGTGCGCATGGGCATGGGTGTTGGCGTCATCGCGCCAATGGCACTCTTGCGCGAGGACCTCAAGGACCTTCATGTAATCTGCGCGACGGGACTTTTTCCAAGCGTCACAACCTGGCTGGGTTTTCCGCGGGACAAGGTACTGCGGCAATACATGAAAGATTTTATTGCTCTGTTTGCGCCGCACTGGCCCGAATACCTCATTGAA
>JADFLJ010000189.1 GCA_022564475.1 Pseudomonadota bacterium
CTCGCTCAACCTGGTGTTTTGCAATACCAAGATTGACTGTGCAGAAGTGGCGACGTATTTGCAGGCTCAGAAAATCGTTGCCGTCGCGTTGCATGGCGATCTGGATCAGGCCCAGCGCACAGAGGTGTTGGTGCGCTTCGCCAATCGGAGCGCGAGTGTGTTGATTGCCACCGACGTCGCGGCCCGTGGCCTCGATATCAATAATCTCGATGCCGTTTTCAACTACGAATTGCCCAGGCAAGCCGACGTGTATGTGCACCGGATCGGGCGGACAGGGCGCGCGGGAAAGCACGGGGTGGCAGTGAGCCTGGTGGAAGAACGGGAAGCGTGGCGCTTGCAGGATATTGAAGCGCTGTTACCTGAGGCCACGCTGCAGCATCGTGGAATTCCTGATGCAAATTCAGCGGATCATCTACTGCGTCCTGAGATGACCACCATACAAATAAGCGGCGGGCGCAAGAACAAGTTGCGCCCCGGCGATTTGTTGGGGGCGCTGACAGCACAAGGTGGCGTACCCGGCGAGGCCGTGGGCTCGATTGACCTGTTTGATACTTGCAGCTATGTCGCTGTGCGTAACGCGCAGGTGAAAGTGGCGCTGCGGCAGCTGGCGAATCGGCCGATCAAGGGTCGCCAGTATCGGGCGCGCGTGAAAAAGTAACACGGCCCCAGCCAGCTCCGGCAAGTTTCAGGTCAGGCGACCCGGGCTTTTTCGGTGAGCGTCTGCGCACGCAGGTACTCGTCGTAGCTACCCCTGAAGTCGATGATGCCGTTGGGCGTGATATCGATGATGCGTGTGGCAAGCGATGCCACAAAATTGCGGTCGTGGCTGATAAAAATCAGTGTGCCGGCATAATTTTCCAGTGCCAGGTTCAGCGCCTCGATAGACTCCATGTCGAGGTGGTTCGTCGGCTCGTCCATGACCAACACGTTGGGCTTCTGCAGGATTAATTTGCCGAACATCATTCGGCGCCGCTCGCCGCCGGACAACACGTGCACCGACTTCTCGCTGTCGTCCCTGGAGAACAGCATTCTTCCCAGCGTTGCGCGCAACAATTGTTCGCCGGCGCCGGGCGGCTGCCACTGCGTGATCCAGTCGAACAAGCTCATGTCTTTTTCGAAATCTGCCGCGTGATCCTGAGCGAAATATCCCGTTTTGGCATTTTCGGCCCATTTGATCTGACCACTGTCGACGTCGAGGTCTTGCAGCAGACAGCGGGCCAGTGTGGTCTTGCCGATACCGTTTTGCCCGAGGATCGCAACGCGTGAACCGGCGTCGATTGTCAGGTTCAGGTTTTCAAACAACGGACCGTCATCAAAAGCCTTGCTTATGTTCGTCGCCTCTACGGCGATTCGTCGCAGCGGCTTGTCCTGTTCGAAGCGAATAAAGGGACTAACCCGGCTCGATGGTTTGATTTCCTCAAGCTCGATTTTTTCCAGCTGCCGGGCACGGGAAGTGGCCTGTCGTGCCTTCGAGGCATTCGCAGAGAAGCGGCTGACAAACGCCTGCAGCTCAGCCATCTTGACTTTCTTTTTGCTGTTGTCTGCGTGTACGCGTTCCCGTGCCTGCGTGGCCGCCGTCATGTACTCGTCGTAGTTACCCGGAAATACCTGCAATTTGCCGTAATCGAGATCGGCCATGTGCGAGCACACACTGTTCAGAAAGTGACGATCATGCGAGATGATGACCATCGTGGATTTGCTCTTGTCCAGGAACTCTTCGAGCCAGCGAATGGTATTGATGTCGAGGTTGTTGGTCGGCTCATCCAGCAGCAGGACATCCGGATCTGAAAACAGCGCCTGGGCGAGTAACACCCTGAGCTTCCAGCCAGGTGCGACGGCGCTCATGGGGCCTGCATGTTGTTCGACAGGGATGCCAATTCCGACCAGCAGTTCACCGGCTCGCGATTCCGCCGAGTAACCATCCATCTCCGCGAATTCGACTTCAAGATCGGCAACGCGCATGCCTTCTTCGTTGCTCATCTCCGGCAGCGAATACAGCCGCTCACGTTCCTGCATCACTGCCCACAATCTGTCGTATCCCATAATCACGACATCGAGTACGCGATACTCTTCATACGCGAACTGATCCTGTGAGAGCTGACCGATCCGCACGTTGGGATCGCAGGACACGTTGCCCGCGGTAGGCTCCAGCTCACCGGCCAGGATTTTCATCAGGGTCGACTTACCGGAACCGTTGGCGCCGATCAGGCCATAGCGATTGCCGTTGCCAAATGTCACGGAGACATTTTCAAAAAGCGGCTTCGCGCCGAACTGGATTGCCAAATTTGCTGCAGAAATCAAAGTCTTGTACCGGGTGTTATGGGTGATGCGGACTTGGTGGGTGCGCCGGAGCGCGCGGATAATAGCAGAATTGCCAGGTAACAGGCCTCCCTTGTTGACCGTTTCATGAAATCTCCGCTAACTCAGAATCCGCTCAGCGAGATTATCCAGTCTCTGCTTGCGTTCTCGCCAGTCCGGTAGTTGCCTGCTTAGCAGTGCGTAGTATGCTTCGCTGTGATTGTGGTGTTTCATATGACACAGTTCGTGAATAACCACATAGTCGATACACTGCCGCGGTGCTTTGACGAGCATGGGATTCAGGGACAGCCGGCCTTTCGGCGAACAGCTGCCCCATTGTTTCTTCATGGGGCGTAGCTGCCATTCGGGCATTGTCCTGACCCACTTCAGATCGGGACAGAGAACAGCCAGCCGTCGTTCAAATACTTGCAATGCTCGCGCCCGATACCAGTCGTTGAGCGCTTGCTTGACGAACAATGCCTTTCTGTCAGGAATCGTGACGACGAGTTGTCGGCCCAGCAGCTTTACAATATTCGCATCCCTTCCTGATTCGCGCACCTTCAGCAAGTAGCGTTTGCCGAGGTACCAGTGCGTCTCTCCACTCACGTACTGTCGGTGCAGGGCATAGCGATGAGCTGTTTCCAGTTTCGCCAGTTGATTCCGGATCCAGCGCGCCCGCTTGAGAACCGCCTGCTTGATGTCCGTGATTGGCGTTTGTGGCGGCGCGTCCACGATGACGCGCTGGTCCGGTTGTACGTGGATACGCAACTTGCCGGCGAGGTTTTCACGGTAGCTGACGGAGAACACCAGCGCGTGCTCCCCATACGTGACCCGGAAGTCGCCCATTAGCCGGCTTTCCGCTTTACCAGTCCGACACGCGTGATATGAATGATCTTCTCAATAACCTCTTTGGCCTTGTCCATGCCCATGGGTTTGAAGAACGCAGGCAAGAGTGCTTTTGTGATGCTGGCTTCGATGCTCTGCGGGTTCAGGGAATGTTCGGCGACCGAGCGGTCGACGACGTCGTCCGTGTCCAGTGCGAGTGCGACCAGAGTCTCCCGCTCGTCGTCACTCGCATGAGCAAAGTAGTCGTCGCCGAGCACCAGCCTGAAGACGCCGTAGTATGCTCGCGCATGTGGCTTGTTCTGCAGAGCGTCGGGGATGTCATTGAGGGCGCGTTCGTCGAGCTTGTCTTCGAATGAGCGGAACAACGCGTATTGCTTCGCCGGGTGATCGAAGAGCGCCGCGGCCTCGGCAATAGCCTCCTGAAGCAGCTCTGAGAACACTTTTTTCGCGTACGGGTCGTCGGCCAGGTCCTGCTCAATGGTTCGACGCACCCTTGTTTTGATCAGGTCAGTCTCGTTGCGGGTCTTCTCCTCGCTCCAGTCGTCTGGACCCTGGCCCAGCTCGCCGACGATGTAGACGCCCTCCGATTCCTGAATGCTCTCGCCCACAACCTGCTTGTCGACGAGACCACGAATCTGTTGCTCGTACGCGCTGTAGTCGACGGTTTCCTGTGCATCCTGCCGCGCGATCTTGCGCAGGTTCGTGAAATGCCGGAGGTCACGCTTGTACTCGTTGATCGTATCCTCGCCGAAACTGCCATCTTCGAAAAATGCGCGTGACGACAGCGCGAGCTTCAGGCACAGACCGAACTCCGTCAGGGCCTGGTAGAAATCTTCGCGTACCTTCTGTTTCCTGTCGTAAGTATCGCCGTCGGTGTCTTCGACGTATTCAGGCATCAGCACCTGCCGGTATTGCTCCATGTCCTGTCGATTTTGCACGCTGGCGAAGATCGCCCACAGCCCGTCGTGTAGCCCCGGCAGCCGTTTGTACTCCGTGCTCATCTGCGTGTACAGGCCTTCGAGATCGTCGATGTCGTAGCCGGCCTGTGTGCGGCTGGCCAGGTCCTGGTATTTCTGGATCGAGGTGTCGAGTTCTTCGAGGATGCCGCGGTAGTCGATCAGCAGGCCATACTGCTTCTGCTCATGCAGCCGGTTGATGCGCGCGATCGCCTGGATCAACGTGTGTTCCTTCAGTGGTTTGTCGATATACAGCACCGCGTTACGTGGCTCGTCAAAGCCGGTCAGCAGCTTGTCGACGACGATCAGGAGATCCGGCGGGCCTTCGGTGGCAAAGGCATCGACCGTATCGCGCTCGTAGTCTTCCGCATACTGATTCGTCAGGCTGCCCTGGCCGACGTTGTCCTTC
>JADFLJ010000029.1 GCA_022564475.1 Pseudomonadota bacterium
GACGGCGACATAGTGGCTTGCATGGAGGACGTGGGTCGCCACAACGCCGTTGATAAAGTTATCGGTCGACTGTTACTTGATGGCAAACTACCGGCGACCGAGTTGGGCATGATGGTATCGGGTCGGGCCAGTTTTGAGTTGATGCAAAAGACTCTTGTCGCTGGCATGCCATTGTTGGCAGCGGTCAGTGCGCCGTCGAGCCTGGCGGTTCAACTGGCACGGGAATTCAACATGACACTGATCGGCTTCCTGCGCGGTGACACGTTTAATATTTATTCCGGAGATGAAAGGATATGTCTATGACCAGCAACGGATACGACAGCTCGGTTGCAAGCGAGATTATCGCGAGCTTCGACGCGAAGCCGGAATTGCTCATCCAGATTTTGCACCAGTTCCTCGAGCGCTTCACTTATATATCTAAAGATGCGATTCGACAGCTGGCCAGCGAACTAAACCTGTCGCGCGCCGAAGTACACGGCGTCGTAAGTTTCTACCATGATTTTCGCACCGAGCCGCCCGGCAAGCACATCGTCAAAATTTGCGAAGCCGAAGCCTGCCAGGCAATGGGCAGCCGACAGCTTAGCGAGCACGCACAAAGCACGCTGGGCGTCGACATGCATCAGACCAAAGACGACGTCACACTCGAGCCAGTTTATTGCCTCGGCAACTGCGCCTGCTCGCCGGCCGTCATGATCGACGGCCACACCTATGGCCGAGTTGACGCGAAGCGCTTCGATGAGCTCATCGGCAGGTTGGGAAGCGGTAAGTTGGGAGGCAAGAAGTAATGGCTCACACCAGGGTTTACGTGCCGCGCGAGTTGACGCTTAGTCAGACTTGTCGAGTTTTGAGATTTTTGAGCCTTCAAGCGTCAGATTATACATCAGGCCTTTCGCCCCAAAGATAAACCCAACAACCGGGTCCTTGATGTTGTTTGTGTCGATCGCTTTGCCCGCGCCCACATCCACGAGCGCGACAGAGCCATCAACGCCAACCTTCCAACCCTCCGAGTTGCGAAACTTGTTGAGCGATGCCTCTGTCATGAACACGATGATGACCGACTTCGCTTGCGCACCCAGCTGAAATCCAATCGAGCCGCTTGTTGTGCGGTAGTAGTCAACAGTTTTGCCACCGATGCGCAGCGCGCCCTCACCGGACTCAGCGCCGATACCGATGCCCACTTTGTAGACTTTCGGAAAGATCAGGTAGCCTGCCGACTGGTCAAGAAACACCTGGGAGCCGCTGATCTCGTCCTTAAAAACCTCAAGGGCCTTGTTGGCTTCTTCGTCGATTTTCCAGCCCGACGCTGCAATCGCCGACGCGGCGAACAACATCGTTGCAAGAATAAAGAAAGAACGCAGTGTTTTAGTCATCATCGTTTTATACCTGTCGCCCGGTTAGTGGACATTAAAAAACTGCGGGCATGATAGCCCATACTCGGTGTGAAGTTTATGCTCGTCGAGCTGAATCTACGCTGAATCCCGGGTCATTCGTACTGTCGCTTTGTGGCGACAAGAAAGCCTTCCAGCATTGATGACAAGGTGTCGCGCAATTTATCTGCTTTGACGTCATCGTATTCGCGACTCGCCTCATCCATGTATGCGCGTTGTGCGATTTCGAGCTGGATCGCATGTACGTTGTTGCGCGGGTCGCCGTAGTGCCGCGTTATATAGCCGCCCTTGAATCTGCCGTTCATAACAGCGCTGTAGTCGCTAGCGGTCGCGATCTCGAACACCTGCTCCGCGATGTTTGCTGAGCAACTGTCACCATCGTTCGTCCCGATATTCAGGACTGGCAACTCGCCATCAAACAATCTCGGCACCAGACTCGGGATTGAATGTGCGTCCCACAATATTGCATAGCCGTATTCATCGCGCAGCGCAGCCAACTTCGATTCGATGAGGGAATGATAGGGCAACCAATAGGCATCGACGCGCTCACGTACATCCTGCGCTGCAACAACGCCCATGTCCTCGTATAGATACTCGCCGGCGAAACTCATGTTCGGACAAATGCCCGTCGATATCTGCCCCGCATACAGTGCCGCATCGTCCGGCGGTCTATTGAGATCTACGACGTAACGTGAATAGTCGGCAACGAGCATCGACGCGTCGAGTTCACGAACAAATTCGTACAGTTTCGCCACGTGCCAGTCGGTATCGGGTATATCGCTACCGGCCGCAGTCATGCGCCTCTCGACGGACTCCAGCAACAAACGACCGTCGTGCGGCACGCTGATTAGCAACGGCGTCGATCCCGCATGAAAAGAACAGGTATCAGTCATGCATTCTGAGCTGGTAGCACCGATGCTGCGTGTTCGCAGAATGAACCGCTTCTGATCAGGGTTGCGACTCGGACGATATCATCCGAAAGCCCACGATCGTCTTCATACGGCGGCGATACCTCGCGCACTGCGGAGATGGCCTTCTCCAACGGCGCCGAACTTTTCATCGGTCTGTGAAATTCGATGCCCTGTGTGGCCGCCAGTAATTCGATCGCAACGATGTTCTCTACATTTTCGAGCATGTCGTGCAAGCGGCGTGCCGCGAAGGTCGCCATACTCACATGGTCCTCCTGGTTCAATGACGTCGGCAAGCTGTCCACACTTGCCGGATGTGCAAGCGACTTGTTCTCCGACGCCAGCGCCGCCGCAGTAACCTGCACCATCATGAAGCCACTCTTCAGGCCACCATCTTTTACCAGCACGGCCGGCAATCCACTCATGTTTGGATCAATCAATAACGCGATACGGCGCTCTGAAATCGCCCCGATCTCAGCAATCGCGAGCGCAAGATAATCCGCCGCAAATGCCACAGGCTCCGCGTGGAAGTTGCCGCCCGACAGAACACTGTTCGAGTCCGCAAAAACCAGCGGATTATCTGTCACCGCGTTAGCCTCGGTCTCCAGAACAGCACAAACGTGCCGCAGCACATCGAGACATGCACCGACGACCTGCGGCTGACAGCGTATCGAGTACGGATCCTGCACACGTTCACATTCAACATGAGACGCGCGTATTTCGCTGTCACGCATCAGTTCTCGCAACACCGTGGCAACAGCAATCTGCCCGCCATGTCCGCGCACGCTGTGTATGCGCCGATCAAACGGCGTATCGCTGCCCTTGATTGCATCGGCCGACATCGCCCCGGCAACCAACGCCGCTGCAAGAACGTTTTCCGTGCGAAACACCGCGGCCAACGCCAGCGCCGTTGAGACCTGGGTACCGTTTAACAGGGCCAGGCCCTCTTTGGGCGCGAGTGCGAGTGGCTTGATGCCTGCCGCAGCAAGCGCCTCCTCCGCGGGTACGAGCTTGCCATTTACGCGCGCCTCGCCAACGCCGATTAACACGCAAGCCATGTGTGCAAGCGGCGCGAGATCACCAGACGCGCCGACGGAACCCTTCGCTGGAATACGCGGATAAACATTATTGTTGACCAAAGCACAAAGCGCCTCGACGAGTTCAAGTCGCACACCGGAAAATCCTTCCGCAAGCGCTATGATCTTCATGAACATGATCATGCGCACGATGTCGTCGCCGAGATCCTCGCCGACACCGGCCGCGTGCGAACGCACCAGGTTTTCCTGCAGTTGGCCCAATTCGTCATCACTAATGCGGACATTCGCCAGCCTGCCGAATCCCGTATTGATGCCGTATACCTTGGATCCGGCTGCGACAACCTCGTTAATGTATTCGTTGGATTCTGCAATACGACGTTTGGCCCCCAGGCCGAGCGTCAGCGTAATCGGTTCAAGCCAGGCCTGACGTAACTCGGACAGTGTCACCAGTTGATTGTCGATTGTTATTTTCATGATGCGCTACCAGTGCCAATCATTGGCAAATTGAGTTTGTTTTCGCGGGCACAATCAATCGCTTCCTCGTAGCCCGCGTCCGCGTGTCGCATGACGCCGGTCCCCGGATCGTTCCAGAGAACACGTTCAATGCGCCGCGCCGCTGCGTCGCTGCCATCGCAGACAATAACCAGGCCGGCATGCTGAGAGTAGCCCATGCCCACACCACCACCGTGATGAATAGAGACCCAGGTCGCACCACTCGCGGTACTCAGCAATGCGTTTAGTAATGGCCAGTCTGAAACCGCGTCGGATCCATCGAGCATCGATTCGGTTTCGCGATTGGGACTCGCGACCGAACCGCTGTCGAGGTGATCGCGACCGATGACCACGGGCGCACTGAGCTCACCGCTTTTGACCATCTCGTTGAACGCCAGTCCCAGCCGGTCTCGTTGGCCAAGCCCTACCCAGCAAATACGTGCCGGCAGCCCCTGAAACTGAATCTGTTCGCGCGCCCGGTCCAGCCAATTGTGCAAATGCGCATCGTCAGGAATCAGCTCCTTAACCTTCGCGTCGGTCTTGTAGATGTCCTCCGGATCACCGGATAGAGCGACCCAGCGAAATGGCCCGATACCGCGACAGAACAAGGGCCGCACATAGGCCGGCACAAAACCCGGGAAATCAAACGCGTTGTCGACGCCGTGGTCCAGCGCAACCTGACGAATGTTGTTGCCGTAATCGAACGTCGGCACACCTGCCTGCTGCATGGCCAGCATGGCTTTTACATGGATGACCATCGATTTTGATGCCGCCTCCGCGACGCCGTCCGGGTCGCTCTCGCGCTGCTCATGCCATTGCTCGACGGTCCAGCCGATCGGCAAATAGCCATTGGCGGGGTCGTGCGCCGACGTCTGATCAGTGAGGGCGTCAGGATGAATGCCGCGCTTTACCATCTCGGGAAGAATCTCGGCGGCGTTGCCAAGCAGCCCAACCGACAGAGGCTCACGCCGTGCGACTGAATCGTTTATTAGCAGCATCGCGTCATCGAGCGAATCCGCACGTGCATCCAGGTAGCCCGTTTCAATACGCTTATCAATGCGATCGCTCTGGCATTCAATCGCGAGCATCGATGCACCGGCCATCGTGGCGGCCAGCGGCTGTGCGCCGCCCATGCCGCCAAGGCCGGCCGTCAGCACCCAGCGGCCCGCCAGGTCGCCGTCGTAATGCTGCCTGCCCATCTCGACAAATGTTTCGTAGGTGCCCTGCACAATTCCCTGGCTACCAATGTAGATCCAGGAGCCGGCCGTCATTTGACCGTACATCATCAAACCCTTGCGATCGAGCTCACGAAAATGCTCCCAGTTCGCCCAGGCCGGCACGAGGTTCGAATTCGCGATCAAGACACGCGGTGCGTCAGTATGCGTGCGAAAAACACCGACGGGCTTGCCGGATTGCACGAGCAATGTCTCATCGTCTTCGAGGTTTCTGAGCGACTCAACAATCGCGTCGAACGATTTCCAGTCCCGTGCCGCTTTGCCAATGCCGCCGTAGACGACCAGGTCATCGGGTCGCTCCGCGACCTCCGGGTCGAGGTTGTTCATCAGCATTCTGAGCGGCGCTTCGGTCATCCAGCTCTTCGCAGAGAGCGTCGTGCCCGTTGGCGCCTTTATTATTCTCGCTTTGCTCATCGTTTCAGTGCCTCCAGCTGAACAACGTCAGCCGATGTCGATTTGTGAATTCCTGGCGGCGCGTAATGCCCTGCCAATTCGTAGCGACTACCCGGATGGTGTAGCCGCGCAAAAGTTACGGGTCGCCCGTTTGACCAGGTACGTCGGATCACGACGAGCGATGGCTCGTCGGCATCCATCTGCAGACGTTCGCGCACGCCCGCGTTCGGTGTTTGTGCTCGAACAACCTGCTCGGCTTCCTGCAAGGGTGATATCGAAGTCAAATAGGCGCTCGGCGTTTCGCGTTCGAAATCCTGCTCGAGACACTCGGGTGCAAAATCCGCGACTACGTGTCGATCTTCGATCTGAATTGGAACGTCATTTTCGAAATGCACAAGCAACAAATGAAAGACTTCAACGCCCTGTGCAATGTGCAACGCCCTGGCGATCTCGCCACGTGCTCGCTGCCGCGATTGGCGCAACACCTTGCAAGAATGCACATGACCACGATCTGCGATTTCGTCCGCAATGTTCTGCACTTCCAGCACATGTGACTGTGAGCGAAAATCACTGACAAACGTGCCACGCCCGGCGATACGCTTTACATAGCCTTCAGCCGTCAACTCGCGCAGTGCGCGGTTTGCTGTCATGCGCGAGACGTTCTGTGCGGCGACCAGTTCATTCTCCGAAGGCACACGATCATTCGGTCGCAAATCGCCCGTTGAAATCCGCTGAATGATCTGGTCCTTGAGCTGCTGATAGCGGGGTTTGGTTCGTACGCTCATCCGCGCTCCCCGGACGAACCCAGATTGCGAACCGCATCTGCAAAGGCTTTGCGGGAATCCTCGCGCGCGCGGTGCTCGCCCGTCATCACCAGCCACTCGCCGGCCACCATGACGGACTCTATCGGCAGCTGATATCCCGAGAACACCAGCGCATCGAGTCGCGAGGCATCGTCGTGACCAACGAGCATCGGATCCTCACCGTAAAGTGTGACCAGATCCGCAACCGCGCCTTCTGTTATTCCGGATTTTTTCAGGCCGCAAGCCGCCGCGCCGCCTTCCACTGCGCGCTCGAAAAGTTCGCGCCCAACGTGGCTGTCACGGTGCGATGCGATATTTCGCGACTGCGCCGCCAGTCGCTGTCCGTATTCAAGCCAGCGCAACTCTTCGAACGGGTTGAGCGTAACGTGACTGTCCGAGCCGATCGCTATGCGACCATTGTGTTGCAAATAGGCACTGAGCGGAAACAAGCCGTCACCCAGGTTCGCCTCGGTACTCGGGCATAAGCTGACCACAGCACGCGTTGCGGCGAGCTGTTCGATTTCCTCCGCATCCATGTGAGTTGCGTGAACCAGGCACCAGTTCGAATCGACATCGAAGTTTTCAAGCAACCAGCGCACGGGTCGACGTTCGTAGTGTGCGAGGCACTGGTCTACTTCGCGCTGCTGCTCTGCGATGTGCAGATGCATCGGGCAGTCGGCTGACTTCGCCACCGCCGCAATTTCCGCCAACGATGCCGAACTGACCGCACGGATACTGTGCGCACCAATACCCACCGACATACGGTCCGTGGACTGAGCGCTCACCCGCGCATGATGTTCGAGGAAGCAATCCAGATCGAGGGCAAACAATTTCTGCGACGCGCTTAACTCGAGTTGATCAAAGCCTCCACGTTCATAGAGTACGGGAACATAGGTCAGCCGAATGCCGCTGTCCTTCGCAGCATCGCGAATCGCCGCAAACATGCGATCATCATCGCTATCGCTACCGGGTTCACGATGCAGATAATGAAACTCGGCCACGCTCGTATACCCACTGCTGAGCATTTCAACGTAGGCCTGCCGGGCGATCGCCTGCAGGCGCTCTGCGTTCATACTCGCGGCGAGTTCGTACATACGTTCGCGCCAGGTCCAGAAATTGTCCTGCCCCGCGGGCGAACGCTCCTCGGTACGACCGGCAAGTGCACGCTGAAATGCATGACTGTGCGAATTGCAAAGACCCGGGATCAGACACTCGGCCAGAATATCGTCGTCACCGCGACGCACGTTACGGACGATCGACCGGATACAGCCGTCGGCCACCGACAAGCGGACGTCGTCAGCCCAGCCCTCGGGTAACAAGGCTTTTTGTGCAAAAATCGTTGTCATTGCTGTTCCGCTAGGTTGTATATACAGGTTAGACTAGGAATGACGCTAAAGCAATTTATGAAATTTTTGAGACATGGCTGACTGGGACCTGCTGTTGACCAACATGCGTATCGCGACGCTGCGAGACGCTGCGGCGGACTATGGCGTCATAGAGGACGGCGCTCTGGCAATCGCGGACGGCAAAATCGCGTGGCTGGGACCCTTGTCGGAATGCCCTGCGCATGACGCTCGCGAGACACGCTCACTCGACAATCGCTGGATTACACCGGCGCTGATCGACTGCCACACGCACCTGATTTTCGGTGGCAATCGCGCCGCGGAATACGAGCAGCGGCTTGCCGGCGTCAGCTACGAGCAAATCGCTGCACAAGGCGGCGGCATTCTTGCAACGGTCAATGCCACGCGCGCAGCCGCGAAGGATGAACTGCACGAGTCCGCCTTGCGCAGAGTCCGCCAGCTTGCCGCGAGTGGTGTCGCGACGCTGGAAATTAAATCCGGCTACGGACTCGATGTAAGGAATGAACTGAAGATGCTGGCAATCGCGAAAGGTCTTGGAGAGGCCTCGGGATTGTGCGTTCAAACGACGCTGTTAGCCGCCCACACAATTCCGCCGGAGTTCAGGGGCAAAGCCGACGATTACATCAGTTTGATTTGCGAGGAAATGCTGCCCGTCGTTGCCGAACGAAAACTCGCGGACGCCGTTGATGCCTATTGTGAGTCGATTGCATTCGACGCACCGCAAATCGCAAAACTCTTTCGTGCCGCGACCAATGCCGGCTTGCGCGTCAAGTTACATGCAGACCAACTCAGCGACGGTGGCGGCGCCGAACTCGCGGCGCACTTCGATGCCCTGTCGGCTGACCACCTCGAATACACGTCGGCGGCGGGTGTGCGGGCGATGGCGAAGGCGGGGACGACGGCTGTGCTGTTGCCGGGCGCGTTTCTGACCCTGGCTGAAACACAAAAGCCGCCCATCGATGCGCTGCGCGCCAACGGGATCCCCATAGCACTGGCCACGGACTGCAATCCAGGCACGTCGCCGCTGTGCTCGATCCCCGACGCGATGGCGCTGGGCAGTCGCTTGTTCGGACTGACGCCCGCGGAGTGTCTCGCAGGCGTAACACGCGAGGCCGCGCGCGCACTCGGCCTGGAAGAGGATCGCGGCACGCTAGAGCCAGGCAAGCGAGCAGACATCGCAATCTGGGATATTGATCACCCACGTGACCTCATCTACTGGATGGGAGTGAATCCGCTAAGCGAGCTACTCGTTGGCGGGCGCCCACTCGACACGTGATAGTTCGACACGCAATGAAACCCGCTTTCGTTATCACACTGGGCCTGCTCACGGCAGTCGCCGCCCTCACGGTTGACCTCAGCCTGCCCGCGATCCCCGCCATGGTCGATGCGCTCGGCACGAATTTATCGAAAGGTCAGCAGATCGTCGGCATCTTCATGGGTGGCATGGCCCTCGGGCAAATCCCGGCCGGCCTGTTATCGGATCGTATGGGGCGCATGCCGATCATGTATGTCGGCATGACGATATTCACACTCTCCGCAATCGTCGCCGCAATCGCCAACAACATCGAGCTCATTCTTGCCGCGCGTTTCGTACAGGGCTTTGGTGCCGCAGCAGCAATCGTATTGTCACGCGCTATTGTCCGCGACATTGCGTCCGGTCAGGAGGCGGCCAAGCTCATGTCCTTGATGACGATGATCTTCACGGCCGCACCCGTCATCGCACCCAGCATTGGCGCGTTACTGATCGCACAATGGGACTGGCACGCACCGTTCATCCTGATCGCGATCTGCGGTGTATTGGTATTAATCGCGATCCGCGTCAATCTCGTCGAAACTCACACGCCCAATGTTGACGGCCACCCCATTCGACAACTGAGCAACAGTTTTCGCGAGTTTTTCTCGCATCGACAAAGTATTTTTGCACTGCTGTTACTGGTTCTGCCGCCAGCCGGTTTTATGTCGATCATCGCTGTCTCGGCCGCCATGATCGTCGAGATTTACGGCTACTCGGTGCAGCAGTACGGTCTTGTCTTCGCTTGCGCGGGCCTGTCCATCTTGCTTGGCTCCGGCCTGAACCGCTTTCTTGTTACGCGATTCCAGCTCATGCCGCTGATCAGGCTCGGGGTTGCGCTTATTTCTGTGTCCTCGATTCAACTACTGATTATCGCCTGGCTGAATGCCGCGCCGCTGTGGTGGCTGTGGTCCAGTGTCTGCCTGTTCATGTTTACAATTGCCATCCTCATGGCAAACAGCACGGTGCTGGCACTCGATCCGCTGCCGAAGATTGCCGGTGTCGCGTCATCAATCCTCGGCACTTTGCAAAATATCGCCGGCGCAGGCGGTGCGCTGCTCGCAGCTGTTATGTATGACGGAACGATCCGTAATTCGGTATTGATCATCGGATTCGCCGGCGCCGGCGTGGCCGTGGTCTATCTTTTGCGGCCCGTCATCTGTCCCGAACCGCTCGTGCATCACCCGCAGGAACTTGCTCGCGACTGACGTGGTCGCGGCTGAAGCCGCGGTGTAGGAGGGCCTTCAGGCCCGACCGGTCGCTGGCGGGTCGCGGCTGAAGCCGCTTGTATGGTAACTCCTGCCTGAAATCAGGATGATGGAAGGTGCCGGGATGGGAGGGACAACAAAGCCGCTTCTGACCTGTTGGTACAGACTGTGGGAGACTTCGTCCCCATCCCCTCACCATCGAATGCCTATTAAGAATCTAGCTGCGTAAACAGCCAAATGATTGCAAGCTCGCATCCGGTGAGTTCCCGGCTTCACGGAAATCAACCGCGGAGGTTATTGTGGCAAAACGAGTAAAGAAAATCACCCTGGGCGTCGATGTATCCAAAGATGAACTGGTCGTGTGTGATTGGGATAGCGAAGAAATCATCACGCTGGAGAACAAAGCCAGCACCATCAAAGACTGGTTCAAGTCCTGGTACGGACCGGTTCGGATCGCCGTCGAACCGACCTCAAACTATCACCTGGAGTTTGTAGAGCAGGCTCATGCGCTGGGCTTTGAGGTCTACCTCATCAACCCTCGCCAGCTGGCCAACTACCGTAAGGCAGTTGATGTCCGTAACAAGACCGACCCGCTGGATGCCTGGTTGCTGGCGCGCTTTCTGGCCCGCGAGTCAGACTCGTTGCGGCCCTTTAAGCCCTTGTGTGCACAGTCAAAACAGCTCTGGTCGTTGTTGAAGCGACGTGCGGCGGCGGTCAAAGCACGTACCCTGCTTAGGCAGAGCTTTGCTCAGACAACGCTGCCCATTAAGGCGCTATTCTCCGAGATCCAGCGGGTGCTGGATCGAATCGATCAACGCATGGTGGATCTCATCCGCAAGCTCGGTTGGTGGGCTGACTATCAGCGATGTAAATCTATTCCAGGTGCTGGCAAGCTGAATGCCGCTGCCCTGGTCACCGTCTTTCACCGCGGCGCCTTCGCCGGTGCAGATGCCTTCATTTCCTTCATCGGTCTGGATATCTGCGTGCGCGAATCCGGCAAGTTCAAAGGCAAAAGCAAACTGTCCAAACGCGGTGAGCCCGAGATACGACGATTGCTCTTCTGCGCTACCCAACCAGCACGTTCCTATCAACCCTTTGATGACTACTACTCAAAACAACTCGATAAAGGACGATCCAAAATCGCTGCAAAATGTGCCCTAGCCCGAAAAATTGCCAGAATCGCCTTCACCTTGATGACCAAGCAACAATCTTTCAAAAAACAGGAGATCGCCTATGGTATTTCGCCATAGAATCTCCTACATACAGCCCGACGGTCGGGCCTGAAGGCCCTCCTACAACGGCCCGACGGTTGCGGCGCGCTTCTCGAGCATAGCCACGGCGGGCAGGGTTTTTCCTTCAACGAATTCGAGGAATGCCCCGCCGCCTGTCGAGATATAGGAGATACGGTCGGCAACACCGTATTTGTCGATCGCGGCGAGTGTGTCTCCGCCACCGGCGATCGAAAACGCGTCACTATCGGCGATTGCGTTGGCGATTGCCTTTGTGCCAGCGCCGAAATTATCGAACTCGAACACGCCAACGGGCCCGTTCCAGATAATCGTTCCGGCGGACTTCAGGATGTCGGTGAAGTGCCCTATCGTGTCCGGCCCAAGGTCGAGAATGAGTTCATCCGTGGACACGGCTTCGACGGCTTTTTCAGTCGCCGCTGCATCCTCCGAAAACTCATCGGCAACCACGACATCACTTGGCACCGGGAACTCGGCACGGCCATCGCGGCCTTTCAGGAGCGCACGCGCTGTGTCGATCATGTCGGGTTCGTACAAGGACTTGCCGACGCCGTGGCCGTCTGCAGCAATGAAAGTATTCGCGATGCCACCGCCGACGATCAGCACGTCAACAATATCGGCCAACGCATCAAGCACCGATAACTTGGTCGAGACCTTTGATCCGCCTACGACTGCGACAAGCGGCCGCGCGGGCTCCTTGAGCGCCTGTCCCAGCGCATCGAGCTCGGCAGTAAGCAACGGGCCCGCACACGCGACGGGAGCGTGTTCGGCCACGCCGTAGGTACTCGCATGGGCGCGATGCGCGGTTCCGAATGCGTCCATGACGAAGACGTCGCACAAGGCTGCCATTTTTTTCGACAGCCCGGCATCACAAGCTTTCTCGCCCACAAGAAAGCGTACATTCTCAAGCAAAATGACATTGCCCGGCTCAAGCTCCACTCCGTCAATCCAGTCCTTGACCAGCGGCACCTCGCGCTCCAGCAACGTGCCGAGATGGTCGGCGACGGCCTGCAGGGAGAACGCCTCCTCCGGCTGCCCTTCCGTCGGGCGGCCCAGGTGTGACATCAACATGACGGCTGCATTCGCGTTCAGCGCTGCACGGATTGTCGGCAAGGCCGCACGAATGCGCACATCGCTTGAGACCTTGCCGTTCGCGACCGGGACGTTCAGGTCCTCGCGAATCAGCACACGCTTCCCGTTAAGGGAAATGTCCGCCATGTGTATTACGGACATGACCCGACTATGCGTTGTGGAACGCGATTGCCGTATCGAGCATGCGGTTGGAGAAGCCCCACTCGTTGTCGTACCAGGCAAGCACTTTCACGAGACTGCCTTGCATGACCTTGGTCAAAGGCGCGTCGTAGGTTGCTGACGCCGGATCATGATTGAAGTCGATCGATACCAGCGGCTCGTCGTTGTAAGCAAGAATGCCCTTGAGGAAGCCTTCGCTGGCCTCTCGCATGATGTCGTTGATCTCTTCAATCGTTGTGTCGCGCTCTGCAACGAAAGTCAGATCCACGGCGGACACGTTGATCGTCGGTACGCGCATCGAGAATCCGTCGAGCTTGCCGTTCAGTTCCGGCAATACCAGCCCTACTGCCGCTGCGGCGCCCGTCTTGGTCGGGATTTGCGACATCGTCGCAGACCGCGCACGGCGTAAGTCGGTGTGATAGACATCGGTCAGCACCTGGTCATTCGTGTAGGCGTGGATCGTTGTCATCATGCCGTGCTTAACGCCGATCTTGTCGTGCAAGGGCTTAACCAGCGGCGCGAGGCAGTTGGTTGTGCAGGACGCATTCGAAATTATTGTATCAGTCGATTTCAACACATCGTGATTGACGCCGTAGACGATCGTCGCATCGATGCCCTCGCCACCCGGCGCGGAGATAATGACTTTTTTCGCGCCTGCTTCGATGTGCTTGCCCGCTGTTTCACGCGTGCGGAAAAAGCCTGTCGACTCAAACACGATGTCGACGCCCAGTTCGCCCCAGGGCAGTTGCGCCGGATCACGCTCGGCAAGAACGCGAATACGATCGCCGTTGACAATCATGTAGTCGCCATCGACTTCGACGGTACCCGGAAAGCGGCCGTGCGCAGTGTCGCGACGTGTTAGCAAAGCGTTGGTGTTTGCATCACCGAGGTCATTTACGGCCACGATTTCGATTTCAGATCTCTTGTCGCCTTCATAAAGCGCGCGCAACATATTGCGTCCGATGCGGCCGTAACCGTTGATGCCTACTTTGATCGTCATAACTTTCTCCTGAGTAATTCTTGTGGCTCGCCTCTGCCAGCCAAAAATGTTTATCGTTCAGTTCAGGCCAGCGCCTCTTTCGCCACGGCCACGACATTCTCGGTCGAGAAGCCGAAGTGTTCGAACAATATATTCGCCGGTGCGGACGCACCGAAGCTGTCGATGCCGACGACTCGCCCTTTGTCCCCAACGTAGCGCCACCAGCCGCCTGTCACTCCGGCCTCAACGGCCACACGCGCCGTGACCGCCGACGGCAACACCGACTCGCGGTAAGCGTCATCCTGCGCATCAAACAGATCCGTACACGGCATCGATACAACGCGCACGTTGACGCCCTCGTCGGCCAGCACATTGGCCGCGGACATCGCCAGCGCAATCTCCGAGCCTGTCCCGATCAGAATAAGATCGGCTGCACCTTCGCAGTCCTGCAATACGTATCCGCCGTGCGCGATTGCGGCAATCTGCCCGGCGTTGCGAGACTGGTGTGGCAGGCCCTGGCGCGTCAGCACAAGACTGGTCGGGCCGTCCCGACGTTCAATCGCATCGCGCCACGCAACGGCGGTTTCCACGGCGTCGCAAGGACGCCAAACGCGCATGTTCGGCATCAGCCGCAACGACGCGACGTGCTCAACAGGCTGGTGCGTCGGGCCATCTTCACCGAGGCCGATCGAGTCGTGCGTATAAACGAGAATGTTCTGCACTCTCATCAGTGCCGCCATACGCAATGCGTTGCGAGCGTAATCCGAGAATGTCAGGAACGTGCCCGAATACGGAATAATGCCGCCGTGCAGCACCATGCCGTTGCCCATGGCCGTCATGGCAAATTCACGTACGCCGTACTGGATGTAATTACCGCCGGCGTCATCGCCTGTAATCATGATCGAACCATCGTGGAAGGTAAGATTCGAACCCGTCAGATCCGCCGACCCACCTGTCAGCTCCGGCAACACGGGCGCGAAGGCGTTCAATGCGACCAGCGACGCCTTGCGAGTTGCCATGTCTTCACCGGCTGCTGCGATCCCGGCAATGGCCTTGTCGGCGAATTCATCCCAATTCTGCGGAAGATTTCCGGCCATGCGCCGGGCAAACTCAGCCGCCAGGTCTTCGTTCTCGGCTGCGTAGGCCGCAAACAATTCATTCCAGGCGTTTTCGTCGGCAGCGCCTCGCTCGCGAGCGTCCCAGGCCGCAGCGATGTCGGCCGGTATGTCGAATGCAGCGTGATCCCAGCCCAACTCGACGCGCGTCGCTGCGACTTCATCATCACCCAAAGGCGCACCGTGTGTCGACGCCGTGCCTTGCTTGTTCGGCGAACCAAAGCCAATCACGGTCTTGCAGCAAATCAAGCTTGGCTTGTCGCCCTCTGCGACTGCCTGATCGATGGCCGCCGCGATTGCGGCGTCATCATGGCCGTCGACGTCAGCGATGACCTGCCAACCGTAGGCTTCAAAGCGCTTCGGTGTGTCATCGGTAAACCAGCCACCTACCTCGCCATCGATCGAGATGTTGTTGTCATCGTAGAACGCGATGAGTTTGCCAAGCTTCAACGTGCCCGCAAGCGAGCAGGCTTCGTGCGAAATACCTTCCATCAGGCAGCCATCGCCCAGGAACACCCAGGTTTTGTGATCAACGATCGGGAATCCGTCGCGATTAAATTCGGCGGCCAGCATTTTTTCAGCCAGCGCCATGCCCACAGCATTCGCAACGCCTTGGCCCAACGGCCCCGTCGTCGTTTCGATGCCAAAACCTGGCTCGTATTCGGGGTGCCCCGCCGTGCGGTGGCCGAATTGGCGGAAATTGCGCAACTCATCCATCGACAGGTCGTAGCCTGTCAAATGCAGCAAACTGTACAATAACATTGAGCCATGACCGTTCGACAATACGAAACGATCGCGGTCAGCCCAGTCCGGATTTGCCGGATGGTGTTTGTGATAGTCGTTCCACAACACCTCGGCAATATCGGCCATGCCCATTGGCGCGCCGGGGTGTCCGGAGTTTGCGGCTTGTACGGCGTCCATGCTGAGCGCACGAATTGCATTGGCGAGTTGTCGCCGGGCAGGCCGGCGGGCGTTGGGTGCTGGTTGGGACATCTGGCTTTTCCGATCCGGCCGTCAGGCGGGTATTGTTCCGATGGCGCGTATTTTCTTAGGTTTTTATGCACGCCGCAAGCTGGATATTACGGTACAATTCCGCCCCTTGCTAAACTGCCAGCCAGTAAACTTATGAGTGATTCGTTTTTATTCACCTCGGAATCCGTATCTGAGGGCCATCCTGACAAGATCGCCGATCAGATCTCCGACGCGATCCTCGATGCAATAATCGCCAAAGACCCGGCCGCCCGTGTGGCGTGCGAGACGATGGTCAAGACGGGCGTCGTGATCGTCGCTGGCGAAATCACGACATCGGCCTGGGTCGATTTCGAAGAAATCGTTCGTGAAACTGTGCTCGAGATCGGCTACAACGACTCGGCGATGGGCTTTGACGGCGCCTCATGTGCCGTACTGAACGCCGTCGGCAAGCAATCGCCCAATATCGCGCAAGGCGTCGACCGTGATTCCGATAAAGAACAGGGTGCGGGCGACCAGGGCCTTATGTTTGGTTACGCGACCAATGAGACCGAAGTACTCATGCCGGCGCCGATTACGTTTGCGCACCGCCTGGTTCGCCGGCAAGCTGAAGTCCGCAAGAAGGGCACGTTGCCGTGGCTGCGCCCCGATGCGAAGAGCCAGGTCACGTTCAGGTATGAAGACAACCAGCCGGTTGCCATTGATGCCGTTGTCCTGTCGTCCCAGCACCGCGGCGACGTAGAGCTGTCCGAGCTGCGCGAAGGCATCATGGAAGAGATCATCAAGCCCGTGCTGCCCGCCGAATTGATTGGCAAAGATACGAAATTCCACATCAACCCGACGGGTCGATTTGAAATCGGTGGCCCGATGGGCGACTGCGGCCTGACGGGTCGCAAAATCATTGTCGACACTTACGGCGGCTCGGCACGCCACGGTGGCGGCGCGTTTTCGGGCAAAGATCCATCGAAAGTCGATCGTTCAGCAGCCTACGCTGCACGCTACGTCGCGAAGAACATCGTCGCAGCTGGCCTTGCGGACCGCTGCGAGATTCAGCTGTCCTATGCGATCGGTGTGGCTGAGCCAACGTCGATCAGCGTGAGCACATTTGGCACCGGCAAGGTATCTGATCAAAGACTCACCGCGCTCATCACCGACAACTTCGACCTCACGCCCTACGGGATCTTGAAGATGCTGGATCTCATTCGACCGATCTACAGGCAGACCGCAGCCTACGGGCACTTCGGTCGCGAAGACATCGACCTTAGTTGGGAAAAGACTGACAGGGCTGACGCACTGCGAGACGCGGCAGCTTCTTAAATCAAATTATTGACTGGAGAATTTTATGAGCAGCGAAGCTGTTGCCCTGCAAACAAACGATTACAAAATCGCCGACATTTCCACGGCTGATTGGGGCCGCAAGGAAATTGCGATTGCCGAGACCGAAATGCCGGGTCTCATGGCTCTGCGCGAAGAGTTCGGCAGCCAGAAACCACTAGCGGGTGCGCGCATCGCGGGCTGCCTGCACATGACCATTCAGACGGCTGTGCTCATCGAAACACTGATCGAGCTTGGCGCCGAAATTCGCTGGTCATCCTGCAACATCTTCTCAACTCAGGATCACGCGGCAGCAGCAATCGCTGCAACGGGAGTTCCCGTATTCGCCTGGAAGGGCGAGACGGAAGAGGAATACACATGGTGCGTCAAACAAACGATTGAAGGCCCGGACGGCTGGACACCGAACATGCTGCTCGATGATGGCGGCGATCTGACGATCATCATGCATAAAGAGTATCCCGAGTTAATGAAAGACGTTCGCGGGCTGTCCGAAGAAACGACAACAGGCGTCAAACGACTCTATGACATGATGAAAGACGGCAGCCTGGCCTGCCCGGCCTTCAACGTTAACGATTCAGTCACCAAGTCCAAGTTTGACAACCTCTACGGCTGTCGTGAGTCGCTCGTTGACGGTATCAAGCGTGCCACTGACGTCATGATCGCCGGCAAGGTCGCGGTCGTTTGCGGCTACGGCGATGTCGGCAAGGGCTGCGCACAATCCTTGCGCGGACTTGGCGCGACGGTCTGGATCACCGAAGTGGATCCAATCTGCGCCATGCAGGCAGCAATGGAAGGCTACCGTGTTGTCCTGTTTGACGAGATTTGTGATCAGGTGGATATTGTTGTCACCGCAACGGGCAACTACCACGTCGTTTCCGGTCCACAGATGGAGCGCATGAAAAATCAGGCGATCGTGTGCAACATTGGCCACTTTGACAACGAGATCGATGTTGCCTACCTCGACAAGTTCGAGAAGGAAAATATCAAGCCACAAGTCGACCACATCATTTTCCCGGACGGCAAGCGCATCATCCTGCTGGCCGAAGGTCGCCTCGTGAATCTCGGTTGCGGCACGGGTCATCCAAGCTTTGTGATGTCGAATTCGTTTTCGAACCAGGTCCTCGCGCAGATCGAGCTCTGGCAAAACGCCGATAACTACAGCAAGGAAGTCTACGTGCTGCCAAAACTCCTTGACGAGAAGGTCGCACGACTGCATCTTGATCGTATTGGCGCCAAACTGACGCAGCTATCTGACGAACAAGCCGACTACATCGGTGTACCGAAAGATGGCCCGTTCAAGCCGAAGCACTATCGCTACTAGCAGTCCAACAAGGTAGGTTTGATGAGTTCAGAGCCCATTAAACCTGCCTTGTTGGACTACTAGGGTCTCAACACAGGAGGTTCGGTCGAATTTCGAACTCTGCTGATCCAGTCCGGGTCCTGCATTTGACAGACCCGCATTTATTTTCCGACGCGGCTGGCAGCTTGCGTGGCACGGTCACTCTCGCTTCATTGTCAGGCGTCATTCAGCATTATCGTGATGGTGACTGGCAGGCCGACTTCGTCAGTGCGACGGGCGACCTGATCCAGGACCAATCGGCCGGTGCCTACGAGCAATTCAAGACAGCGGTCGGCGCGCTCGATTTGGACGTCCACTGCGTCCCCGGAAATCATGACGTTCGCGAACTCATGCGAAGGGCGGTCAGAGAGCCACCCTTTTTTTATTGTGACAAGGTCGAGGCAAACAACTGGCTAATCATCGGAATTGACAGTTGCGTGACCGAATATGCCGGTGGTGGGATCAACAGCGACGAATACGACCGTCTCGACAAGGCCATCGCGGCAAGCAATGCGGATCACGTCATGGTCTGTCTCCATCATCCACCCGTTGTCATGGGCAGCGCCTGGCTGGACAGCGTTGGACTCGGCAAGCCTGATGAGTTCTACGGTCGTATCGGCGCCTCCGGCAAAGTTCGGCTCGCGATATTCGGACACGTACACCAGGCCTATGACAATACACATCACGGCATTCAGATCGTCGGCACACCGTCAACCTGCCGCCAGTTCATGCCGCGCAGCGAAAAATTCGCCGTGGACGACCGGCCGCCCGCGTATCGCCGCATAGAATTGTTTGCCGACGGCCGTTGCAGCACGGAATTAATCTGGGTGAAGAATGCGTAAGGCTCTCGTGGCGTTTGCCATCCTGCTCGTTTCCTGCGTTGCCCACGGCGACGACGAGCCCTTGATGATCTGGATCATCAAGGGCGATACCAACAACGTCTACCTGCTCGGTTCGATTCACGTGCTCCGTGAGTCGGATCATCCTTTGCCGGAGGTCTTGGAAATGATCTATGACGATGCCGAACAGCTCGTCATGGAAATTGACATGGACGACCTCGACCCCGTCAGCACGATGCAGTTTTTGACGAGCCACGGCGTGCTGAAGGGAGACAACACATTGCAGGACATCATGGGGCCGGAGATGTATGCCGAGGCTGAAGCCGCCGCTGCCGCAATCGACATCCCAATTGAAATGCTCGCGAAAACCGAACCCTGGCTCGCCGCCATTACCGTCGAAGAGATGATCATGCATCGAGCCGGCTTCAATGCGGCGCACGGTATCGAAATGTACCTCACAAACAAGGCTGTTGCCGATGGCAAAGCAATCACGGGACTTGAGACGATCGAACAACAGCTGGGATTTCTGGACAGCCTGTCAATTGAAATTCAAAATCGCTGGTTGTTACAGTCGCTTGTCGAGGCCGAACGCACAGAAGAAGTAATCTCTGAATTAATCGCCGCATGGCGGCGCGGCGACACCACATTTCTCGAGGAACTCCTGCTTGCCGAGTTCGATGAATACCCCGAGTTGCACGACTTGATTCTTATCAATCGCAACAAGAACTGGGTGGAGCCGATCATGGCATTGCTCGACGAAGACGATGACTACCTGATTGTCGTCGGTGCGGCGCACCTCGCCGGCCTCGCTCAGCCCCAGGGCCAAGACCCACAACTACCTCAACCTGATCATGGCCAACCTCGAGGTGCAATCGCGCGCCCCCGACGCCTGGGCGGTGCTGCTCGACGAGAACGGCAACCTCTGCGAGGGCATGGGCAGCAATCTCTTCATCGTCCGCGACGGCGCCCTGCACACCCCGAAGGAGGACTACGTGCTGCCCGGGGTGAGCCGCCAGACGGTCATCGAGCTCGCCGCCGAGATCGGCATTCCGTTC
>JADFLJ010000190.1 GCA_022564475.1 Pseudomonadota bacterium
ATAACGCCGAGTACATGGCCTCACACCAGAGCGCAAGACGCTCCCGATCGCGCGCTTCGAAGTCCGTCCAGATCAGAAAGTGATCCGTCTCGATCAACTTCACATCCTTTCCCATCACCTCCTGCACCTTCTCGCCAAAGAGCCGGTAGGCGTCGAGCACACGAGCCCGAACGTTGCCGTTGGGGTCGTCGGACACGGCCCTGGCGAAAAGCGACGCGGCTGTTTCCTGGTTTCCCGCGGCTTTCTCAACGAGCGCGAGCAAATGCACGGCTTTCGGATGTTCGAAGCCACTTAGTTTCCGCCGGGCTGTTACGAGGTCACCGCGTTGGAATGCGGCATAGCCCGCCTGTAAGGCCTGATTGAGCTGGTGCATAGCCCATTTTGCCGGAAATTTGTGGTCAACCCCTAATCTTCGAGGGAATATTTTATCTCGTAGAGGCGATTTGAAATCCCGGCCGGTTCACCATCCTTGAACGCCGGGCGAAAAATAAAGCGATCGACATGATCGATAACGATCGGATCCAAAATGCCGGTCGGGTCTCCCTCGATCAATTCAATATTGAGCGTTCTACCATTGGAATCCACATCGTAGCGGACGATAAGTCGGCCAAACGCCTCATCCGTTTCCAAATGCGATAACAGCATCAGTGAGCGCATCGCGGGTGTTGCATACTGCGGCAGATCATTGATCAACGTTGGGCGACCAAATCGTGCGTGGCGCTCATCGACAAGCAAATCGTCGGCATTCAATTGCTCCCATGCGGAGCGATAGCTGCGCATGGCAGTACGCCGATCGCCGGCTTGCAGAATCAGGTTATCACCCATTGCGATATAGGCGTCGGCACGTTCCAGGTTTGTCGCGTTATCATGTTTTTCTGCGATGTAGACGGCGCGCCGCAGATAGCGGCGTGCGACAATCGGGCCATTAATGCCATCTTTAATACTATTGTTCCGCAGTAACTCAGAGAGCCGGTAAATCGCCGGTAACAAATATAGCGACTGCGATCCATCGGTGCGCTCGATCATCCAAATGATGCGCCGATAAGAAAGCTGTGCGTCAATCAGATGACCAGTCTTGTATTGCATGTCGGCGCGGCTGTAGAGTGCCGGCAGTTTTTGCAGATCATCACCTGGGTAATTTCTGTTATAGACGCTCATGTAGGATTGTTGCAAAGCATTCGCGTGTTGATTATTCCCCAGTCGAAAATAGACTTCGCTGAGTTCGTTGAATGTGTCACCAAGCTCGAGCGTGTACAGGCCATGGTTAACCTGTTGCAAATGCAGCAGACGCTCATAAGCTGTAACGGCCGTTTGATGATTCCCGGCGTCGTCCAGCGTTCGGCTCAGCCCACGCAGCGGGTCGATCAAGAGCGCGTCCAGTCTGTTCGTTTCAGACTCGATAACTTCAATTGAGAGCATGTAATTTTCGATTGCAGCATCGTACTCACCGGAGAGATGCTGCGCGTGGCCGAGTCGCTGCAGCGCGAAACCCCACTCCAGGCGTTCATGATTTGGGTCGCTTAGCAGCTCACCTATATAGAGCTGCGCGGCGTCGGCGGCTTCGTCGTAAAGCACACTGTCGATTGCCTGATCGTATCGCACACGTGCGAGCGCCAATGCTTGCGGAGCCAGCTCTGCTGCAGCCGGAGGACTGGCCTGGCTGTATACAGCCGAGTAAGCCAGCAGCATGGTCGCCAATGCAATTCCCGTCGACGTGGCGTGTAAAAAGTGTTGTTGCCTGTTATTGTTGTGCATCAAGCCCCCGCAATGACCAATGATAATTGACAAGAGTGACCACGGAAAGTTCTTGAATGCGTAATCGATTTATGGCGGTTTGACTGTTGATTGACCATATATAGCCAAGCAGGATAACGTGACCGCTATGTCGATGCATGGCGAGACCCTATTCGCTGCGTGGTATTGGCTCGTTCAAAATCAGGGCACGAACGTACTTGCCGGAAGGTGAGCCATAGGAGAGCACCTGGTCGTGGTAACGCCGCAGTGTGAATTCATCGCCCCATGCCTCTTCCACGGCCTGACGGGTCGCAATGTGTTCCTGATAGCCGACGAAATAGGTGGATAGCTGTGCCGACGTCAGTTGCGCCCGCACCCACTTGCCGTTCGCCTCGCGTTCTTCCTGAAAGCCGCCTTCGATCATTAGCTGCATAGCCTGATCGCGAGTCATGCCGTCAACGTGAATCGCAGAGTCGATGATCGCATTGGTAATCGCACGCAAATACCACTTCAAATTGATGAGCCGCATGAGCGGATCATGATCCAGGTAGCCCTCGTCGATCATCATGCGTTCGGCATAGACCGCCCAACCCTCGATAAACGGGCCGGAACCGAAAACGCTGCGTATGACGGATGGGTAGCGCTTGCTCAAAGCCAGCTGCAGATAGTGACCAGGGACACCCTCGTGAATCGTCAGGTCCTGGATTGAGTACAGGTTGTATTCACGGAGAAAGGAGTTGATTTGCTCATCCGTCCAGTCCTCTGGCAATGGTGCAACGGCGTAGAAGGATTTTTGGCCCTTGTCCAGAGGTCCGGCTGAGTCCATATAAGCCAATGCAATGCCTCGCTGGAACTCGGGCATGATGATGATCTCAATAGGATCGTCAGGCATCGTCACAATGTTTTTTTCAATGACGAAATCGGTGGCCTGTTGCAACTGCTGTTTGGCAACGTCGACGATGCCATCCGCTGCCGGCAAGTGCTGGTATGCCTTTTCAAGTGCAGCGCGAATGATCACCTGCTTGAACGCCTCATCTGCCGTATCGGGGAATGAGGTATAGGGGTGATCAACTGCGTAGATGTCCTTCGAGATCTCGTACATGTCGTTGCGCACGGCTGCGTATTCGCTTTCGGCGAGCGCTTTTACGTCCTTGCGTCCTAGCGGTGAGTCCAGCGCGAAACCAAGTTTGACGTCGTAGAGTTCTGCGCCAATGCGAAAGTTACCGGCTGCCTTCGGTAGCAACTCTTCCTCCAGCCATGTCTGGTGGTCGGCAATCGCGTTTTTCGCCGTCTCGATCGCTGCTTCAAGTCGAACCCGGTCAGCGTCGGACAGGGCATCTAATTCGGGGATGACCATCATCTCAATGATCGAATTCAATCCCGGGTTTTGTCGTATGGCTGTCTCGGCGTGAATTTTTGGAACACGCCCGGGCACCAGCGAGCTCCTGGCCTGCTGCAGGAATCGCGGAATCTGTTCAAGACGTGCCGTGACATTGTTCAGCCGTTCCTCGATCGGGGCGAAGTCACGTGCTACGAGGCCATAGATCGCACTGCCCGATGTGCTGACATAGGAGAGCGGGTTCCACGCCCATTCCTGCAAAGTATTGAGCGACCACAATCCGGATCGCAGTTCTGAGCCAAGTAACTCAGCGTCAACCTGATTGGCGCGCGACAGTTCATCACGGTCGATCGCTGCCAGCTCAGCCTGGAATTTCAGATACAGGTTCTCAGTACGTTTTCGTGCGGCGGCATCAACGTGGTCGAGTTGATCATCGGCGCTGTGATCACCGATTAGCGTAGCTGACACAGGTGAAAATTGACTTAGATCAGTCAGGTATTGATTGGCCAGAAGGTCGAAGTCATGGTCCGCAGATGATTGGGCCACAGCGACTGTACCAGCAGATAAAAACAACAGAGTGATTGCTAGACGCATGGCAGCGGAACCCGAACAGTGGAGAGGCTGCCGAAGATAGCATGGTGATGCCCGGGAGGCAGCTGTAATATCGACACATGCCGCGCTCGATGACTCTCCTGACAATCTGCAATTTGCTGCTAATGACAGCCGCATCTGCAAGCGCAGAGACATTGCTGCCCGCCTATATATTGCAATTGCCGGAGTCGGTGCATGACGTGTTTATTGCTGACACAGGCAGCGCCACGATCTACCGCTTCGAGCGATCGTCATCGGGCCTGGGGCCCGGGCAGGAGGGATACATGTCGATCGGCCAGCGAGGCGTCGGCAAGCAGCGGTCCGGCGATCGGCGCACGCCTCTCGGTGTCTATTTTGTCGTTGACCAGCTCGATACGAGCAGGCTGCATGAGAAATACGGGGTGACGGCTTTTCCGCTCGACTATCCCAACGTGTGGGATCGCAAGCAGCAGCGAACAGGTGACGGCATCTGGGTGCACGGCGTTCTTCCGGGTGGAGAGAGAAGGCCGCCGCAGGATACCGATGGCTGCATTACATTGCCCAATGAGGATCTTGCCGCACTGGCAGGTAAATTCGTGCCGCTCGTAACACCCGTCATTATTACTCGCGACATACGCTGGGCAAGTGCACAGACTATTGAAGATCTGCGCCGCGAGTTACTGGCCGCCGTTAATACCTGGGCAGAGCACTACGGTAACGCGGACTTGCATGCCTATCTCTCATTGTATGCGGACGACTTTAGTTACCGCGGCATGAGCCTGGGGGAGTGGGCGTCATTTCGATTGCAGACGGTCGAGCAGCGCGGTGACTGTATTGGTCTCGCCAGCACTCGAATTCACCAC
>JADFLJ010000191.1 GCA_022564475.1 Pseudomonadota bacterium
CCGATACCGGATGGCATGTTCACGGTCGCGCAGCCCCTGTACGGCATCTGGATATACGATCCGCGTGACCAGACGCAGCAGCCGGTTGTGCCGGGTGAAGAAGGTTTCATGTTTACCGAAGTAGTGTCGGCCGATCCGCGTCCGATTCCGCCCGTGGTATTCGACGGTGCAAATAATTTCGCGCTCGACAACACGCTGTTCGATAGCGGTGAAGCCGTCCTTAATATTCGCAGTGTCTACGATTTCGATGGCAGTGCTGTTGTCGATATTGAGGCCATGGCGGATCCGGCGCAGACGCTTGCAGCCGATCGACCCGCCCGATTCCTGCGTGTCGTAAAAGCCGTATCTCAGCCTGAGGATGACTTGCGCGACATAGATGCCACAGCATTCGGTGTGTCGACAGCGAACGGCATGAAGGAAATCGTCGCCTACGCCATGATCGAGCCAGATGGGTCTGTCATGACCAAGGTTCCGGCAAACACGGCATTGATGGTGAGTGTCGTGGATGCGAATGGCAAACGAATTACGGCGCGCCACTTTAGCTGGATTTCACTGCGCCCCGGCCAGATGCTGACCTGTGACGGCTGCCACGTTGGCAACAGCGGTTTGTCGCATGGACGTCGGGATTCGTTTAATTCGGCTTACGCGGGCGCAACAACGGCCGGCGTGTCATTCCCGAATACGAACTCGCAGTTTTTCGTCGGCGATGTGGGCGAGACGATGGCCGAGACGCGTGCTCGGTTTACGTGCGCGAATGACGGCTGTTCCTCGATCGAGCCATCGATGGATGTTATCTACCGTGACGTCTGGACCGACCCGAATGTGCGAGCGCCGGATCCCGATATTGACTATCTGTATACAGACCTGACGACCGATACACCGGTGTCCACGGCCTGTTTGTTGAATTGGAGCTCGATCTGTCGTGGCGAAATTCATTACGAAACACACATTCACCCGCTTTGGAGCCTGCCGCGCCTGGTCTTCGATGAGACCGTGAACCCCCCGGTGCCGGTCCTGGACCCCAATGGCCTGCAGCTCAGCAACAATTGTGTTAACTGCCACACTCAAATCGACTCGGTCGACCCCGCGATCGTCGTATTGCCCGCAGGTCAACTTGAGCTGACGGATGGCCCGTCGCCCGACGAGCCGGATCACTACCATGCCTATCGCGAACTGTTAGTTACTGATAATCTTCAGGAAGTGGTCAACAATGCGCTGGTGGATGCTACCCAGATCGTCGGATTTGATATCGACGGCAATCCGATTCTGGATGTAATCCCGATTCCGCCGCCGGCTACGATTGCCGGGGCGACAGCGTCCGGAGATTTTTTCGGTCGATTTGAAGACCCCAATGATTTGCACTTTGACACGCTGTCCCCATCGGAGAGACGCTTAATTGCGGAATGGCTGGATATTGGCGCTCAATACTACAACGACCCGTTCGACGCCCCGGAAAACTAGAGTCCTGTGCGCATTGCTGGCGGCATTTGCCCTTCAGCTGACGCTCACAGGATCAGTACTGGCCGCCGATGAACTTCGCGAAGTGGCGGTGGCCGACCCGTATCTCGAGATGCATACGGGGCCGGGGCGCGGCTACCCGATATTTCATGTTGTGGATCGAGGCGAGACCGTCTCGATCATCATGCAGCGCACGGACTGGTACCTGGTCCGCGATGCCGATGGTGATGAGGGCTGGGTCGATCGTGAGCAAATGGAACTCACGCTGAAGCCGGACGGCTCCGCCGTCGATTTCAAACGAGCCACGATCAAGGACTTCACGAACGCCAGGTGGGAACTGGGTTTGCTGGCCGGGGATTTTGGCGGTGCGAACATCATCTCGGTCTACGGTGGGTACTCGCTCAACCCCTATGTCTCCATAGAGGTATGGGGTTCACAGATTTTGGGTAATTTTTCGAATGGCTGGATGGGCAGTGTTAACGTCGTCCATGAAGCTTTTCCCGAATGGCGGATATCGCCGTTTTTCACCCTGGGTGCGGGCGTTATTCACACCGAGCCCAAATCCACAATTGTTCAGGGTGAGGATCGCACCGACCAGATCGGGCATGTTGGCGCAGGATTTCGTATTTATGCGACGCGGCGCTTTGTATTGAGGGCTGAATACAAGAGTTACGTTGTATTCACCAGTCGTGACGACAATGAGGAAGTAGAGGAATGGAAAGTCGGTTTCGCGTTCTTTTTCTGATCGCCCTGGTGTTCACAATGAGTGGCTGCGCGGCGACGAAAAATCTGTTCGGTTTCGGTAACGAGGAAACGCCGCCGCCGACGTCCGAGCCGCCTGGGCAGGTCATTGACCCCGAGGTCGAACGTCGCGAGATCAAGGAACCGGCGATCGACAAGGAAGATTTCGAAATCGGTGTCTTCACGGGCATCATGAGCATCGAGGATTTCGGCACCAACCTGGTTTACGGCGCACGCATCGCCTACCATCTGACCGAAGGTTTTTTCATTGAAGCTACGGTGGGTCGCAGCGAGGGTGGCCTGACGAGTTTTGAAATCCTGTCGGGCGGCGCCCGGTTGATCTCGGACAGCGAACGAATTCTGACTTACTACAATCTGAATCTCGGCTATAACATCCTGCCGGGCGAAGTATTTTTTGGCGAAGGTCGTGCCTATAACGAGCAGCTCTACCTGATTGCCGGGCTCGGCTCGACACGTTTCGCCGGTGACGACCGTTTTACAGTTAACGTGGGCGCGGGCTATCGCCTTCTCCTGACCGACTCTGTCGCGTTTCACGTTGACTTTCGTGACCACTTATTCGATATCGATTTGTTCGGTGAAGAAAAAACCGCGCACAATCTCGAGGCGCATATCGGCGTCACGGTGTTCTTCTGATGCGCACAAGTTTTCGTTCAATGAGCCGTGTTGTACTCCTGATCACGTCAGTGGCGTGGCTGTCGGGTTGCACGAACATCGAGCCGTGGGTGAAGCCCTATGAGCGCGATCATCTGGCTGACCCGATTATGGCGCTCGACAGCGACCCTGTTTCAACAGCGTATATGCAGCATGTGTACGAAGCACGTGAAGGCGCACGCGGTGGCGAAGGTGCGGCTGGCGGCGGCTGCGGTTGTAACTAGGGCGGGAACGATGAATTTCAAGCGCACATTTGCACTACTGCTGTTCGGTCTGCTGACCGGACCCGCAGTGGCGGGTGTGTTGCCCGAAGATCGAAGTGATGTGCTGTATCACCTGTATGTGGGTGGTGGTGTGGAGATTGACGGTCCGTCGATCCTGGTGCGTAAACAACTCGGCAATAGCGTATCGGTGGTCGGCAATTACTACGTTGACTATGTGAGCTCGGCGTCGATCGATGTGGTGACGACCGCAAGTCCGTACACAGAGGAACGCAGGCAGTATTCGCTGGGCATCGACTACCTGCGCGGCAACACGACCATGCGCGCGAACTACATCAGTTCGACCGAATCGGATTTCGATTCGACGACCTACTCGTTTTCGGTCAGCCAGGACATGTTCGGCGACTTGACGACACTCACGTTGGGCTATGCCTACGGCGAAGACATCGTCGGTCGCTCTGATGACCCAACGTTCCGTCGTGACAACCGACGCCAGCAATACAGCGTTGGCCTGACGCAGATTCTGACGCGCAACCTGATCGCGGCACTGAATGTTGAAACGGCTACCGACGAAGGCTTTTTGAACAACCCGTATCGGTCAGTTCGTTATTTCGATCCGGACGTCGCGTCCGGCTACAGCTTCGAGCCGGAGCTCTACCCGCATACGCGCACGAGTAATGCGGTCGGTTTACGGGCGCGATACTTCCTGCCGTATCGTGCCGCTGTTGAGGTCGAGTATCGCTATTTCATCGATACCTGGGATATTCAGGGCAATACAGCGTCGCTAACCTATATTCATCCCTGGGGTCCGTTCACGTTTACGATAAAGGGGCGCTATCACGATCAGACGGGGGCACACTTTTATCGTGACCTGTTCCCGCGTGCACAGGCCACGAACTTCCGTGGGCGTGACAAAGAACTCAGCGAGCTGACGAGTTATACCCTGAAGCTGAAAGTCAGTTACCAGTTCATCGACGTGAATAAGGGCTGGTCGTTCTTCAAGAAAGGATCGATCACTGCGTCTATCGACATGCTGTCGATCGACTACCACGACTTTTCTGACCTGACGGCCGGTGCGCCTGTCGGCAGCGAGCCGCTATATCATCTCGACGCCAACATCTTCCAGGTATTCGTCTCGTTCTGGTACTAGGCCTTAGATGACTGCATTCGTGGTCATGACCTGATCCCAGGGCTGGTAAAGCCAACCAAACAATCACAACTTTTGACGGTCCTAAGTTGAACAGTGATACTGCGCACGCCCTCCCAGTAATCAGGACATCCGCTTGAACAATAATATATTCCGCTACCAGCGCAACAGCAGCGCTATTCCGAACGTTATATTTGCATTGCTAATCGCGAACGGCCTGTTTTTTGCACTGCAGC
>JADFLJ010000192.1 GCA_022564475.1 Pseudomonadota bacterium
AAACGCGGAATCTCTCTGCGAATATTCTCCGTGACCTCAACGGATGAGCCAGCACCGGATACAGACTCCGGATCTTTCCATTTGTTGTGTTCGTAGATGTAGGTGAAGCGTTCTTCGGTACCGCCGACACGCGCCAACTTGCGTCCGCGGCGGTAGAAGGAAAATCGCCTCGCCAGGTTCTTGCCGCCGGGAAACAGACTGACGAACGACTTAAGAATGCTCAAATTCCTGACTCCTCGCCTTCGATCATCGCCTATGCTAAATGTACTCTGCGCCCTTCGCTTGTAGCAAGGACCTTTTGGAACCTTTTGGGGGTCGAACCGGGGTTTTCAAAAACCTCGGTTCGACCCCGGTTTAGCAACCGAACAAGGAATTTACAAACACTCATGTCGGATTCGAATCTATACGGCGCAAAATCGAATACCTACGCGAACATATTTACGTTCATGGGCTTCCCGCTGAGCCGTGATCTGAATGAGCAGGTTGACGCGGTCGTCATGGGTATTCCATACGACCTGGCGACGTCCGGGCGTGCCGGCACTCGTTTTGGTCCGACAGGAATACGACAGGCATCGTCACAGTTGCGCTGGGAAGAAAAACGCTGGCCCTGGACCTTCGAACTGGCTGACAAGCTACGCGTTATCGACTATGGCGATATCGGCTTCGTCGATGGTAATCATGCCGGCATGGTTGCGTCGGTAATGGAGGAGGCCGGCAAGATTATTGCGGCCGGCAAGATTCTTCTTTCTTTCGGTGGCGATCATTACGTGTCGTTGCCGCTGATTCGCGCCGTGACGAAACAACACGGCACGCTGGCCTTGCTGCATTTCGATGCGCATACCGATACGAATGCGGCAGGCGGCGACTACGATCATGGCGCGATGTTTCATCTCGCTCACAAAGAGGGCTTGATTGATCCGTCACAAAGTATTCAGATTGGTATTCGCACGGAGTACAACTACGACGCCCATGAATTTACGGTACTGGATGGCCCCTGGGCCAACGGCCATACGGCGGATGAAATAATTAAGCGTATCCGGGAAGCCGTTGGAGACATGCCCGTCTACATGACATTCGATATTGATTGTCTCGATCCGGCTTACGCGCCAGGAACCGGCACGCCCGTCGCGGGTGGCATGACGACCGATAAAGTCTTACAAGTTATCCGGGGTCTTAGCGAGCTGAATATCGTCGCAATGGACGTCATGGAAGTCGCACCTGCTTATGATCATGCCGAGCTGACGTCGCTTGCAGCAGCGACGCTGGCTTTGGAGATGTTGTACACGGTCGCGGCATCCAGATAAGCCGCTAGCTCAATTTGCAGCGAATCTCTCTTTTTGTATCTCGCTGGTCGTGCCGGTGGCGTGTAACTCACCGACTTCGACGACGACGTCGGCCGGCAGACCGGCAGCCTTCGCAGCTGCGCGAATTGCCTCGACCGAAGACGCTTCGTAGAGGCAATAGGTTTTTTTCTTGTCGGCGCTAAGAAAAGAGATCAGCCACTGAACGCCGAGATCTTCGTTGATCTTGTTGATTGCAGCTGCACCGTCCGCGCTCACTTCGAGCTTTTCGGCGAAATTTCGTTCGACCAGGAATACTGGCATCGAGTACCTCCCCTTAATTTCTCAAACGGTCAATATTGAATGGTATCGCAAATGCGATCAGCAAGCATTTGCGTTTTCCTTAATGCGCTCAAGCAAGCCGTGCATGCCGAGCTCCTGCGCTGTGATCAGCGCTTCGTCCATTAGCCCGCTGGCACGGGAAATGTCGTCGTTGCCGGCACGCCGCATCAACATGCGAGCGTATTGATAACGCGTGTGGGCGAGCCAGGGTGTCGCGTTCATGCCAGCGTCCAGGTCCAGGGCATGCCTGAAATGCATCTCGGCGTCGTCCCACTTCGATAGTGTTGCGGCCAGTTGTCCCAGGTAGCGCGACGTCGCACCGAGACAAACACTTGCGGCACCGATGACAACCGTTAGCTCCGCATACGGCACGAGCAATCGATACAGTGTCTGGGCATTTTCTGTGTCCTGCAGGTAATCACAAACTTCGGCCAGGTACACCAGCGACGTTTGCCACAGCGAGTCGCGTGGCAGGATGGCGAAGTCGTCAGCGGCAAGACGTTCGAGCTCAGCGCGGGCGTCATCAAGCTGCCCGATCTCGGCGTATATCAGCGCCAGGCCGGGCCGCCATGCGGCGGATGCCTCATCATTCATGAACTGTTTCAGCATCGGCGCGATTTCACGCAGTCGGCCTTGTTCGCGTCTGATCGTGAACATCTGGATACCCAGCACACCTTCGACGTTGTCGACGCCGAGCTGCTGGCCGGCTGCAAAGGCCTCCATCGCCAGTTTTTCGGCGGCGTCAAAATTCCCGGCCTGGATGACAGGCGCTACCTGCATCGCGCAATCGCCGTACTTGTAAAAAGGCTCGCCGATGCTCTCGACGATTGCCTGTTGACTCTTGAGGTCCGCCTCCCAGCTATCGGCATCGCCGAGCGCCAGGACGTCGTAAATGCGATACGCGGTCGCCTCGATTTGTTGCTGCTTGTCACCCATTTTGCGGGCTATCTCGAGCATCTCGCCCGCGAGCTCAACGCGCTCATGAATGCCGCCGGGATCTCGATTCACTACGAGGCGCGTGCGAATCGAGTCAAGCAACGCGTGCGGGTCATCGACGCGTCGTGCCATGGCGAGGGCATTGACCTGCATCGCAGTGAGTTCGTCTTTGGCCGCCGATCCCTGGCTGGCCATCACGAGGTGCCCCATCAGGCTTACCCGTAATGGGCTGTCTTCGTCGCCGAGCATGTCGAGCGCCTGCGTGAGAAACGTCACTGCAGTGTCTTCCAGCAGATTACAGCGCCAGCGTGGTTCATCGTAGCCCAGGGCCGCGCGCGCCAGGGCCTCGGGTAACTCGAGTCTGATCGCGAGCTCTGCCGCCTGGCGGTATGTTGCCATCGATTCGGCAAACAAACCGGCGTGATGCTGCGCCTCGCCGAGCATTAAATTGAGCTCAAGCAGTAATTCGGAATGCGCGGTGACATCCCCAATCCGATTCAGGCAGGCCAGGCCGCGATTGGCGAGCGTTATCGCCTCGCTGTGGGCGTACAGGCCCAATGCTCGCTGACCGGCCTGCAGAAAAAAGGACGCCGCCTTGTCTTCGATGTGCGCTTGTTGGTAGTGGAGTGCCAGTTGCACGGCAATCGTGTGCACCTCGTCGCCGTACAGGGACTCAAGAACTGCTGCCACGTCCTCGTGCAGGAGTTCGCGTTCGCTCTCACCCAACGCGCCGTAGAGGTATTTCTGGAACATGTGATGGCGGAACCGAAACTGCGAAATTCGGGTATTGCCGACTCTTGCGCTGCCTTCCTCGATAACCAGCCGATGTTGGCGGTCGACCTCCTGGCTCAGTGTCTTTAGCAACTCTCGTTCAGTCATTTCTCGCAGGCGCCCGATGACCTGCGCCGTAAACGTCTCTCCTTCAACGCTTGCGATCGTGAGCATATCTTTTACGTCATCGCGCAGGCGGTTGATGCGTTCCTCGATCACGCCCTCGACACGCGCCGGTAATGCGTCCCAGTCCAGCGAGTCGCCCTCAATCCATTGCCCATCGCTGTTCTGTACAAGGTCGCCGCGCTGCTGCATTTCACGCAGCAATTCCGTCGCAAACAGCGGGTGGCCGCGAGTGCGTTGCAGCAGTGCGCTGCGAAAATCCTCGCCGAGATTGTTGGCTTCTGCGTCCAGCAGGGCATCGACAAACTCTCGTGCCTCCGCCTCGCCCGAGTCATCGAGCGAAATAACGAAGTCGCCGTAATAACGTTTCAGCTCGGAGATAACCGTTGACAATGGATGTCGCTGATCGCCGCGCCCTAGCGAGACATCCTCGGGCCTGTAAGTGCCGATGATCAGTATGCGGCTGCCCTCGATGCGGCGTGCCAGATGAAACAGCAGGCCCGCTGAGGAGTCGTCGATCCATTGCAGGTCGTCGAGTATCAGCACCAGCGGCCGTTGCCTGCTCAACGCGACCAATACCGTCGTTACCTGCTCGAAGATTCGGCTTTGATCCGTGTGCAATGACGTGTCCGCGGCCGACGGCAGCGCGCCGCTTGTTACCTGCTTTTTACTGCGGCGACTTCGCAACACCGAGTCACCCGCGACCATCGCGCCGGCCCGTGTTACGAGTCCCACGCCAGGTACGAGAATATCGATCAGGTCGGGACCCACGTCGAGGATAATGCGTTTCGATATTCGCAGAAAACTTTTCAGGCGGCTCGCGTTTTCTTCCGTTGTGACACCCTGTGCAACCTTGTCGTCGATGTCTCCGGCCAGCATACCGAGCACTTCGCGAAAAGGCAGATAGGGATCACCGATTCCGGTTTGGGCGTTGCAATCGCCTACCACGACGAGCAGTTCTTCATCCCGCAATTGAGCGCGTCGGGCAAATTCT
>JADFLJ010000030.1 GCA_022564475.1 Pseudomonadota bacterium
CGCTTGCGGGCGTTAGCAGCGAACCGTCGCCATCGCGATTGATGATGATGGCGCCAATCGAAGAGCGGTTGGGCAGCTCCTGGTTAACACGTGCGACTGCAAAGTTGTTGCCGGGTGCGATGCCGTCAACGGCTTCGGTACCCATGTACAGGAAACCGACGTTGGTTGTGTTTCCGATCTTGCCTGAGAGTCGCACGCCGCCGTCGACCGGAATTGCTTCACCGTCACTGCCGATGCCAATTCGCCGACTGAAAAACATTTCGACTTCCGAGGCGTTACCGACCGAAAACTGCCCAGCGTTTTCAAGGAAGAACGGGCGCTTCTCCGGGAAGAACAAATTAAAACGGTCCAGGTTGATTTGCTGCTCATCAACCTCGACTTGAGCAAAATCCGTGTTGTAAGTCAGGTCCAGCGTGAGACTGGGTGTAACGGAATACTTGAGGTCGAAGCCGAATTCGCTATTTGACTCGGTGCCTGCAAGCGAGCCACCGCGGCGGCTCCTGGCGAGCACATAAGGCGTGATCTTGAGGTTGCGTTGTTTGGGTGGCGCGATATCGTGGAGCGTGCCGGCCTCGGACAGCCGATACAGGTTGCGGTTACGCTCCAATGGAGACCAGTAGGCGACTTCATTATTACTGCGGATATTGCGCTGAAAATTTATACCCCAGGTTTGTATTTCTTTTGAGTTGTAGCGAAGCGTTCGAAATGGAATTTCAAACTCCGCACTCCAGCCGTGATCACCAATTCGTGACTTAACGGTCCAGGTGCCGTCCCAGTTAAGATTGAAGCCACCGCCGCCACCTCCGAAGCCACCGCCGGAGCCTTCCCGGACGACCTGGCCGTCATACTCCACGCCGGCAGCATTCGTTCCGAACACATAGCCGTTCTGGCGGTCCAGCAGTCCGTCGATAATGACCAAAAAGGCATCGGAATCGTCCAGTCGTGAGTCGCGACGGCTGTCCGTGATAACGATATTGCCCGGATTGTCGTCGTAGGCGATGACACCGATGTACAGTGCTGTGTCGGTGTAGCCAATGTAGACCTCGGTTTTTTGCGATGCGGGCTGGCCTTCGGCCGGCTTGACCTGCCAGAAATCTCGCGCCGGCGTTACACCGCGCCAAGCGTCATCGCCGAGTATCTTGCCGTCAACAACAGGCGCCACTCTAAGCGCGCTAGCCTGTACCTCAGGTGGTGATGTTGGGAGCGTAACAGCGGCACCGGCTGCGACGGCAGCAACAATATTGAGAATCAACACTTGGTTTCGTCGTCAGGCAATCTGGAACAGGCCGGCGGCGCCCATGCCGCCGCCAACACACATCGTAACGACGATATATTGAACGCCGCGACGTTTTCCTTCTATTAGCGCATGGCCAACCAGTCGTGAGCCCGTCATGCCGTATGGGTGGCCGACCGAGATGGCGCCACCGTTGACGTTGTAAATGTCCGGGTCAATCCTGAGCTTGTCGCGGCAGTACAGCGCCTGGCACGCGAAGGCTTCGTTCAGTTCCCACAGGCCGATGTCGTCGATCTTAAGGCCGTGCTGTTTAAGCAACTTCGGCACGGCAAATACAGGGCCAATGCCCATTTCTTCGGGCGGCAGCCCGGCAACGGCGATGCCGCGATATATTCCGAGCGGCTGCAGACCCTTTTGCTGCGCGAGTTTGCCGTCCATAAGGACACAGGCGGATGCACCGTCTGAAAGCTGACTCGCGTTACCGGCTGTTACGGTGCCGCCTTCGATGACGGGATTGAGACCCTGCAGGCTTTCAAGCGTTGTTCCCGGTCGATTGCCTTCGTCTTGTGTCAACGTGACGTCTTCGAAGGAGATTTCCCTGGTCTCCTTGTCCATCACGCCTTTGGTCGTTGCGAGTGGGACGATTTCATCGTCGAATTTGCCGGCTTCCTGAGCTGCTGCTGTGCGCTGCTGAGACTGCAGCGCGTATTCGTCCTGTGAGTCGCGGCTGATGTTGTACTTCTTGACGACGTACTCGGCCGTGGCCAGCATCGGCATATAGGCATGCTCCGAGGCGGCAATAACGTTTGGGTCCACGGTGTCACCGATCGTCTTGAAAAAATCGTTTTGCACCGCAGAAATATTTTCCTGCCCACCACCGATACACACCTTCATGCCGTCGACAATGATCTGCTTCGCGGCGATCGAAATCGCCATGAGGCCAGACGAACATTGTCGATCGATGGTCTGGCCGGACACTGTGGCGGGTAGTCCGGCCGCCAGTGCTGCCAGACGAGCGAGATTCATGCCGGACGTGCCGGCCTGCATTGCTGTGCCAATAATAACGTCGTCGATGTCAGCGCCGTCGACGCCGGCGCGCTCCACAGCGGCCGCGATGGCGTGTCCCATCATCGTCGGTGATTTGCTGTTGTTGAACGCACCTTTAAAGGCCCGGCCAATAGGCGTTCGGGCGGTGGAGACGATAACTGCGTCAGTCATTGATAGATCCTGCGTGTGATTTGAATTGTGTCGGCCGGAGCCTAGCTGGCCTCGTCGATCAGATCGATAGCCGCCTGCGCGAGCGGACGCGCCATTCTACCTATTTGCATGGCCTGTGTGTTTGATGCGTTGCCATCAATCGCGCGCTTTAGCACCCCCTGAACAATCGAGGCGAGGCGGAAGAAGCTAAATGCCAGGTAAAAACGCCAGTCGGCGATGTCGCCATAGCCCATGCGACGACAATAAGCGTCCACGTATTCAGCCTCGGTTGGGATGCCCAATGCGTTGCGGTCAAAGTTGGCGAGACCCTTGCTGATGCCCTTACTCGGAAGTCGCCATTGCATGGACTGGTAGGCGAGATCGGCATAGGGATGCCCCAGCGTCGAAAGCTCCCAATCGACGACCGCGAGAATGCGAGCTTCGGTCGGATGGAAAATCAGGTTATCGAGGCGATAGTCACCGTGAACGAGCGCGATCTTGCCGTCGTCTGCGGGCATATTTTCCGGCAACCAGCGCATGAGCTCGTCCATGGGCTCGATGGTTTCGGTCTCTGCGGCGAGATATTGCGTCGTCCAGCGGCCAATTTGACGTTCGAAGTAATTGCCGGGCTTGCCGTAGTCGCCGAGTCCGGCAGCGTCTACATCGACAGTGTGTAATTCGGCGAGTACGCGATTCATGTCGTCATAGATCGCAGTGCGATCGGCGTTGTCGAGTTCCGGCAGTGCCGGATCCCAGAAAATTCGGCCTTCGACATAGGACATGATGTAGAACATGCTGCCGATTACGTCGTCGTCTTCACACAGGTGATAGGCCTTCGCGACGGGGACCTTGGAGTCGGCGAGTGCAGTGATAACCCGAAATTCCCGGTCAACGGCATGCGCCGATTTCAATAGTTTGCCTGGCGGTTTGCGGCGCAACACATACTTGCCGCTGTTGGCTGTCAGCAAGAATGTTGGATTGGATTGGCCGCCTGAAAATTTTTCAGTTGCTTGCAAGCCCGCAAACCCCTCTACGTGCCCGGCAAGGTAGCGATCGAGTGTTGCGATGTCGAGTTGATCGACTGACATGCTTGTTGCGTTCGAAATCAGTCAGCGTAACGACTGATAACTTGCTTGCCGAGCGCCATCATGTGCACCTCGTCCGGCCCGTCTGCGAGCCTGAGTTGACGTGCCATGTTGTAGGCCTGCGCGAGCGGAAACCTGTCCGTCAAGCCAGCGGCGCCATGCATTTGTATCGAACGATCGATAATCGTGCAGGCCATCTTCGGTGCAATGATCTTGATGGCCGCGATCAAATCGCGGGCTTCCTTGTTACCGTGACTGTCCATCTTCGCGGCAGCTTTCAGCGTTAGCAATCGTGCTTGCTCGATTTCGCAAAAGGACAGCGCAATATTCTCACGCACCGATTGATGCTTGGCGATTAGTTGGCCAAAGGTCACGCGACTGTTAACGCGCTTGCACGCCAACTGCAGTGCGCGATCTGCAGTGCCGATTATGCGCATGCAGTGATGAATTCGTCCCGGGCCGAGACGTCCCTGCGCGATCTCAAAGCCGCGACCTTCGCCAAGCAGTATATTGCTGGCGGGCACACGAACATCGGTGAACTGTATTTCGGGCTCGCCGAATGGCGCGTCGTTGTAGCCGAAGGTGTCGCAGTTGGCGACGATCTCAATACCCGCTGTGTTTTTAGGCACCAATATCATTGATTGTTGTACATGCCGGTTCGGGTTGTCGGGGTCAGTCTTACCCATGAATATCAGCAATTCACAGGTCTCGCGCATAGCGCCCGTCGTAAACCATTTGCGGCCGTTGATGACGTATTCGTCGCCATCGCGGACGATCGAAGATTCGATATTCGTGGCATCCGAAGATGCAACGAGCGGTTCGGTCATTGCGAATGCCGATCGGATTTCGCCGGCGAGCAGTGGCTTCAGCCAGCGTTGTTTTTGTTCGTCGCTGCCATACAGCACCAGCGTTTCCATATTGCCGGTGTCCGGCGCCATGCAGTTGAATGCTTCAGACGACCACATGACCCAGCCCATGATCTCGGCCAGCGGGGCGTACTCGAGATTATTGAGGCCCGCGCCGTGTTCGCCCGGCAAAAAGAGATTCCAGAGTCCGGCTTCGCGTGCCGTGGTCTTTAGCTCCTCCATGAGAGGCGGCGTCACCCACGGATTGTCGGTGGTCGCGAGGTGCTCCTGCATCGCCTGCTCATTGGGGTAGACGTGCTCGTCCATGAAGGCTTGCACTCGATGCCGAAGGTCGTTGACCTTGTCTGAATACTCGAAGTCCACTTGCCGCGCTCCTTTTGTCAGGGATTGCGTATCATACTTGACGCATCGCATTGAATGGATGAATTCAGCCGGATGGAGATCGCACAATGGCAATAGCGGATGATTCGACGATAAAAGTCGCAGTAGTTACGGGGGGTGGGCACGGAATCGGGCGTGCCCTGTGTCGCCGGCTTGCGCGCGATGGCGCGCATGTTGTCGTGGCGGACATTGAACAGGATGCGGCCGAGACAGTTGCGAGCGAAATCGGCGGAACAGCTTTTGGTGTCGATGTGTCCAGCGAGCAAGACCTCGTGGCGATGATTGAGCGCGTCGAGGATGAGGTCGGAGCGATCGATCTGTTTCTGTCGAATGCCGGAGTTGGTTATGGCGATGGCGAATCCGGTTCGGCATCACGCGAAGGTGGTATGCGACCGGTCGAGGATCGCTGGGCGGCAAGCTGGAATATCAATGTCATGGCGCATGTTTATGCGGCCAGGGCGTTGGTGCCACGCATGATTGCTCGTGGCGGTGGTTACCTCGTCAGCGTCGCGTCGGCCGCCGGGCTGTTGAGCCAGATCGGAGACGCGGCGTACTCGGCGACAAAACATGCGTCAGTCGCATTCGCCGAATCACTGGCAATTACGCACGGGGATGAGGGAATAAAGGTGTCGGTCGTTTGCCCGCAAGCGGTCGCAACTCGTTTGATCGGAATGGAAGATGATTCAGATATCAGCGAGGGAGGATTTGGCGGCAATGATGTGGATGGAATCTTGTCGGCCGATGAGGTCGCGGACTGCGTTGTCGATGGCATGCTAGCAGGGCGTTTTCTTATTCTGCCGCATCCGCAAGTGACGACCTATTTACAACGCAAGGCAGGTGATTACGATCGTTGGATTGGTGGCATGCGTAAATTTCGCCGCAGTTTAGCCATGTAAAAAAAGCCCGGGCGATGCCCGGGCTCCAGTTCAGTATTGAATACAATAGTATTCGGTTCCAGGTCCACAGAAGGCGCCGCCGCCACCGAATCCGCCACCGAATCCGCCACCGGCACCGTCACTACTACCACCACCAAATCCGCTACCACCGCCGCCGCTGGACGAATCACCGCCACCACCGCTTCCTGTTTGACCGGTGCCCCCTCCATTGTCTCCGCCATCACCGCCACTCGATACGCTGCCAACGGGCAAGGGAAACACCGTGTCGTTCGGGTCTATCAAGTCGCTTGCGATTACCTGATTGTAGTTGTTTCTGACAATGACCTGTATCAGAACCTGAGTCGGGTACATTAACCTTAAATATTCGTTGAACGAAATTTCAAAGCCGTTTATTTGTAAATTGAGATCAATGGTCACCCTGTTTCCGAACGAGTCTACGAGAGCGAATGAATTCGCTTGGTCAAGTGTCATCCAGCTCGTCGGTCCCCACACTTGATTGAGCGCCGTATTTTGTGCGTCGATTGGGTGATTGTTGAAATTTCGACAATCTCCGCAATAGAACCCGGTGTGATCAGATGTTTGCGCGTTGGTCGATACCGCCGCGAATAACAAAGCCGTGAATACGAACGTGATTTTAGTTCTTGCGATTCGGGACAAGCTCATGAGCCTACCCTCGCTTCGATGGTGCTACTACCCGTCACATCACGCTGAATCGCGATGAGACCGTCCAGGATTTTTCTTGTCTCATTTTCCAGCGCCAGTATTTGCTCTTCGCCTAGACCCGCATCCACCAGGCGATCGAAACTCATTCTCTTTGTGTAGTTGTTGTTTTCATCAAGCGTCGTAGCCAAAGCGTTAAAAACATAGGCTTTGGTGCGCATATCAAGCCCGTTCTCCTCAGAAAATTGATTCCAGAATCTTTGTCGGACAATTATGTGAATGCCCTCGAGATCTGTGTCATCCAAAGCAACAGAGCGCAGTAAGTATTCAGTAGCGGCTTCTTCCTGGCCCTCTCGTAATATGAGACGTCGTCCCAACTCAAATGAGGCCACTGGATCGGAGTACGCGAGTTCCTTTAGTGCATCATCCGTATAGTGATCCATCACGCGTGGGGTATCTGAAATTGGCTCGCAGCTGAATGCTTCAATCGTCGTTCCATCTGGTTGCGCCAGATAGTGACGCGTCACAACACAGTCTCGGTCCTTCTTGACACGAAGGCCCATTACCATCTCTGTGTTGGATGAGAGCGTATCGTCGGCGTCGGACGTTATAGTGTTCGCAATCAGGCGGTCATCCATTTGTTGCGCCGTCAAGGCCACATCGCCCGAGCTTGTCTCGGGTGCAGCGGCAGGCGCTGGGGCGTCCAAAGCGACTGGCTGATCGGCGACATTCTGCGGAGTGAACTGCCAGACGAGCAGGGCGCCCGCTGCCAGTGCAATTACGACGGTCAATGCCATCGCGAGTGATTTTCGTGTTTTCATAAGAGTCATCCTTGATCAAATATGAGTATGGATGACCATACAGTGATGGACCAAGTCCAATATAGTCGATTTCTGGGGTATTCGAACAGATTTGCCGGGGGAATTTGTCGCCATCGATCTGGTCCGAGAGTGAAGCGAAAACCAGCAACGCAGCCGGTAGAAGCTGCTAATTTGTCGACAACCAAGCAACGCAAGGACAAAGAGTGAATCTACGAAACGCCAAAAATCTACGCCTGCTCGCAGCAGTCATTCTATTTTCGTTTAGCGTAACTGTGAACGCGGACGATGGACTGGATACACAGGTCAGCATTCCGTACGAGATGTTCACACTCGATAACGGCTTAACCGTCCTTGTACACACAGACCATTCCACGCCGACGATTTTTGTCGGCATGTGGTACGGCGTGGGTTCAAAAGATGAGCCCGAAGGTAAAACCGGTTTTGCACACCTGTTTGAACACCTAATGTTTCAGGGTACGGAGAATCGCGAAGGTGAATACTTCTCACCATTCTCCGATGCGGGTGCAACCGGCATGAATGGCACGACGTCCGAAGATCGAACCAATTACTACGCAACAGTTCCCACGGGCGCGATTGATATGGCGCTCTGGATGGAAAGCGATCGCATGACCTATCTTCTCGGCGCCATCACGCAAGACGCGCTCGACGAACAACGCGGTGTCGTGCAGAACGAAAAGCGTCAAAGTGAAAATCGGCCGTATTCCGGAATGCGCGATCGCATAAAGGCCGGCTTGTACCCGGTCGATCATCCCTATAGGCACTCCGTCATCGGTTCGATGGACGATCTGGATGCGGCATCGCTCGACGACGTCAATGAATGGTTCAGGAAGTATTACGGTGCGTCCAATGTTGTCCTGGTTCTTGCGGGCGATATCAGCGTCGAAGCCGCGAAAGAAAAAGTAGCCTTCTATTTCGGTGAGGCGCCGGCGGGTGAACCCTTGGTGTACGCGAAGAAATGGGTGCCTGAGCTCGTCGAAAATCGCGAAGAAGTCATGTACGACCGAGTGGGTCAGACGCGTATCGCGAGAGTCTGGCCCCTACCAGGCCTCAATGACAAAGACACGAGCCTGATGTATCTCGTCAACGACTCGCTTGTTGCAAATAAGAATTCGCCACTTCAAAAAATTCTTGTAGACGATCTGAAACTGGCAACGAGCGTCAGTGGCAGGGCTTACGGCCAGGTATTGAGCGGTGAATATATTCTGTCAATTGACTTGCGGGAGGGCGTCACGCCCGAGCAGGTCATACCGATTGTCGATCAGATTATTGAGGACTATCTGTCGGTCGGACCGGATGAGCAAATTCTCGAAAACGCAAAACTTGCAGTCAACATGTACATGCTCGGCGCATTGGAAAGCAATGCGTCGATCGGACGTCTACTTGCTGAGGGTTTTTTGTATTCAGACAACCCGCTCTTCATTAACCAGGAGCTGGAGTGGTTAAACGCGGCGACGGCCGACGAGCTGACTGCGACCGCAAACCGCTGGTTAAGCCGCGGCTACTACCAGCTAACTGTTCTGCCATTCCCGGATTTGAACAGCAGTGTCGCGCAGGCTGATCGCTCGACGATTCCCTCGGTTACAGCGGACTCCGAGATCAATTTCCCTGACATCGAAACGGCCACGCTCAAGAACGGCATGAAGCTTGTTGTCGCCAGTCGCGGCAACGTGCCGATCGTGGACCTGTCGATCACGATCGAGACCGGTAGCGCCGCCGCACCTGCCGATGCGCCGGGCCTGTCAGCGTTCATGTTCGCGCTGATGGACAAGGGCACGGAAAAACTTGACGCTAACGAGCTTGCCGCGGCGACAGACAAGATCGCGATGACAGTTAGGTTCCGCGACGGGCTGGAGCGCAGCTCCTTGTCCTATCGCGTTCTACTCCCCCATCTCGGCGAGTCGCTGAAATTGTCGGCGGACATGCTGCGAAACTCTGTGTTTCCCGAAGACGAGCTTGAAAAATTCAAAGCGCGCTTATCGGCTTATCTCTCCAATATTGCTTTGAATCCTTCCGGTGCGGCACGCAGCCTGTTCGAGCGTGCGATCTACGGTGACGAAAATCCGATGGGCGGTATCTGGACGCCGGATCTGCTTGAGCAGGTCAATCGCGACAAGCTCGTTGGGTTTCATGTGCAGGAAATCGCCCCTGATCGCATGACGGTGTACATGATTGGTGACATCGACATGGATGAAGCCAAAGATGCTGTGAACGCTGCTTTCAGAAAGTGGCGTGCGAGTGCTGATTCTGCATTAAGCGATATCGGCAGCGCGCCCGAGCCCGGGCCGCGAGTCATTCTGATTCATCACCCGGAAGCCGTGCAGAGTACGATTCTGGCGGGGCATGCGATCGATCCCTTCGACGCCTCAATCAATACTGAACTCGCAATCATGAACGCTGTTTTCGGCGGCACGTTCGAATCGCGCATTAACATGAATCTGCGTGAGGATAAATCCTGGTCCTACGGCATGCGTTCGGGCATTCGTCCAAACAACAGTGGCGACCAGTACATCGCCGTATCGGGCAGCGTGCAGTCTGACAAGACAATGGAAAGCATGCAGGAAATCATGCGCGAATATCAGGAGTACGTTACAACGCGCCCTCCAAACGACTTTGAGGTTGGACGAATCACACTCAACATGACACGTTCATTGCCTGGACAGATTTCAACCAATCGTGGTTTTCTCGCGAGTATCATTGCCTCCGATGGCTTTGGGCTACCGTTTGATTACGCCGAGCAACGCGGCGAGCGTCTCGCGGCGATCACCACCGAGGGCGTGGCTGCGCGCGCCAAAGCCGTCATTCACCCCGGAAAGCTAACATGGGTTGTGATCGGCGATCTGGAGCAGATCGAAGACAAGGTTCGCTCGTTGAACTATGGCGAGGTTGAGGTCTGGGACGGATTCGGGAATCGTCTGCGTTAAGCGCAACGAAAGGGGTCAGAATACATTGAAACAGAAAAGCTTCCAGGCGTAGCCGCGGTCCATGAATTCGACAATCCGTTCCAGCGGTAGGCGATCAGACACGAATGCAGTATGTGATCCTCAAAGTCTTCCGGTTCACAGAACGGACAGTTCGGATCATAGTCAGGCCCACTATCTCCACCGCCGCAGCCAGCCAGGCTGAGCAGCAACGCCAGCGCCAGGCCGATTAACAGGAAATTTTTCATGGTGCCAGTCCTTGTGAAACTTTCTGATGTGCTTCAAAGGATGGCGCAGGAGCTACACTGTGCCTTGACTAGGACCTAAGCATGTTCGGATTTTTTCCTGATGACTCGTGGAGTATTGGTGCTCCGCTAGCGAATCTTGCGTAGAAACGCGAATTTCTTGTCCGTGTAAGGCGCGTAGCGAACCGCGAGGTCGGGCCACCAACCACGCTTGATCACGGCTTTCATGTGGCTGAATGTACGAAAGCCGTGTTCACCGCTATAAGCACCCATGCCACTGGCGCCCACGCCGCCGAACGGCAGTTCATGCACAGCCATGAACATCATCGTGTCGTTCACACCGGCGTTGCCGCAACTAACCTGATCGAGAAAGCGGGACTCTGCGTCCTTGTTCTTCGTAAATATGTAGGCGGCGAGCGGCCTGTCTTTCGCGCGAATGAATTGAATGGCCTCATCCAGGTCATCGGCTCGAATGATTGGCAGCACCGGGCCGAAGATTTCCTCCTGCATGACGGGGCTGTCCAGAGCGACGTCCGTCAAGACCGTGGGCGCAATGTAACGGCTGCTTGAATTGGTCTTGCCGCCGATTACGACGTGTCCGTCGCCAATGAATTTGCTGATGCGTTCGAAGTGACGGTCATTGATGATGCGGCCGTAAGAGTCGGAACTTTCCGGATCTTCGCCAAACATCTCAGCGATGCTTTTCTCGATTAATGGCAACAGGCGGGCCTCGGTGTCGACGTCGGTCAGTACATAGTCCGGCGCAATGCAGGTCTGTCCGGCGTTCGTATACTTTCCCCACACGATACGTCTGGCCGTGACCTCAAGATCGGCGTCCGGCAGCACGACACAGGGACTCTTGCCGCCGAGTTCGAGCGTCACGGGTGTCAGGTTTTTTGCCGCGGCGCTCATTACAATACGTGCAACATTGCCGCCGCCAGTATAGAGGATGTGATCGAAGGGCTGCGCTAGTAATTCGGTGGTCTCTGCAACGCCACCTTCGACAACCCGCACAGCGGCTGTATCGAGATACTCGGCCACGCACTTTGCAATGAGCGCGGACGTTGCCGGTGCAAGTTCCGACGGCTTGATAATGACGCAATTGCCCGCAGCGATCGCCGCCGCCGCGCCTGCCATTGTCAGTTGCAGTGGATAATTCCACGCACCGATAATGAGTACGACGCCCAGTGGCTCGGGTTGAACCCAGCTGCTGGCCGGCATTGCGACGATGGGTGTCGAAATTCGTTTAGCTTTCATCCAGCGCCGCAGGTTTTTGCGGCAATACGCCGCTTCCTCCGCGACGTAGGAAATCTCGGTCAACCAGGCTTCGAGCGCGTGTTTACCAAGGTCCTGTTGCAGGGCGTCTGTGAAGTCGCTTTCGCGCTCCGACATCATGCGTTCGATAGCTGCGAGTTGTTCGAATCGCCATTGCAGGTCTTTCGTGCGGTCGCTGTGGAATGTGGATACAAGGTCATCAAAGGTTTTCATGGCTTGAGTTTCTCACATTGCTGACCTGTTAAGCGGTGTCAGTGTAAGATCGGTGGCTGAGAGGACAGAACAAGAACGACGACTTATTTGATGCACTCCAGGCAACCGGGGAAAACTGTGAGAAAAATTCTTGTCGTAGTCACGGCCATTGCCGTGTGTTTGACCGCTTGTGACTTTGGTCCGGGCGATGGGGCGGCCGAGCCATTCGCCAGTCGCTACACAGGGCTTGCAAGTACCACCACGTTATTGACAGGTGCGACGGTCCTGACCGGAACCGGAGAACGTCTTGAAAATGCCGACGTTCTAATGGCGGACGGCAAGATTGTCGAAGTCGGCATGGGCCTGAAGGCTGACGGAGCGGTCGTCGTTGACGCCAGTGGCAAGTGGGTGACGCCCGGCGTCATTGATGTCCACTCGCATCTCGGTGTTTATGCGTCTCCCAATACGCAGTCGCACTCGGATGGCAACGAAGCCACGTCACCCGTGACGGCAGAGGTTTGGGCAGAGCATAGCGTGTGGCCACATGACCCCGGCTTTGTCACAGCTCTGGCCGGCGGTGTTACGTCCATGCAGATTCTGCCGGGCTCCGCGAATCTTGTTGGTGGCCGCGGTGTCACGCTAAAGAACATTCCGGGCCGCAATGTCATGGACATGAAATTTCCAGGTGCGCCCTACGGCATGAAAATGGCCTGTGGCGAAAACCCGAAACGTGTTTACGGCGGTCGTGGCCAGTCACCGGCAACCCGTATGGGCAATGTTGCAGGCTATCGGCAGGCGTGGATCGACGCCGCTGACTATCGTGACAAGCTGGCAGCCGCTGAAAAGGGCAAGGGCGAGGCGCCCAAGCGGGACCTCAAACTCGAAACGCTCGCGGGCGTCTTGAATGGTGAAATACTGGTCCACAACCACTGTTACCGTGCTGACGAGATGTCGGTCATGATCGAAATAGCCAAGGAGTTTGGCTATACGATCTCGGCATTTCATCACGCGGTTGAGGCCTACAAGATCGGTGATTTGTTAGCTGAGAGCGATACCTGTGCTGCAATGTGGGCCGATTGGTGGGGCTTCAAGATGGAGGCCTATGACGGCATTCGCGAGAATGCCGCCATCGTCGACAAGGCCGGTGCCTGCGCAATTATTCACTCCGATAGCGGTATCGGCATACAACGCCTGAACCAGGAAACCGCCAAAGTGATGGGCGCGGCGGCGCGCGTCGGGATCGATATTACTCCTGAACATGCTATTCAATGGATAACAAAAAACGCCGCCAAGTCACTCGGTATTGAAGACGTCGTCGGTACGCTGGAGGCTGGCAAGATGGCCGACGTAGTCCTGTGGAGCGGGAATCCGTTCAGTGTTTATACGCGAGCCGAAAAAGTCTATATCGACGGCGCTCTTGCGTACGACCGCAACGACGCGTCGGTCAATCCCGTGACCGACTTCTCGCTGGGCACGGCTGCAGCCACCGGAGGTGCACAATGAGAGCGCTTATTCTTGTATTGCTGGCAATCGTATTCGTTGGCGTAGCACAGGCTGAGACCACGGCGATCATCGGCGCAACTGTTCATACGGTTGGCCCGCAGGGCACGATCGAAAACGCGACGATTATTGTTACTGACGGCCGTATCGTTGCTGTCGGCGAAAATATCGCTGCGCCTGCCGGCGCGACATTGATAGACGCCAGCGGAAAAGTTGTTACACCAGGGCTGTTTACACCTTACGGCGATATTGGATTGGTTGAGGTCGGATTTTCGGCCGGTCCGGTTGACCGTGTGCAGCGTGGTGATCAATTTACAGCAGGTTTTGATATTGCCGATGCGTTCAATCGACGATCCACGCTGATCGCCATTAATCGAATCGAAGGTGTTACGCGTGCGCTCATCGCTCCAAGTGCGGGTGGTCCGGATGATAGCGGCAATACGAGCCACATCTTTTCAGGGCTCGCCAGCGTCGCGAACCTCGGTGACGGCGCTGATTCCATAGACCGTCGAGCGGTTGCGCTAGTCGTAAACCTGGGTGAGTCGGGTGTTAGTTTCGCGGGCGGCTCGCGAGCGGCTGTGTTGCTGATCCTGCGCCAGGCGTTTGACGAGGCGCGTGACTATGCAATTCATGGCGACGCATACGAGCGTGGCCAGCACAGTGACTTTTCATATTCCGTTGCTGATCTCGAAGCGCTGCAATCGGTCCTGGCCGGCGACGTGGCCATGTTGGCGAACGTCGACCGGGCAAGCGACATAGAAGTGTTGATTGCGTTTTCGCGTGAGTATGGAATTCGAACGATCATTCGAGGCGGCGTCGAGGCCTGGATGCTTGCGGATGAGCTTGCGGCAGCCAACATTGCCGTCATTCTGGCGCCGACCGCCAACCTGCCGTCAAACTTTGATCGTATTAACGCAAACCTGAAATCGGCCCCGATTCTCGCGGCGGCCGGCGTAAAGATCGCGTTTGCGGACGGTCAGAGTCACACACACAACGCGCGAAATATCACGCAGTCCGCGGGCAATGCAACAGCAGAGGGCTTGCCATGGGATGAGGCACTGCGCGCGATTACGCTGACACCGGCCGAGATGTACGGTGTTGCCGATCGGGTTGGCAGCATCGAGCCAGGGAAAGATGCTGACATTGTTATTTGGCCCGGTGACCCGTTCGAGTTGACGATTTATGCCGATCAGGTGTTTATCAAAGGCGAGTCAATTCCGATGATCAGCCGACAGACCTTGTTACGGGATCGTTATCTGGACACTGACGACACGCGTCCGCCGGCGTATCGGAACTAGTCGGGCAGGAATATCGTCGCCGGGTGCTCCAGCATTTCCTTGATACGCTGGATCATCGCGGCGGCGTCGTAGCCGTCGACAAAACGATGATCGAATGACGATGACAAGTTCATCATTAGCCGGACTGTTATTTGACCGTTAAAGACCATCGGTCGCTCAACCGCACGATTGACGCCAATGATGCCGACCTCCGGCATGTTGATGACAGGCGTTGATGCGATTCCACCAAGTTTTCCCAGGCTCGTGATCGTAATGGTCGAGCCGCTGAGGTCGTCCTTCTTAGCGCTGTTGTCTCGTGCAGCACCCGACATGCGCCGGATCTCGGCAGCAAGCTCATCGAGTGTTAGCGCTTCGGCGTGGCGAACGACCGGCACCTTGAGTCCGTCCGGTGTCTGCGTTGCGACGCCGAGATGCACAGCGTTGTGTTGAATAATGACGTTGCGATCCTTGTCGTAGGTCGCGTTGCATTGCGGAAACTCTCGCAAGGCCTTGATCAGGGCCATGCCGAGGAACGGCAGGATCGTCAGGCGGTCCGCCGGGTTCTCTTTCTTGCTGTTGAGGTGCTCGCGCAGCGCCTCCACTTCGGTGATGTCGATTTCCTCGACGTAGGTAAAATGCGGAATTTCTCGTTTTGATGCGGCCATGCGTTCTGCAATGATGCGGCGCAGACCGATAACTTTGATTTCCCTGGTGCCGGTCGCTGGCATGGCGGTTGTAGGAGGGCCTTCAGGCCCGACCGCAGTCGCGGCTGAAGCCGCTCCTGCGAAAACCGGGGTCGACCCGAGGTTTTCCACGTGGTCATCAAAGTCCTGTCGCAGGATACGGCCGCCCTGACCGGTGCCTTGCACGATACTGAGATCGACGCCGGCTTCTTTGGCGCGGCGGCGAATTGCGGGTGACGTAACCACGCGTTTGTTTGTTGCCGGAGTCGGGCCTGCGGTCGGGATTGTAGGATCGGCTTTAGCCGCGACCGCGTCTGAAGAGGTCGGGCCTGAAGGCCCTCCTACATCCCCTCCTACGTCCGCGGCAACTGCATCGACCTCAAACACGACCAACGCAGCGCCAACTGCAACCATGTCACCGGGTTCGCCACCGAGCCTGGTAACCTTGCCCGTCACGGGGGACGACAGCTCGACGGCGGCCTTGTCGGTCATCATCGTGCCGACAATGTCTTCTTCGTTAACGTGCTCGCCGACTTTGATGAACCACTCGGCAATTTCAGACTCGACCATGCCTTCACCGAGGTCCGGAAGTTTGAATGTGTACTCACTCATGCCGCAGCCTCCATGATTTTTCGGATACCGGCGACCATGCGTTTCTTGCCCGGGAAGTATTGCCACTCAAAGGCGTGCGGGTAGGGTGTGTCCCAGCCCGCCAATCGCGAGACCGGCGCTTCCAGATGATAGAAACAATCGTTTTGAATCGTTGCGGCCAATTCCGCACCGTAGCCGCCGAAGCGAGTTGCTTCGTGGGCAACGATGCAGCGGCCCGTCTTTTTTACAGACTCGGTAATGGTCGTGATATCGAGCGGAGACAGTGAGCGAACGTCGATGATTTCGACATCGACACCGGTTGCCTCTGCTGCGGCGATAGCGACATGCACAAGCGTGCCATAAGTCACGATCGTCATTTCGCTTCCCTCACGCACGATCTCGGCTTCACCAATCGCTACGGTGTAATGCCCCTCAGGCACCTCGCCTTTCGGGTGCGAGGCCCAGGATACAGAGGGTTTGTCGGGGTCGCCGTCGAACGGGCCGTTGTAAATTCGCTTGGGTTCGAAAAATATGACCGGGTCATCGGACTCGATCGCGCTGATCAGCAGGCCTTTGGCGTCGTAAGGATTCGACGGCATGACAGTCTTGATGCCACTGACGTGCGTGAAAATACTTTCGGGCGATTGTGAGTGTGTCTGTCCGCCGCGAATACCGCCGCCACAAGGCGTGCGAATCGTGACGGGTGAAAAGAACTCGCCGCAAGATCGGTAGCGCAGTTTCGCGAGCTCCGAAACGATCTGGTCGAAACCGGGATAGATGTAATCGGCGAACTGAATTTCCACAATTGGGCGCAAGCCATTCACGCCCATGCCGATGGCAGCGCCAATGATGCCGCCTTCGGCGATTGGCGCATCGATAACGCGGTGCTCACCGTATTTGTCTTGCAGGCCGTCAGTACAACGAAACACACCACCAAAGTAACCAATGTCCTCGCCAATAACGATGACATTCGGATCCTTGGCCATGGTGATGTCCATGGCGTCTCGAATGGCCTCGATCATGTTCATCTGTGCCATTCAGGTATCGCCTCCGTTTTCCTCAAGCTCGAGCATGCGGCGACGCTGGCCGTCGAATCGACCCATCGGATCTTCGTAGACGTCGTCGAACATGCTGGCCGGGTCCAGCCAGGGTCCTTCGGTCATCGTTCCGTATTTCTGCGCTTCTTTCCACGCGGCCAGAACCTCGGCTTTGAGTTCCTCGATCAGTGCCTCGTGTTGTTCCTCTGACCAATAACCTTCATGGATCAGATGTTGTTTGAGGCGCTCGATCGGATCGCCCAGCGGGAATTTCTCCCACTCATTTTTCGGTCGATACTTCGACGGGTCGTCGCTTGTCGAGTGCGGCCCGCCGCGGTAGGTGACGTGTTCTATCAGCGTCGGTCCGTGACCGTTGCGTGCTCGCTCGGCAGCCCAGATTGTTGCGGAATAAATGGCAAGTAAATCATTGCCATCGACCCGGACTCCGGGAATGCCAAGTCCCAGCCCACGCGCGGCGAATGAACGTCGTTCGCCGCCAGCCGTTCCCTGGAACGTCGAGATGGCCCATTGGTTGTTCACGACATTTAAAATGACGGGCGCCTGGTAAACGGCCGCAAACGTCAATGCGTAGTGAAAGTCGGCTTCTGCGGTGCTGCCGTCGCCAACCCAGGATGCTGCAATATGGTCTTCGCCCTTGATCGCGGATGCCATCGCCCAGCCGACCGCGTGCGGATACTGCGTGCCGAGGTTGCCCGATATGGAAAACACGTTGCCGCTTTTTGAGTGATACATGATTGGCAGTTGCCTGCCCTTGCACATGTCCCGGGTGTTCGAGAGGCACTGGCACATCATGTCGACGAGGCTCACGCCGCGATACATGAACAAGCCCTGGTTTCTGTAAGAAGGGAAACACATGTCGCCATGGCGAAGTGCCATGGCCTGTGCGATCGAAACGGCTTCCTCGCCGGTCGCCGGCATGTAAAAGGAGATACGACCCTGGCGCTGGATCTGCCACATGCGCTCATCGAAGACGCGATTCAACAACATCCAGCGAAGCGCTGTGTGCAATTTTTCTGCGTCGAGTTTGGGATCCCAGGGTCCTTTGGCGCTGTGGTCATCGTCCAGCACGCGCACCAGGTCGTGACTCAGGTATTCAATGTCGCGCGCGCGTGCGTCAACGGCTGGCTTGTCTACGCTGCCGGCAGGACTTAAGTGCAAATAGCTAAAGTCAGGCTCATCGCCCGGGCGCGCCGCCGGTTGCGGAATATGCAGTCGTGATTCTCGTGTCATCCGAACTGTATCCTCTCGAGATCATCAGTCGCATCCGTATCGCCGGCATTTGCCACGATCCGACGCGCCAGTTCGTCGGCTACGACGTTCGTAGGCCGTTCGGTCGCGTGGGCCTCTGCGAAAATCTCTTCCAGCCGCGTGGGGATTGTGCTGACCTCCGCACGAACTTCATCCACCGAGCTCTGACCCAGGTGCTCTCTTGCGATACTGATGACGCCGCCCGCGTTGATAACGTAGTCGGGCGCATACAGAATGCCACGTTCCGCCAGCCGTTGTCCGTCACGCTCGGTCGCGAGCTGGTTGTTCGCGGCACCTGCGATGACCTTGGCGCGGACACGCGGAATAGTTTCTGAGTTCAGAATGTTGCCGAGTGCACAGGGCGCAAGAATATCGACGTCGTGGAACAGAATGTCACGCGGGGACACCGCAGTGATCTGCATCGAAGTGCTCACTTGTTTGAGGTTTTTTCTATTGACGTCCGCGACAAAAATTTGCGCGCCGGCATCCACCAGCATCTTGCACAAACGCGAACCCACGTGGCCAGCGCCCTGCACGGCAATCGAAATACCTTCCAGGCTGTCCTTGCCGAGCCTGACCTTCGCAGCAGCGCGAATACCGAGGAAAACGCCAAGTGCCGTCCACGGGGACGGATCACCACCAGCACTGTCGCCATGTTGTGGCAGGCCGGAAACGTAGCTTGTTTCCTCCCCCGCCAAGCGGATGTCATCAACATTGATACCGACATCTTCGGCGGCAATATAAAGACCATTCAGCGACTCGACGGCGCGTCCAAATGCACGAAAAAGTTGCGGAGATTTCGGGGCATCGTCGCTCGCGAGTATGACGGATTTGCCACCGCCGAACGGCAGGCCGGCAACCGCGTTCTTATAGGTCATGCCGCGTGACAAACGCAGCACATCTGTCAGTGCATCGTCGTCTGTAGTGTAGTGCCAGCGACGGCATCCGCCGGCTGCGGGGCCGAGCGCCGTTGAATGCACGGCAATAATTGCCTTGAGGCCCGTGGTCGGGTCGTCGAAAAAGTGTAGTGCTTCGTGATGGTCGAATTCAGCGTGATCGAATACGCTCATTACTGCCCCCGGTGGTCTGGACTTCGACGAATAATATACCTCGCAGGCCACGCGAATTGCTTGCGAAATCTCCCGCTAAGTCACTGATTCGTGCATAATCAATGCGTGAACACAATATATAAGCGGTAAATCATGCAGCAATTGTCAATTGATCAAACAGATCGCCGAATTCTCGAAATTTTGCAAAAAGTGCCCGGGGTAAATGCCTCGGCCATTGGCGAACAAATCGGCCTGTCGCAGTCCGCCTGCTGGCGGCGTGTGCAGCGATTACGCGACGAGGGCATCATCAAAGATCAGCCCGTAAAGCTGGATCGTGAAAAAGTGGGCCTCAATACGATGGTGATGGCGCACGTGAAACTCACCTCACATGGCCGCAGCAATCTGTCGGAATTTGCCGATGCGGTGATCGAGTTTCCCGAGGTTCTGGACTGCTACTTGTTGCTCGGCAGTGTCGACTTTCTGTTGCGCATTGTTACCGAAGATATCAAAGCCTATGAGCAATTCTTTTTCGAGAAATTGTCCTTGTTGCCGGGCATCCAGGAAGTGAACTCGAGCATTGTGATGTCCGACATCAAGCACACAACGGTGTTGCCTATCTAGTGGTCCAACAAGCTTGTATTGATGAGTTCAGCGAGCCGTGAAGCGGTTGTCCGCCAGGCGCGTCTCGCCGGCAATGGCGCGTCCTTGTCAAGAGGCGCAACAACGCGGAGAACCGCTTTACGGCTCGCCCGCAGGG
>JADFLJ010000031.1 GCA_022564475.1 Pseudomonadota bacterium
TCCTGTGCACTTGCGGTCAAACCCGCAAACATCAGGACGACGGCCTGTGCCATTGCGGCCAGTCGAATGACCGCTTTGCGACGACCCACCGTTGGTTTGAAATTGAACATCATTCCTATTTACTCCCAGTTCGATTCGGGTATCAGTCCGAAAGACCCACAGCCGCGTCTCTTTCAACGTAGCCGCCGATCCCGTCAGAAATAATTTCTATAAGATTAATTTTTGAATCAGTTATATCGATAACCCGACCATCGTTTTGACCCAGGTAATTACCCGGCAATACGCGATGAATCAGGCCGTCAGAGGTTTGCACCAGTCCGTATGTATTTTGACCGAAATCCAATGTGCCAACCATGCGCATTGTGTCCAGCGAAAAACTCTCGAGATGCTCACGAATGCGATCAGGATCCGGGCTTGTTCCACCACCCGGCAAACCCGCCGTTTGCGGCGTGTCGGGTGTAAATGGTGAACGGAAGCCTTCTGCATCGGCGATGTATGTGAAAACCTCGTAAGGCGTAATCTCCGGCAAGGGGTCGATTCGGCCACCTTGGCGTGCCTTGATTTCGTTAATGTACGTATCGAGATCGTCCATGTCGGCACCGCACGCGGTAACACCGAGACTTGCGATCACCACAAGCGCAGCATTCTTCATGTATGTAGAGGCCTTCATTATTGCGAGTCCTCAAGGTAGCGGTAGGTTTGTGCAGTAACTTCGAGGCTTAACCGGTCGAAGTTATCCTCGCCCTCACGCGTGATATCGATGTTGTGCAGCGTCACGATGCGCGGCAATGCGGCGATTCCGCTCACGAAATTAGCGATCTCGTGATAACTACCGGAGAGACGAATTCTTATCGGCTTCTCCGCGTAGAAATCTCGTGGAATCTCCGCTTCCGGTCGAAACAGCTTTTCCTGCAATCCGGCAGCAAGTCCTGTTTGCGAAATATCAACGATCAGGCTCGGGATTTCTGTCTTGCCCGGCAGCTGCCTGAGCATCGTTCCGAATGACTGTTCGATATCTGACAGTTGTGCCCTGTAGGCGTCGTAGTTTGCCGCCTTACGTTGCTTATTTTCGAATGTGATTCTTAGTTCCACCTCTTCTTGCTCAGCGCGGGCCAGCAGCGGCGCTTTGTCTTTGATGATCGTGAACCAGATACCGAGCGCGCATACAGCGACAAATACGAGCGCGATTACGGCCGCCCTGATAGCCAGTGGCCAACGGCCAACGTCATTGATGTCAAGGCTCTTGAGCTCTTCTACAATGTTCATCACAGGCCCTCCATGTCGTCGGTTCGTGTCTGTTTTAGATAGACAACGAACTCGGCCTGGCGAGATGAGCCTATGTCTGTGGTTTCGACTCGTTCAACCTCAGGATCCGAAAGCCACTCCGACGCGTCAATCTGGCGCATCAGCGCGGATACGCGAGTGCTGGACTGTGCGACACCGCGAATCTCGATTCGACTTCCAGTCTGCTTCATGCCCGTCAGGTACACGCCGTCCGGCAGCTGGCGAACCAGCTCGTCGAACAGGTGAACAACCTCGGGGCGACTTTTCTGCAGCCGATCGATGATCTCCATGCGAGCGAGAAGTCTTTCTTTTTGCCGTTCGAGATCATCAATCTCTTTGATGCTTTTTTCGAGCACGATTATCTCGGTCGTCAGGCGTTCGTTCCGCGACTCCTGCGCCGATATCATTTGCGAATACGCCAACATCGTCAGCATAACGACCGCGACTCCGCCAAGCAGCGCACCGATTGCAGCGACGCCGAAGTCTCGTTGCCGAGTCTTGCGTTCTTCCTCGCGCCAGGGGAGTAGATTAATACGTGGCATCTTAGTCAAAGCTCCTCAGTGCAAGGCCGCAGGCAGTGAGCAATGCTGTTGCATCTTTATGCACACCTTGTGATTTGGCTTTGGATGAAATCTTCATTTGACCGAGCGGATCACCGACTTCCGTCGGTATGCCAACACGACTCGAGATTACATCCGCAATGCCCGGAATGTTTGCGCAACCGCCGCAAACAAGAATCATGTCCGGCTGCTCGCGGCCGCCACCTGATGCCAGGTAGAACTGCAGCGAACGACTGACTTGTTGCGTCATGTCGTCAATAAAAGGTTCGAGAACTTCCGGCTGGTAATTACTCGGCAAGCCGCCCTGTTTTTTGGCACGACCGGCATCTTCCATCGATAGTCCGTAGGTACGCATGATTTCCTCGGTCAGCTGCTGGCCGCCGAAGTTGAAATCGCGCGTGTAAATAACTTTAAGGTCCTGCAAAACACTGAAGGTCGTGCTCGAGGCGCCAATATCGACAACAGCGACAGACTGCCCCATGCCGCCATCCGGAATCTGGTGACTCAGCAGCTGGCAGGCATTCTCAAGTGCGAAGGCCTCGACATCGACAACCTGGGTCACAAGACCTGCCGCCTCGACTGCTGCCTGACGCTGCTCTACATTATCAGTACGCGTTGCTACCAGCAGCACGTCCAGTAATTCAGGGTCCTGCTCATTCGGGCCGACGATTTCATAGTCAAAACTGACCTCTTCCATTGGAAATGGAATGTACTGGTCAGCCTGAATTTCGACCTGGCCCTCCAGATCTCTTTCCGAGAGGCTCGCAGGCATTTGAATAACCTTGGTGATAGCCGCATCGCCACTGATCGCCACCGCAACATCCGTTGCTTTGGCGCCGGCGCGCTTGACGGCTCGGCGAATGGCCTCACCGACCGCTTTGGCATCAACAATTGCTTTTTCGCTGACCGAACTCGGTGGTGTGGGTTCTGCGGAATATGACTCGACCCGAAAGCGCTTGCCGCTCTGCGACAGCTCAATCAGTTTCACCGACGACGTCGTAATGTCGAGTCCCAATAGTGGTGGAGTTTTTTTGCCAAATAACACTATTTTTCCTTCTAAGTCGGTAAGTTGCACGCCAAACGTAGTCTGGCTCTAAGCAATTCGATTTAACTATATATCAATAAAATGTTAAATAAAACGTGACTTTGTTCACGATACGGGCATCGAATACTACTGCTCCAAAGACGCTTGTTCTGTGAACTGGTCGTCGGCCCCGGCCGAGACGCCCCGGAAAGCGTCAAAACGAACATTCCGGCGGCTTTTTCACTCTTTTGCGCATCAATATTGAGACGAGCATTGCGGTCGCGGGTCGTCGGGCCTTATGATCGGCCGCGTCAAATACCGCTCGACATGACGACTGCCACGAAAAAGCCACGATTCCAACAGCATTTCGACACCAGACTAGCCTCTAATAGTGTAGGTTCGCGCCAATATAAATGCGGGCAAACATCCCTTTAAGCCTTCAACCCCATGACGCCAGCGACTATGAAAGAAACAGCAACGCCAAACAACAACACAGGTCGCAGGTCGAAGCTTCGCTACGCTCGCGTGTTTATTGTGCTGTTGGGCCTGGGACTCGTTGCCACAATTGGCACCATCGCGGGCGTGATTGGTGCGAATTACTACGTCACTCCGGCATTGCCGGCGGCGGAAACCATACGGGACATTCCGCTGCAGATTCCACTGCGTATTTTCAGCCGTGACGGACTCCTTATAGAAGAGATCGGCCAGCGCCGCCGCATTCTGATTCGCTACGACGATGTTCCAGAGCACGTCGTGAATGCATTCATTGCAGCGGAAGACCGCCGCTTCTGGGTTCATTCGGGCATCGACTACCGCGGCATCATACGTGCCCTGTTCCAACTTTTAACCACCGGGGATATCGCCAGCGGTGGCAGCACGCTGACGCAGCAGCTGGCGCGTGATTACTTCCTGAACCTCGATCAGACGATCGACCGAAAATTCAAGGAAGCCGCACTTGCCGTGAGAATCGAACAGGAATTCTCCAAAGAAACCATCATGGAGCTGTTTCTCAACAAGATGTTCTTCGGCCAGCGCGCGTATGGCGTTGCCGCGGCTGCACGAGTATTTTTCAACAAGCAGCTTGAAGATCTCAGCATCGCCGAAGCCGCAACGCTCGCAGGCGTGCTCCCGGCACCCTCGAATTACAACCCGGTCCGCAATGCCGTGGCCGCGACGAATCGCCGTGGCTACGTGCTCGGACGCATGCATAATCTTGGCTTCATCAGCGACGCCGAATACGCAGCAGCGATGGACACGCCAATGGTGTCGAAGCTCCACGGCACCGACAAGGAGTTGCAGGCTGACTACGTCGCCGAAATGGTGCGCCGTGAAATGCTGTCGCGCTACGGTGAGTCAACGTATACGGCCGGCTATCAGGTGGTGACCTCTCTCGACTCGAGAATGCAGGCCGCAGCGGATTACTCCCTTCGTAACGGCCTTCTCGAGTTCACGCGACGACGCGGTTATCGCGGTCCGATCCGGAACATGGAGCTACCGGCCGATTTGCTCGCCACCGATTTTGCCGACTGGCCGGCTGAGATTCTGCAAACGCTCGATCAGTACGCACCCGGTGGTTTGTCGGTCGCACTCGTTACACAAACGAACGAAGACGACAGCGCGAACTTCATTTTCAAAAACGGCGAGACGGACGTTTTGCCATGGGCCGGTATGAATTGGGCGAAGCCGTTCATCGACCGCGCCAGCAGCGGACCCGCACCGGAATCGGTTAGCGACGTACTGGCCGTTGGTGACTTTATTTTCGTGATGCCCACAACGGCCGGCTTTTGGGCGCTGGCACAAGTACCTAAAGCACAGGGTGCCGTGGTATCCATCGATCCTCAGGATGGTGCGATCACGAGTCTGGCGGGAGGCTTTGATTTCGCGACCAGCAAGTTCAATCGGGTCACTCAAGCCGCGCGCCAGCCCGGGTCTTCATTCAAGCCCTTTATATACTCAGCGGCGCTCGAACATGGCAACACGCCTGCGACTGTGGTGCTGGATGCGCCCGTCGTAATTAATTCGTCCGAGCTTGAAAAGGTATGGCGACCGATCAATTACAGCGGCCGGTTTTACGGGCCGACGCGAATGCGTGAGGCATTGGTACGCTCGATGAACCTCGTATCGGTGCGCCTGCTGCTATTTGAAACAGGCATCGGCAACGCCGTGCGTCACATCTCAAAATTTGGCTTTGGCGCGGCGGCGCTACCGCGGAACGGATCTTTGGCGCTCGGTGGCGGCGCAACATCGCCGCTCGATATGGCGCAGGGATATGCAACGATCGCGAACGGTGGTTTTGGCATAAACCCCTATGTTATTGACGCGATCTACGGGCCCGAGGGTGAAGCGCTATACCGTGCTACTCCATTGGTCGTGTGTCCTCGTTGCGACGCCGAAGCCGGGGATGAATACACTATCGAGCTGTACGAGGCGATGACACTTGAGGAAATGGCCGACGTCGCGCTGAGTTATCAACCGGATGCCGCGACGGCGCCAAACTTGTTCGAGAACGTAAATGCCGCGCCCCGCAATGTGTCGGCCCAAAATACGTTCCTGATTCAGGACATGATGCGCGATGTTATTCGCCGCGGCACCGGACGACGTGCACGCGTACTCGGCCGCAGTGATTTATCCGGTAAAACCGGAACATCGAACGACCGACGCGATGCCTGGTTCGGCGGGTTTAATGGCGATCTCGCGAGCATTGTCTGGGTGGGCTATGACGACGACTTGCCGCTTGGCCCTGGCGAAGAAGGCTCGCGCACGGCGCTGCCTATCTGGATCGAGTTTGTACGCATTGCCTTGCAAGGCGTGCCAAACCACCAGATGCCGATGCCGGACGGCATCGTAAGCAGACGCATCAACAGAGTTGACGGTTGCCCGGCACGCGCCGGTCAGGCAAATACGATGTTTGAGCTCTTTCGCGAAGGACATGTGCCCGAGTGTCAGTCCACGCTGGGCGAACCCGACATTTTCAACGATACGATGGGCCTCGACGACCTTCCCGCCGAGGCCGAAGAGGCCGAAGAGGCCGAAGAGGAAGCCGAAACACTGTTCTAAAATCGAGCATGGGACGAAACGACAATAACGAGACCGAGCGAGCGCGGCAGATGGTCGCGCAGGAGGCTGCCCGTATCATCGTTAATCACGGCGTTCGTGATTACGGTGCAGCCAAGACCAAAGCTGCCGGGCGCCTTGGGCTTAAATCACGCGGCGCGTTGCCCGGCAATTCAGAAATCGAACACGCCATCGAACAGCATCATCAGTTGTTCGGCGGTGAGTCGCATGTCGATCTGCTGCGTTCCATGCGCGAGACTGCTTTGTCAGCGATGGGTATTCTGTCGTCATTTACACCGCGACTTGTTGGCCCGGTCCTCATTGGTACTGCTGACGAAAGCTCCGCCATCAATTTGCACGTATTCGCTGACAGCGCCGAATCTGTCGCGATGGAGCTAAGCAGTCTTGATATTCAGTACTGGCCGTATGAGCGTCAATTAAAAAGTCGGCGCGGCCAAACGGACAACTATGCGGGATTTCAGTTTCGCCACAACAGCGCTGAGATACAGGCAACCGTTTTTCCGGTTGATGGCATTCGACAAGCGCCGCTTAGCCCGATCGATTACAAACCGATGGACCGGGCGGACGCCGCCCGCGTGACAAATCTTTTGTAGGAACGGCTTTGGACGTGGCCATTTCGATTCGTTCTGAAGGCCGCCCGATTTGGGTGTGCTTGTTTGTGAAGCATTAAGGGAGCGCAGCGAGCAGCGAACAAACAAGCACACTCGAAGTGGGCAGCTGTGTGACGTCCTGGCGGTCGTGGCTGAAGCCGCTCCTGGGTATTAGCGTTTATCGATTGGGACGTAATCGCGTTTTGCAGGTCCAGTGTAGAGTTGCCGTGGTCGCGAAATCCGCGTCTCGGAATCACCGATCATCTCGCGCCAGTGTGCCGTCCAGCCGACAGAGCGGCCGATTGCAAACATCACCGTAAACATCGACGTCGGAATACCCAGGGCGCGATAAATGATGCCAGAATAAAAGTCGACATTCGGATAAAGACGTTTCTCAATGAAGTATTCGTCCTTGAGGGCAACCTCTTCGAGCGCCAGCGCGAGATCATACAACGGTGTGTCTACACGGCCCAATCGCCCAAGAATCTTGTGCGCCATCTTGCGAATGATCGTCGCGCGCGGGTCGAAATTCTTGTAGACGCGATGTCCGAACCCCATCAAGCGGAACGGATCGTTCTTGTCTTTCGCTTTGTCTACGTATTTGCCGATCTGGCTGACATCGCCGATCTCTTCGAGCATCGCGAGAACGGCTTCGTTGGCGCCGCCGTGTGCCGGGCCCCAGAGTGCCGAAATTCCCGCAGCAACGGCGGAGTATGGGTTTGCGCCCGAGCTACCTGCCATGCGCACGGTCGATGTCGAGCAATTCTGCTCATGATCCGCGTGCAGGATGAACAGCAGGTCGATTGCTTCGGCCGCGACTTGGTCGATTTCATACGGCTCGGCCGGAACCGCGAAGAACATTTGCAGCAGATTTTCGCAATAGTTGAGATCGTTGCGCGGATATATGAACGGCTGGCCGCAATTCAGTTTATAGGCTGCTGCCGCGATCGTCGGCAGCTTGGCGAGAATTCGGTGCGCAAAAATATCTCGATGTTGCGGATTTGAGGCGTCCAGCTTGTCGTGGTAATAGGCAGACATCGAACCGACAACGGCTGACAACATCGCCATCGGGTGCGCGTCGTAGCGAAAGCCCTTAAAGAAGCTGAGCATGCCCTCGTTGAGCATCGTGTGCCGGCGAATGGTGCTCTCAAAATCGGCCAGCTCATCAACTGTGGGCAACTCACCGTGCAATAAAAGGTAAGAAACCTCGAGGAAACTGGAGCTCTTCGCCAGCTGCTCGACGGGGTAACCCCGATACATGAGCAAACCCTCTTCGCCATCGATGAAGGTTATATTGGAGGAGCAACTGCCCGTCGCGGCGAAACCGGGATCGTAGGTAAATACACCCTGCTGGGCATACAGCTTGGAAATATCCAATACGTCGGGGCCGGCAGTTCCCGAGAGGACCGGTAATTCCGTTTCCTTGCCGCTGGGGCTTTTCAGGCGGTATGCGTCCTGGCTCATCTTAATCCTCAGGCATTAGCCGCCATTGGCGACACGTTCAAAACGCGTACATACGCGCTGTACGAGCATAGCAGACCGCCGACTAACGGCGTTCTGGAGACTTCTTGCGAGATCGCAGCAAACGCCGGGCCGTTGCCCGGCAGACGTCTTACATTCCGTACTTCTTGCGGAACTTGTCTACACGACCGCCTGTATCGACGATCTTCTGCTTACCGGTGTAGAAAGGATGGCAGGAAGAGCACACCTCAATCACGAGATCGTCCGCTAGTGTCGAACGCGTTGTGAACTCGTTGCCACAGCTACAGGTGACTTTGATGTCGCTGTAGTTGGGATGGATTTCGGCTTTCATTTCTTGCTCTCCAGGTGCATGCACTGCGCACAAAAGGGCGCGTAATATATAGCGAAGCGCGTGCGTCCGCAAGCCCCCCGGAACGTGGGGAATCTTATCCACAGAAGCTGTGGATAAGGTTGTGGATTAAAATTGAGTGAATGCCCTAAGCTACGGTTTTTCAACGCAGCTTGTCAATTTGGCTATTTTGTCACCAATTTTGTATTACTAATAAAAACAGAGGCTTACGGGCCAAATGCAATACTCAGAGTGAACACACACGCGTCTTGCACTGAATTTACAGGCAAGGCTGACTCGTTGTGTATAAGAAGTCGCTGCGCCAGGCACAAATATTTTGCCTAATTGGGCAGAAATTCGGCCTGCAGGTCGTTCAAAAACCGCCTGCCCAGCGCCGTTGGCTGCCAGCGACGGCCCCCCGACAGCTCGATCAGCCCTCGCTCGGTCGCGGCCGCCGCCGCGTCCGCCAGGCGATCCGCTGGCAGCCCGGTCCGCTGCTCGAACAAGGATTCGTCGAAACCATCGCGCAGACGCAGCGCATTCAACATGAACTCGAACAGCAGCTCGGATTCACCGAGTGCCTGCGGCAGCGGCTGCGGCTGCTGTGATTGCATGGCCTGCATATAGGAGAGCGGGTTCGCGGGTTTCGTGTATCGGTGTACGCCCTCGGAGTCTGTGACCTTGCCATGCGCGCCGGCGCCCACCGCGAGGTAGTCGCCAAACGACCAGTAATTGAGATTGTGCCGACACTGCTCGCCTTCGCGAGACCAGGCCGATACCTCGTACTGACGGAAACCCTGCGTGCTGAGCATTGCCTGCCCGGCATCCTGGATATCGGCCAATCGCTCCTCGTCAGGCATGCCCTCAGGTGGCCGCGTGTAGAAGACCGTATTGGGCTCCATCGTCAGCTGGTACCAGGATATGTGCTGTGGCTGTAATGCCAGCGCCAACTCGATGTCGACCAGGGCCTCATCGACGCCCTGCCGCGGCAAGCCATACATGAGATCCAGGTTGATGGAATTAAAGCCGGCCGCGCTGGCTTCCTGCATCGATCTCGAGATGTCGTCAACCGAATGAATCCGCCCCAGCAACGCCAGCGAAGATTTCGAAAACGACTGCGCACCAATGGACAGTCTGTTCACACCGGCTGCGCGGTAAGCGCCCGGGTCACCGCACTCGATCGTTCCGGGATTTGCTTCCATCGTGATCTCGATGTCCGCCGCAAGTGAGAAATTCTGCGCGACCGAGTCGAGCACCCGCCCGATCTCATCTGGCGTGAACAGACTGGGCGTGCCGCCGCCCATGAACACGCTGACGAGTTCCCGTCCCTGTGCGTGTGCCACCTCAGCCTCAATGTCGCTGAACAATGCCTTGAGGTATCGCTCTTTTGGCGCCGAGTCACCGGATGAATAGGAATTGAAATCGCAGTACGGACATTTGCGCACGCACCAGGGCAGGTGCACGTATAACGATAGAGGTATGGATGACATGGTTTACGTCGCCGTCGCGCCCAGCGCTTTTACCAGGGCGCGCAGCGCCTGTCCGCGATGACTTCGCGCATTTTTTTCCTCGGCCGTGAGCTGCGCCGACGTCTTGCCGCTTTGCGGGTCGTGAAACACGGGATCGTAGCCGAAACCGCCCTCACCCCGGCATTCGCTGAGGATTCGTCCGCGCCACGAGCCGTTCGCCAGGAGCGGCTGCGCATCAGCGTGCAACAGGAAACAGGCAACACAATGAAATTCAGCGCCGCGATCATCCTGCGCAACACCGTCTAACTCATTGAGCAGACGATTGATATTGTCGCCGTCTGTCGCCGTCGCGCCTGCGTAACGCGCGGAGTATACGCCGGGCCGCCCGTCCAGGAAGTCGACGAGCAGTCCCGAGTCATCGGCAATCGCCGGCAGCCCTGTTGCAGCCGCCGCATGGCGGGCTTTGATGATGGCGTTCTCCTCGAACGTCGTGCCGGTCTCGTCCGCGGCGCTTAGGTCGAAGTCGGACTGCGGCACGACAACAACGTCGAGATGTTCGAGAAGACGCCTTAGCTCCCGGATCTTTCCAGCGTTGCCGCTGGCCATGACGATTTTCGCCGGCAGTTTCAAGAATCGACCTGCTTGGCAGCGGCGAGCACCTTGTCTTGTTTCCGGACTATGTGTGCAATTCCGGCTTCTGCGAGCGCGAGCATTTCGGACAGCTCTTCCTGGCTGAACGCGTGTCCCTCGGCTGTGCCCTGCACTTCGATAAAGCGCCCGGCATCGTTCATGACGATGTTCATGTCTGTTTCTGCTTCGGAATCTTCGGCATAATCAAGGTCGAGTACAGCTGTACCGCGGTAGACACCAACAGACACCGCAGCAACCTGACCCAGCAACGGGTTCTTCTTGATCTTTCCTGCAGCAACAAGTCGCTGCATCGCCAACGCAAGTGCGACGTATGCGCCACTGATCGCGGCGGTGCGCGTTCCGCCGTCGGCTTGCAAGACATCACAGTCGAGCGTCACCGTTCGCTCGCCGAGTGCCGAGAGATCGATAACAGCGCGCAGGGAGCGACCGATCAGGCGTGAGATTTCGACAGTGCGGCCACTTTGTTTGCCGCGGGCCGCCTCTCGTGCTGAACGCGTATGCGTGGCGCGCGGCAGCATGCCGTATTCGCCTGTCACCCAGCCGCGTCCCTTGCCGCGCATCCAGCCCGGCACACGATCCTCGACGCTTGCCGTACAAAGCACACGTGTCTCGCCGAATTCCACAAGCACGCTACCTTCTGCATGACAGGTGAAATCAAGTGTAAACGTGACCGTGCGGATACTGTCCGCGGCGCGGCCGCTTGGTCGCATCAGCTTGCTCCTTCAGAATGTATTAGATCAGGAATTCTGCCAGCGAATGGCAGTTCCGGTCGTATTGTCGCTGTAGGGGGAGTTGGCATTCAATGCCTTGATGCTGAGCGCCTTCAGATTTTCGGCAAGATTGTTCTCGCCCGGGCTGGAAATTTCGCCTATGTCGTCGTCACTAATCCCCGACCACAGGCCATCCGAGCACACCAGCAACACATCCCCGATCGCCAGCGGCAATTTTGAACTAATACTCATATCGGGGACCGGTGCGTCTCCACCCAGGCAACATTCGACGAAATTGCGCATCGGATGGTCAAGCGCCTCTTCCTCGGTAATGGCGCCTTCCTGGATAAGAACTTCGACATGACTGTGATCCCGCGACCGCGTGAGGACGCGACCGTTGCGAATCTGGTAAATGCGGCTGTCGCCAATGTGCGCCCAAAACGAGCCGCCTTCCTGCACCAGACAGATGGCACAGGTCGCACGTGGCCGAAAATCGACCGCCACATCGTGCCCGAGTTCAACGACGGCATCGTGTGCGCGAGACAGCGCCATATAGAGAAAACCCTGCGGATCCAGGATCGGTAAACGCGCCCCCATGAATATATCCTGCACGACCTTGAGCCCCGTCTCGGCCGCGCGCGCGCCGTCTGAATGACCACCCATGCCGTCAAACACAAGCAGCATCGCTGCATCTTCGGCAACAACAACAGCGGCGCGGTCCTGGTTGTCCTGACGGTCCCCCAGTGCGGATACTTTGGCGTACTCGACGTTCATGGTGTTTCGTTCTTGCTTGGGTCTCTTTACTATGCCGTGCCGGGCATTCAAAAAACGTGACCGATCCGGCACAAGCGGAGATAGAAGCAGATGTTACACAGTATGACAGGCTTTGCTCGACAGTCCGTTGACACGGAATTCGGTGCCCTCACGTGGGAACTCAGGGCCGTCAACCACCGCTATCTCGATGTGCAGTTCAAGCTTCCCGATGAATTTCGGCCACAAGAACAAGCGTTTCGCCAACAGGTCGGTGACCGTCTGAAGCGCGGCAAGATCGAATGCGCGTTCCGTTTTCGGCGCGTTCTGGATGCCAGTTCCGAAATACAGCTTAACGACGAGCTCGTCAAATTATTGTCGACGCGACTTGCATCAATTGCGTCCGTGCTGCACGACGCCGACAAGGTAGATCCGATCGACATTTTGCGCTGGCCCGGCGTTGTTCAGCAATCTGAGATCGAAGTCGAACCGCTGTTCCAGGCGATCTCCGATTTACTCGCCAAGTCTATCGAAGCGATGCTGGCAATGCGTGCCAGCGAAGGCTTTCGAATCGCTTCGATGCTCGAATCACGCTGCGCCGACATTGCGAGCCTGGCAACGTCCGTGCGTGCCCGCATGCCCGAGGTACTCGACGCCGTGCGCAAGAAACAGCAGGAACGAATCGACAAGCTCGATGTAGATGCAAATCCCGAACGACTGGAATTGGAGCTCGCGCTGATCGCGCAGAAGATCGACGTGGATGAAGAGCTTGACCGACTCGACAGCCACATCGCCGAGATCCGGGAAACCCTCGCAAAGGACGAGCCCGTCGGTCGGCGCCTCGATTTCTTGATGCAGGAACTCAACCGCGAAGCCAATACGCTGGGATCCAAATCCGCTGACGCAGAAACAAGCAAAGCGGCCGTCGAGCTCAAGGTGCTTATCGAGCAGATGCGCGAACAGGTTCAGAACGTTGAGTGATATGACAGCAGCTGCCAGGCTTTACGTCATCACGGCGCCTTCGGGTGCCGGCAAGACGACACTTGTAAAAGCGCTTACGACGAAAAATCCCGAATTACGTTTTTCCATTTCCTATACGACGCGTGAAAAGCGGCGCGACGAAGCGAACGGTGTCGATTATTTGTTCGTCGACCGTGATGAATTTTTTGACCTGCGCGAGCGCGGCGCGATGCTCGAATCGGCCGAAGTTTTCGACAACTTTTACGGTACGAGCCGCGAACAGGTCGATGAACACCTCACGAACGGGCATGACGTGATATTGGAAATCGACTGGCAGGGTGCCCGGCAGGTGCGCGAATCGATGCCCGAATGCATCACGATCTTTGTCTTGCCGCCGTCGCTTGAGGAACTGGAGCGCAGGTTGCGCGACCGGGGGACGGATTCACCCGCTGTGATCGAGCGCCGGCTGCGGGACGCCCGCAGCGACATCGAACACCAGCATGAGTTTGACCACGTCATCGTCAATGACGACCTCGATTGTGCGGTTGCTGAGCTTGACGCCCTGCTCAGACCCTTATAACTTTTTGGAATAAGCACTGGTATTCGGCCCAAAGGTTGGCTAGCCTGCGTTTCGCGGTCTCAGGACCAGCCTAATTCACGCGGCCGGGGCCATAGCCTCACCGCAACCGAGAGGAATAAAGACGATGGCACGCGTTACAGTTGAAGACTGCCTGAAGAATATCGATAACATTTTTGAGATGGTTCTGGTCGCCGCAAAGCGCGCGCGCCGGGTCGCCCACGGCGCAGAGCCGATGGTCGATCCCGAGAATGACAAACCAACGATCATTGCATTGCGCGAGATTGCTGCAGGACTTGTCACCCCGGCAATTCTGGAAGAAATTGATATACCGCCCGTTGAAGAGTTGCTGCAACCAGAACTCCCGCAGGACATCCTGCCAGTGCGCGGGATATCAGTGCGTGGGATATCGATTGGCGGCTGATTGGTCACGGTTGCAGGGGGACCTTTAGGCCCAAACCACCTGTAGGAGGGCCTTTAGGCCCGGACCGGTCGTAGCTGTAGGAGGGCCTTTAGGCCCGAACCGGTCGCGGCTGAAGCCGCTCCTACGTTGAATTGGTCGTGATGCTGTAGGAGGGCCTTTAGGCCCGAGAATTCAGTATGATCGTGGCATGGACTATGCCGCGAATTTGCTCTCCAAACTACCCGGTGCGTCGAAGCGCGACCACGGTTTGCGGCACCTGCTCGATACGCTGGCGTCCTATCTGCCCGACACCAAAATCAAGCAGGTAGCAGACGCCTACACGTTTGGTGCGGCCGCACACAAGGGCCAGACCCGCAAGACCGGCGAACCCTATATCACGCATCCTGTTGCCGTCGCACAGGAACTCGCCGACATGCGCCTCGACTCAGAGGCAATTATGGCGGCCATTCTGCACGACACCGTTGAAGACACCGATGCGACGCTTGAAGAAATAACAGAGCAATTCGGCGGTGAGGTCGCGCTGTTGGTCGACGGCGTCAGCAAGCTTGATCAGATTAAATTTCACAGTCGCGCAGAGGCTCAAGCCGAGAGTTTCCGCAAGATGATGCTCGCGATGATCGAGGACATTCGTGTGATCCTCGTGAAACTCGCCGATCGTCTGCACAACATGCAAACACTGGGCGCGATGCCTGTCGAAAAAAAACGACGTATCGCCCGTGAGACGCTCGATATTTATGCACCCATCGCAAACCGGCTTGGCATCAATCGTCTTAAGGTAGAGCTCGAAGACCTGGGTTTTCGCTACCTCTATCCGATGCGCTATCGCGTGCTTAGCAAGGCGCTGAAAAAGAGCAAGGGCAACCAGCGTCAAATCGTTAAGCGCATCTCCGAAGAATTCCGTAACGCCATGACCGAAGAGGGACTCGACGCAGAGGTCATCGGCCGCGAAAAACACCTGTACAGCATTTACAAGAAGATGGCCGAGAAAAAACGTTTGCTGAGTGACGTCGTCGATGTTTATGGTTTTCGCATCATCGTCAAGGACGTCAGCACCTGTTACCAGGTTTTGGGTCTGGTGCACGGTCTCTACAAACCGATGCCCGGCCGCTTCAAGGATTACATCGCGATTCCGCGTGTCAACGGCTACCAGTCACTACATACAACTTTGTTCGGCCCCAAAAGCATGCCGCTCGAAGTGCAGATTCGAACTCAAAATATGGATCGCGTCGCCGAGTCCGGCGTTGCGTCACACTGGCAATACAAGGCTGATAGCCCTATCGATGCGACACCACAACGCCGCGCGCGCGAGTGGTTATCAAATCTTGCAGAACTGCAGGGCTCCGGATCGTCCGAAGAGTTTCTCGAAAGCGTCAAGGTCGACCTGTTCCCGGACAGGATCTATGTGTTTACGCCAAAGGGCGACATCATTCCATTGCCGAAAGGCGCGACCACCGTCGACTTCGCCTATGCCGTACACACCGACGTCGGCAATCGCACGGTCGCCGCAAAAATTGATCGATCGCTAGTGCCACTGCGCACGCAGCTGGCTAACGGACAGACTGTCGAAATTATTAAGCGACGCGGTGCCAAACCGAATCCGAACTGGCTGACATTCGCACGCACAGCAAAAGCCCGCACGGCAATTCGGCAACACATGAGAAACCTGCGCAAGGGTGAATCTGTCGATCTTGGCAAGCGCCTGCTCGATCGGTCTCTCAAGGATCTGGGTTCATCCTTGCGCAAAGTCGGCAAGCTGCGCATGAGCGCAGCAATCGAGGAACTTGGCCTCAAGGATACGGCACAGCTATTTGAACAACTTGGACTTGGCGAAAGAATTGCGCCATTAACTGCTCGCTTCCTGCTGGGTGTGGGAGAAGACGGTGATGTGACGAATGAGCCGGCCAATCTCGTTATCGCCGGCACAGAAGGCATGGTGGTCAGTTACGCCAAGTGCTGCTACCCGATTCAAGGCGATGATGTGATGGGTTATCTGAGCTCCGGGCGAGGAGTGATTATTCACCGCAACTGCTGCGGCAACCTCATCAACTTCCGCAAGCAACCTGAAAAATGGATTGCCGTAAGCTGGGAGAAAGACATCAACCTGGAATTTTCCAGTCAAATACAGACAGACACACTCAACAAGCCGGGTGTCCTCGCCGAAGTCGCAGCTACCATTGCTGACGGTGGTTCGAACATCGAACAAGTTGAAGTGCTGGGACGTCACGAAGACTGCTCGATGCTGTCCTTTATTATCCAGGTACGTGACCGAAACCACCTCGCCCAAATAATGCGTGATGTGCGTAAGATGTCGAACGTGATTCGTGTGTCCCGCGACTGCGCCTGACAAAAAGACGGAGAAAAATGAGTAAAGAAGCTGTTCAGACCGATGCTGCACCCTCTGCCATCGGCACCTACTCGCAAGCCATCAAGACGAACGGACTCGTATTTATTTCCGGGCAAATTCCTCTGGACCCAAAAACGATGACCGTCGTTGAGGGCGACTTCGAGGCGCGCGCACGACGCGTATTCGATAATCTCAAGGCGATTTCAGAGGCCGCTGGCGGTAGCTTGAACCAGATCGTCAAGATCACAGTATTCCTGACCGACCTCAAGGATTTCGCAACCGTCAACGCCGTCATGGAAGATTATTTCGATAAGCCGTACGCCGCGCGCGCCGCCGTGGAAGTGTCCGCACTACCCAAGGGCGTCGACGTGGAGGCCGACGCGATACTGGCGCTGTAGGAGCGACTTTAGCCGCGAATGTCGCGGCTAAAGTCGCTCCTACATGACCACGTCAGAGACAGTCGCGGCTAACGCCAAAGTGACCAACCAAGACAATTCGGCAGCAACTCGCTTAACTGAACTGCACGGTGTCGGCCCCGCTCTCGCAAAAAAACTGGAGCGCCTCGGCATATTTGCCATCGAGGACTTATTGTTCCTGTTGCCGTTGCGTTACGAAGATCGCACTCAACTTGTAAAACTCGGTGCGCTCGCTACGGGCGAACGTTGTCTCGTGACAGGCGAGGTGCTGCTGTCCGAAACCGTTTATCGAGGTCGCCGCAGCCTGTTGGTCCGGCTGGGTGATGGCAGCGGCCAGCTGACGCTGCGCTTCTTTCATTTCTCGCGCGCGCAACAAGCACAGTTTCAAGCTGGCGTGCACGTTACGTGCTTCGGCGAAACCCGCAAGGGTAGCGCGGGCCTCGAAATGATCCATCCCGAATACCGTATATTGCGCAAAGACCAGGATCCGGCCATCAACGATTCGCTCACCGCGATTTACCCGGCGACCGAGGGCGTGCAACAGGGACGTTTACGCAGCCTGACCGATCAGGCGCTGCGGATCATGCAGCGATCTCCGCCGCGCGAGTTGCTGCCGGCCAAAATTATCGAGCGCCTGAATTTACCGCCACTGGCCGAGGCGATCGTGTACCTGCATCGACCGCCGCCGGACGCTGATGTCGAACTAATGATGGCTGGCCGACATCCATGTCAGCAGCGACTGGCCTTTGAGGAATTACTGGCGCACTACCTGAGCCTCAAGAGGCTGCGTGCACTCGCGGACACGGAAACGGCTCCCGCGCTGACAGACGGGGAACCCGAGGTCGCTGGTTTTGTTCGCGATTTGGCGTTCGAATTAACGGCCGCGCAACGCAAGGTTGTCGATGAAATCCTCGGCGACCTGTCGCAGCCGCATCCGATGATGCGCTTGATTCAGGGTGATGTGGGTTCGGGCAAGACCGTGGTTGCGGCGATCGCTTGTTTGAAGGCGATTTCCTGTGGCGTGCAGGCCGCGATCATGGCGCCGACCGAGTTGCTTGCCGAACAACACTGGAAAAGTTTTTGCGATTGGTTCCGCCCGCTCGGAATCGAACCTGCGTGGTTGTCGGGTAGTCAGCGTGTCGCTGAGCGTCGCGAATCGATACGAGCCATCGAAGATGGCTCGGCCAAACTTGTCGTCGGCACGCACGCACTGTTTCAGGAAGGTGTTTCGTTTGGCAAGCTTGGCCTGATTATTATCGATGAACAACATCGCTTCGGCGTACATCAGCGCATGGCCCTGCGCGACAAGGGTGACAGCGAGCTGGGCCACCCGCATCAGCTCGTGATGACTGCGACGCCAATCCCGCGAACATTGGCGATGGCCGCTTACGCCGACCTCGACATATCCATCATCGATGAATTGCCGCCCGGCAGGCAGCCTGTGAAAACCATTGCCATTCCCGACAATCGGCGCGAGGAGGTCACTGACCGCGTGCGCCTGGCATGCGAGTCCGGCCAGCAGGCTTTCTGGGTGTGCCCGCTGATTGAGGAATCGGAGGTTCTCGACTATCAGGCCGCTGCAGCAAGTTATGAAATGCTGACAGAGGCGCTGCCGAATGTGCGTGTAGGGCTTGTACACGGCCGCATGCGGGCCGCTGAAAAAGAGCGCGGTATGCAGGCGTTCAAAGAAGGCGTCATTCAATTGCTTGTGGCAACGACGGTTGTCGAGGTAGGCGTCGATGTGCCGAATGCGAGCCTCATGATTGTCGAAAATGCCGAGCGCATGGGCTTATCACAACTGCACCAGTTGCGCGGGCGTGTCGGACGGGGTGCAACGCAAAGTCATTGCGTTCTTGTTTACAAACCACCACTGGGTCGACTTGCGAAGACTCGCCTCTCGGTACTGCGCGACACCAACGATGGATTTGTCGTCGCACAACGCGATCTGGAATTACGCGGCCCCGGTGAATTGCTGGGCACGCGACAGACCGGCCTGCCGGACTACCGTGTCGCCGATCTTGTTCGCGACGCAGAGCTGATGCCGCAGGTCCAGCTTGCCGCAGAGCTCGTGCAACGAGCATCACCTGAAAACGCGGCGGCGATCGTGCGGCGCTGGCTCGCGGACGTACACCTTTACGGCAAGGTGTAGGAGGATCTGCAGGAGGGCCTTCAGGCCCGACCGCGCGGGTCGGTGACATTGGGGTGACCCTGTAGGAGGGCCTTCAGGCCCGAGCTTGTCGCGGCTCACGGTGCGGCCCTTCGGGCAAAGCCGCTCCTGCGAGTCATTCCTACAGTAAACTCCCGCTAATGAAAAAATTCTTCTCCCGCAATATAGCTCCTGAGCTGGTCGCCCAGGTTCGTAACTACGGCAGGCTCATGCGCATCGACAAGCCCATCGGCGTCTGGCTGCTGTTATGGCCGACGCTGTGGGCGCTTTGGCTCGCAGGCGAGGGGCATCCGGACCAGGGGCTGTTCATTGTTTTCGTGCTTGGCGTCTTCATCATGCGGTCGGCCGGCTGTGTTCTGAACGACTACGTTGATCGCGACATCGACCCCTATGTGGAGCGGACTCGCAACCGCCCGATTGCGTCCGGCGCGGTTGCGCCGTTAGAAGCGCTTACCTTGTTTGTCGCGCTCGGCCTCTTTGCAATCGGCCTGGCAACAATGCTCAACCGTCCGGCACAGCTACTCGCGATCGTGGCCGCGGGATTAACGGTTTCGTATCCGTTCATCAAACGCTTTGTTTCAATTCCGCAATTTATTCTGGGCGCCGCATTCGGCTGGGCCGTGCCCATGGTCTTCGCCGCGCAAACCGGTGAAGTGCCGCAGCTGGCGTGGATTGTATTCGGCGCCGCTTTAATCTGGGCCGTTATTTACGATACCTATTATGCGATGGTCGATCGCGAGGACGACCGCAAACTTGGCGTCAAATCAACAGCCCTGTTGTTCGGCGAGGTAGATCTTTTTGTAATTGGCGGACTGCAGCTGATCATGTTGCTGGCACTTGTTTTCGTCGGCCTGAGTGCCGAACTCGGCGCCTGGTATTACCTTTCGGTAGCCTGTGCCGGTGGACTCATGGCATATCATCAATGGCTCGCGCGCGATCGCCAACCCGCGGGCTGTTTCAAGGCGTTCCTGCATAATCATACGATCGGCCTCGTTATCTTCATCGGCATTGTG
>JADFLJ010000193.1 GCA_022564475.1 Pseudomonadota bacterium
TGTCGTGGAGCGAACTCGAAAATCTCCTGGACGCAGGTCGAAACCGGCTCTGCTATTACGTGGAAGTATCCAAGCTGCATTCTGCGTGGCGACAACTCTGTCGGCGAGTTTTATTCCGTCGCGGTCGTCAATAATTTCCAACAGGCCGACACCGGTACGAAGATGATCCACATTGGTCGCAACACGCGCAGCACGATCGTCTCAAAGGGAATTTCGGCCGGACACGCACAGAACGTTTACCGCGGCCTGGTGCGCGTGATGCCGCAAGCAAGCGGCGCACGCAATCATACGCAGTGCGATTCCCTGCTTATCGGTAAGGATTGCGGCGCGCACACATTCCCCTACATGGAAATTCGCAATCCGACCGCACAAATCGAACACGAGGCAACGACGTCGAAGATCTCGGCCGACCAATTGTTCTACTGCCGTCAACGCGGTCTCTCTGAGGAAGATGCGGTCAACATGATCGTCAACGGTTTTTGCAAACAGGTTTTTAATGAATTGCCGATGGAATTCGCCGTCGAGGCACAGGCATTGCTTAACGTCAGCCTCGAAGGCGCTATTGGCTAGGAAACAATAATGCTCGATATTACGAATCTTGAAGTACGCACAGGTGACACCGACATTCTTCGCGGTCTGTCCCTGTCCGTAAAAGCCGGCGAAGTGCATGCCATTATGGGTCCCAACGGATCCGGAAAAAGTACGCTCGCGCAAGTCATCGCGGGTCATGACGCCTACGAAGTGACGGGGGGTTCTATCACGTTCAATGGCAATGACCTGTTTGATCTGGAACCCGAAGAACGTGCCAGAGAAGGCATTTTTCTGGGCTTTCAGTACCCCGTCGAAATTCCCGGCGTCAACAATGCTTACCTGCTCAAAGCCGCGATGAATGCCAGGCGCAAACATCAGGGCTTGCCGGAAATCGATGCGTTCGAGTTTCTCAAGCTCGCTCGTGAGAAAATGGCAACGCTCGGCATGGACCCAAAGTTCCTGAATCGTGGCGTTAACGAAGGTTTCTCGGGCGGTGAAAAAAAGCGCAATGAGATTCTGCAAATGGCGATGCTTGAACCCAGGCTGGCCATACTCGATGAGACAGACTCGGGCCTCGACATCGACGCGATGAAAGCCGTTGCGGGCGGCATCAACGCACTGCGCAGCCCGGACCGAGCCATCATCCTGATTACGCATTACCAGCGCCTGCTGGAATACGTTGAGCCGGACTTTGTTCACGTCCTGTCCGAAGGCAGGATCGCGCACTCGGGTGACAAGTCGCTTGCGCTGAAGCTCGAAGAGCAGGGATACGAATGGGTTCGAGAAGCAGCCAGCGCATGAGTGTTATTTCCTTACAGCCTGACGCTCTATCACGGGTCGTCGCTTCATTAAGCGGTGAGACACCGTCGGAATTGCGGCAACGCGCGATGCAGCAGTTCATCAAGCGCGGCTTTCCGACCACGCGCGATGAAAACTGGAAATACTCTGACCTGTCGAACATCATCGACATCAGCGAACGATGGCTCGCACAAGCGGACGATGCGCCGCTAGAAGCGCTGGATGAGACGCAGATACGCGAGATTCAGGCATCGATTGACGCGACCTGGCTGGTATTCGCGAACGGCCACTTGCACGAGGAACTGTCCAGTGCGCTGACTACAGCGGCAATCAGTGTAACTACCATCGACGACGCGACCGACATCAGCATTGATGAGCCACTCGCCGACCTCAACGCCGCGTTGATGACCGACGGTATTGTCATTCGAATAGGCGAGAACAAGCGCATCGAGAAACCTGTCGGTCTGTTATTCGTGGACCGCGCTGCATCACGACCGCTCACATCTCATGCTCGCGTCGTTGTCAGCCTCGACTCAGGAAGCTCAGCGCGCTTCATCGAATACCATGCGTCATCCGGCGATGCGAATCACTACTCGAATGTCGTTATTGACGTCACACTGGGCAACGGCGCTGAACTCGACTACGTCAGAATACAAAACCGCAGCCGCAATCATTCCCAGACACAGCGCTTGAGCGTCCGCCTGGGAAAAGACAGCAGCATTCGACACTTCGGCATTGACCTTGGTGGCGTGTTCACACGCAATGACCTGAACATTGATATCGTCGCTGCCGGTGTGTCAGCGGAATTCAACGGTCTGTACATTGGTAGCGACAAGCAACACATCGATAATCACACGCGTGTGGACCATCGTGTCGGGCCTGCGACGTCGGTGCAGGAATACCGCGGCATCATAAGCGGCAGAAGTCGGTGTGTCTGGAATGGCAAGGCGATTGTGCATAAAGGTGCAGACGGCAGCGACGCGACACAGGCAAATCACAATCTGCTGTTGTCGAAACACAGCGAGATAAACGCGAAACCCGAACTGGAAATCTACGCCGATGAGGTCAAGTGCGCACACGGCACGACAGTGGGCCAGCTGAATGATAACGCCCTCTTCTACCTGCAGACTCGAGGGCTGGACCGGCAAGAGGCAAAACGCGTGCTTACCCGCGCGTTCGCCACCACCGTGGTCGAGAAGTCGCCAATCGTGGAGTTGCGGCAGCTGATCGCCTCACAGCTTGAGGCGCGGCTGGACGAACTCGACGATGGAGACAGCGCGTGAGTCAGGTAGTGCGAAATCGCGGTGAGAACATCACTACATTGGGTGTAAGAGCCGACTTTCCGGCGCTGCAGCAGGAGATCAACGGCCAGCCGCTGGTCTACCTGGACAGCGCTGCCACCGCGCAGCAACCGACAACCGTCATCGATGCCGTGGCGAACTATCATCGCCACGATCATGCGAATGTGCACCGCGGCGTGCACGCCCTTAGCCATCGCGCCACTGAGGCCTACGAGGGCGCACGCGACAAGCTGCAGTCCTTCATCAACGCCGCAAGCCGCAGCGAAATAGTCCTGACGAGCGGAACGACCGAATCCGTCAACCTCGTTGCACAAAGTTTTTGCCGCCCCCGCATAGGTGCCGGCGATAAAATACTCATCACGCAACTGGAACACCATTCCAATATCGTCCCCTGGCAACTTGTTTGCGAACAAACAGGCGCTGAATTACTTATCGCGCCTATCGATGACAGCGGCCAGATTGACCTCGATGTATTACGCGCATTGATGACAGACGAAGTCGTCCTGATGGCCGTCGGCCACGTCTCGAATGCCCTCGGTACGATCAATCCGGTGAAAGATATTATTGCCTGGGCGAAGCAGTTTGACATCATGGTGCTGATTGATGGTGCACAAGCTGTCCCGCACATGGCGATCGACGTGCAGGAGCTTGGCTGTGACTTTTATGCATTTTCCGGTCACAAGATGTTCGGCCCTACCGGCACCGGCGTGCTGTACGGCCGCGAGGCGCTGCTCGACGCGATGCCGCCCTGGCAAGGTGGCGGCGACATGATTCTCGAGGTGCGGCTGGACGGCACAACGTTCAACGATCTGCCTTACAAGTTTGAAGCGGGCACACCCAATATTGCCGGGATCATCGGCCTTGCTGCGGCAGTCGACTACATACTGGACGTCGGCTTCGACAAGATCGCTGCACACGAGCAGGACCTGCTGACCCAGTTGACCACGAAGCTCGGCGAGATTGAAGACATTCGACTCATCGGCACCTCCGCTAACAAGGCCAGCGTGCAGTCCTTCCTGCTCGGCGATATTCATCCGCATGACCTCGGGACGATTCTGGATCATCAGGGCATCGCGATTCGCACCGGACATCATTGCGCAATGCCGGTCATGGAGTTCTTCGGCCTGGCCGGCACGGCCCGCGCATCGCTGTCACTTTACAACGACAGCGACGACATCGATCGGCTTATTGCAGCCATCGAGAAAGCACGGCAGGTTTTTGCATGAACGAATTCGGCGGAATGAGCAGTGATGAGCTCCGCGACCTTTACCGGGAGCTGATACTGGATCACGCGCGCAAACCACGCCACTTCGGCAAGCTCGAATCCGCAACGCATTCCGCAGAGGGCATCAACCCGCTGTGCGGCGACAAACTGCGTCTGTATTTGCAGGTCGATGCGGCGGGAAACATTCGTGACGCGGCATTTGAGGGCTCGGGTTGCGCGATCTCGGTCGCCTCAGCGTCTTTATTAACGGACAGTATCATCGGATTACACGAACGCGACGCACTGGCGAAATTTGAGGACGTAACGTCCAGCCTGACCGCCTCTGCCGGAGACGTGCAGCGCAGCATCAAACTTGGAAAACTGCGAGCGCTCGAGGGTGTGCGGCAATTTCCCGCACGCGTTAAGTGCGCAACCCTCGCCTGGCACGCATTACGTTCAGCGATCAATCAGCAAGCCACACCGGCAAGAACGGAGTAAAAGTCGAACATGTTTGGACACACGAACGAAGCC
>JADFLJ010000194.1 GCA_022564475.1 Pseudomonadota bacterium
CGGTCAAATCCTTTATGCGGCTTTCGTTGAATCGCTTGCCCTCGTCCAGCTCCGAGGCGACAACCATCCGTATGCCATTCAACCTGGCTACATCATTCGGGATGCTGTCTCGGCGGGTTGCCATCAGTGTCTCCGCGGGTGTCGTCAGCGCATAGCTGCCGAGGACGTGCTCGACCGCGCCGATGAAGGTGCTCTTGCCATTGGCGCCATTGCCGTGCAGAAAGAAAAGACACTGCTCGTCCGTTCCTCCGGTCAGGGTGTATCCGACCGCTCGCTGCAAGTAGTCGATCAGGTCCTGCTGGCCGGCGAAAATCTTGTCCAGAAATCCCAGCCACAGTGGACATTTTTGATCGCTCAATTCCGCCTCGGCCAGGTGGGAAATTAAATCGTCCGGGTCGTGATCGCGGAGCATGCCCGTGCGCAGATTGACCGTGCCGTTCAGCGCGTTCAGCAGCATGGGGTTGCTGTCCAGATCGTCGGGCGATACCGGGATGCCGGGCTCAGACCGTGCCAGCTCGAGCATGCCCCGCATTGCCGCGGCAGATTCAGAGCGAGCCGCGTGCCTGAGCGCTTCGCGGCGTTGGTCGTCCGAAAATTCTGCGGCCTCGGCGCACAGTGAATCGACCGTCCGTTTTGCAAGCGTCGGGATCGTGCCCGAATCATCATTGCGCCAGCGTTTGCCATCCCAGAACAGCCAGCGATTCCAGGGCCAGACAAACCGCACCCTGCTGCCGTGCTGATATGCAAAGCGCTTGGCGTTGCCTAACTCCGTGAATCGCTCGCCGGGCGCAATTCGCGTAACGGCTCCCGGCAGACCGTCGTCGTCATAATGGACGACTTGCATTTTCGGCCCGGCTGAATCTCGCTGCTCGTCGTTCATCTCGGCAACCGCATGAATTGCAACGCCGCCTCAATGTGCGCTATGGCCAGCCGGCCGCTTTGGCATTTTCGACAAAAATCACCGAATCGGATCGGAATCCGACAACCGGCGCAGACGCGCGGCCGCGTTTGCCGTAGACTTCGCATTGGATCGTCCTCCTAATGGTCCGAACATGGGGGCGAAGCGGCCGCGCTGCTGCTTCGTCCTCACTCGTTTTTGTCTTCGTCGTCCGGGTTCGACTCGGTTTTCTCCTCGGCATCCGATACCAATCGGCGCACCATCACGTCGATCAAAACGTCGACCAAGCGTTTCAGGTTTTCATCTGGCTGCAATGACGTCACCATTCAGGGTAGCCCAAAGCAGTTTGCTTTCGCGGACATTGAGACCCTTCCGCTTGGTGGGCGATTCCTCCGGATCGATCAGTCCACTGTCCTTGAGTTTCTTGAGGGCTCGATTGCCACAAGTCGGGCTGACCTTCGCCTCGCGATACAGCCACGTTGTCTGCACGATTTTCAACTCATCGAAGGTACGCATCGTCGGACTTCCTCAAGTCGCCACCGAAGAGTGGAAAATAGCATGATAGCGTAGTAAGCTGGTAGCCCGTTACAGGCTTTTGGGGGTGGCATGGAGTTTTACCAATTACAGGAGCCGTTTATCGATGCGGCGATCCGATTCGCCAACATAAAGCTGAATCACCCGAACGCAGTGACTGAGGCGTTCGGAGATATGTGGCCGATGGAATTGCTGCCACGACTGCGCGTGTGTCGCGATGCGCAGCATCAAACTCGCGAATGGCTGGCAACGCTCAAGTCGGGGGAAGGCTTCGAGGGCGCGATTGCGGCCATGCTTGGTCGCCGCATCGACAAGAAAACGAAAACATTGGAGCGCATTGATTCCGGAATCCACTTTGACGTAGTTCCTGGATACCGCATCGTCAAGCGAGGAAAAAAGGTGCACCGCGAGATGCCGATGAGCTACCGCGTGTCCGAGGCAACGCTGCTATCTATCTGCGGTTTTGCAGTCGCAAGCATTCATCAGGCCGGTCTGCATAAGCGAGTCGGCCTATGCGCCCGTGATGGGTGCAACAATTTTTTTATCGATCGCGTGTCACGCGGTGAACGCAGGAGACACTGTCACGGCGATGAGTGCGAGCGGGCACGTAACGCCGCCCGGCAGGACACCTGGCGCAGGCGTCACGCAAAACAACGGAGCAGAAAAGCATGAGAGCAGCAACATACACACGGTTCAGCACTGACAAGCAGGACAGCAACAGCACTGCCGCGCAGTTGAGAAACTGCACACAGCTCATCGAGCGCGAAGGCTGGGAACACGTCGGCACGTACTCCGACGAGGGAATTACTGGATCAGACAATGATCGCCCCGACTATCGCCGGCTGCTCGCCGACGCCGAGGCCGGTAAGTTCGACATGATAGTCGTCGACGAGACAAGCCGACTGACGAGGGCGCCGGGCGAGCTGCAGCGTCAACTCGCCTTGCTCAAGTTTCGCGGTCAGTTTCTCGTCGACTGCCGGGGCTTTGACAGCCGGCAGACTGGTGCATCACTGATCGCGTCCGTCGCCAACTACATGGACGAGCAGGAGGTGGAGAAGATCATTCACCGCACCAGACGCGGCCAGCGCGAGGTCGTCGAGCAGGAATTTAATCCCGGCGGTCGGGCCTACGGCTACAGCTCGGAGCCGGTGCGAACGAGCGGCAAGCGCCGCTGGCGCATCGTCGTCGTACCCGGCCAGGCCGAGGTCGTGCGCGAGATTTTTCAGCGCTACGCGGCCGGCGAGGGCATGAAGTCAATCGCCGAGGGCCTCAATGCTCGAGGCACAGCCTCGCCAGGCTCAACGTGGCGACGAAAACAGCGACGCTGTCGCGGCTGGCTGGGCAGCACCGTGCGCGCAATCCTGCTCAATGAGCGTTACACCGGCAAGTTAATCTGGAACCGGACGAGTTGGACCAAGGTGCCGTTCACCAGCAGGCGAATAAAGGTCGAGCGGCCGCGCTCCGAGTGGGTCATCCGCGACATGCCCGCGCTGGCAATCGTCTCCCAAGACACGTGGCAACGCGTTCAGGCGCGATTCGCGGAGCCGTCACGACGAAAACAGGCGAAGGCAAGCAAGGTGCGCCGGGGTCGGCCGCCGCGGTACCTGCTCTCCGGGTTAATGGTCTGCGACCGGTGCGGCGCAAAAATGATCATCGAATCTCGGGGCCGCTACGCCTGCTCGTCCCGCACGAATGGCGGCTCGTCGCTCTGTGACAATCATCTGCGCGTCGATCACAAAATCGCCGAGACGGCACTGCTGTCAGGCGTTCAGCGCGAGCTGCTATCGGACGATATGGTCTCCTACATGCAGCGCCGGGTGCGCGAGCGCATTCGTGATATGCGCAACGAGGCGAAGACGTCGTCGTCTTCGGTTAAGCGATTGCAGTCGGAACTCCGCTTGATCGAGACCAAGTTGGAGCGGGTAGCAGACGCCATCGAGCAGCGCGGTTACTCGGAGACGCTCGAGGCTCGTTTGACGCGGCTTGAACAGCAAAAGGCGGCGATGACAAAACAGCTCGATACGTCCAGGCGCGACGATGCCCCGCTGTCCTCGCTGCCGGACATCATCCCTGGTCTGGTCGGGCGGTATCGCGACATGGTCGGACGGATCGCCCTGCTGGGCAGGGATCGCCATGCGAAGGCCGAGGACGTCGACAAGGCCCGGCGGGCCCTCTCCGCCCTGCTCGGCCCTGTTCGTGTCGAGCCTCGGGGTGAGGTGCTTGTCGCAAAGGTGACGGCTACCGGCGCGAGATTCGTGGACTCGAGTCCCGCGTCGATAAATAGGTCATTCGTGGTAGCGGGGGCAGGATTTGAACCTGCGACCTTCGGGTTATGAGCCCGACGAGCTGCCAGACTGCTCCACCCCGCATCCGCAAGGCGCGCATTCTACAAACCCTCCGCGCTATTTGCAACCCAAATCGGGGGTGCCGGAACCCAGCAAAGGCTCCTGTTTCATTGGCCTGCGAGAATCACGGCAAAACGCTGGCGCACAGTGCAAGGAGACCGCCCGGGAACAACCCCAAAAACAGGACCAGCAGTCCGTTGGCGGACAACACCAGGCGCATATCGACTTCTGCCTGCAAAGGCTCCGTGCCCTCCGGCTCATCGAAATACATCAGTTTGATGATCCGTAAATAATAAAAAGCGCCGATCACGGAGAACAGGACGGCAAGAATGGCCAGCCAGGCAAGACCAGCATCCAAAACGGCCATAATGACCTGTATCTTGGCGTAGAAACCGAGCATCGGCGGCACACCGGCCATGCTGAACATGACGATCATCATGATCAGCGCGAACCACGGGCTGCGCTTGTTCAGACCCTTGAAGTCCTCGAGATTCTCGGCTTCAAAACCTTTGCGGCTGAGCAGGATAATCATGCCAA
>JADFLJ010000195.1 GCA_022564475.1 Pseudomonadota bacterium
TGATTCCATTAGTGATGACGGTCGGTATATTTGGTGGTGAGTCGATGACGCTGGTCAACAGCAGCGGGACACTCCTGGGTAAAATTCCGAGCGGTACTGAAACGTATCTTCATAACGCCGGATTCATCTGGCTGGTCTTACTGATACCGCTGGCATTCTTCGGCTGGTTCGGCATGAACAATATCGCGACCGAGGCAGTAACACCCAAACCCGGGAACCCCGTCTGGAGTATGGCGAAGATTTCGATGTTGCTGTCGATTGCGCTGCTGACAGCTTCTGTGGGGCTCTATCTGCTGCTTCCTGCGCCTACAGGAGTGGGCATCCTCAGCAAGTGGATTGTGCTGCCGCTGGTCATCATCGTGACGCTGCTGTGCTTGAGATATCTTACGCGAGGTGAACTGCAGGCCAACCTGAAACGGCAATTCCGAATTTTTGAGAACAAGCATACCTGGGCTATGACTGTCATCTACACGATGACCTTTGGATCGTTCATCGGCTTTTCCGCCGCATTCCCGCTCGCGATTAAGGTGATATTCGGCTTCACGCACGTTGCCGGGAGCGATGGCGTACTGGTACATGACGCCATTAACCCCAACGGCCCCAGCGCACTGATGTATGCGTGGATGGGACCGTTTATCGGCGCGCTGATCCGGCCGGTCGGCGGCTGGATAGCGGACAAAGTAGGCGGGGCAAAAGTGACGCAAATTGTTTCCATCGTGATGATCGCTTCCGCCCTTGGCGTAGCCCATTTCATGGCGGCCGCCTACAGATCACCCACCCCGGAAGAATTCTTCTGGCCTTTTTTCCTGCTGTTCATCGTACTGTTCGCTGCGACGGGTGTTGGCAATGGGTCGACGTTCAGAACGATTGCGGTTGTATTTAACAAAGAGCAGGCCGGCCCGGTGCTCGGCTGGACCTCAGCCGTAGGAGCGTACGGTGCCTTTATTATTCCAAAGGTTTTTGGCGAGCAAATAAACCTTACAACGCCGGAGTATGCGCTCTACGGTTTCGCAATCTTTTATGGGATATGTATTCTGCTCAACTGGTGGTTCTATCTGCGCCCGAATGCATACGTGAAAAATCCATGATGGGGGTTGAATGCCTGGACAGCCTCGACGAAGAAGTGCTTACGAGGATGACCGTTGGCCGCAACTGAGCCATTCTGCGGTCAATGTTCCCGCGGTTGAGTATCCGCAGACGGTATGTTTTATACCTGTCTTTTTTCAGGTCAGGGAATCAACCTGCGGCCGTTGCCAGGCGGCACAGAATCCAGAATTGAAATGTATCGCCTCGGCGGTTAGCCCGGACGCGGTGGTTCGGTCAGGCACCAATGGATTGGGCGCTCGGGTGGGGAAACGTATCCTCATCGTCCGCACAATCCCGGTGATGTCCGGGCTCAAGGCATTTGAAGTCTTTCTCGATCAACAGGGAAAGGGAGCATGATCCTGAGAGCTTCTGCTCTGCGAACAAGGACACTTCATCGCTACTGGCCCAATCCAGTACTTTCGACATTGGCAAGCTGACTACGAGGCTGCCGTTGTCAAAAGTCGCCGAGATATTACTGTTATCTGAAACGTCCAGGCGATAGGTCAAAACCGCATCCGGAAAATGAGTTTCCTCCACAACGCTGGCCCCTGTCGCAAGTCGATCGACTTCACTACGTTTCAGGCGCAAGCGCATGCTATTTCCGCGAATTCGAAGCTTCATAAAAGAATCTCAAGCACAGGCATCGGCAATATAATAGCAAATCAGACGCCGGCACTTTGTTGCGGTATATACCTACTGTCATGTGCCGGCAAGCTCAGGCACCGGCATCCCGATCCCTCGAATCTCCTGGCCATTATCTATGAACTTTCATTGAATTAATGCGCAGGGCAGGTTACGGCTTGCGGCCGGTAACGATGTATCCCATGTTGGCACAGAGGAAGGTATCGTTATCGCGAGCGCGGGCCAGATCCTCAAACCAGTCAGATACTTCAGTGGCCGTTGCAACGCCAGCTTCGGCGGCGCGCTCTAATGTGCCGGACAACGAACGGTAGAGCAGATCGAAATCATAAATTATGGCATGCGGCTCAACCTTTATTTCCACCAAGCCACTCTCTTTGAACAGCGCCGGCAGGTGACGAGCAACCCAACCACATCTCAATTGACCATACCAAAAAGCGAGCAGCCGGCGCGTGAGCTCACGATAGGACGAATCAACAAGAAATGCTTCCAGATCAGGTTCATAAGCGACCAATCTGCCACCACTATGAAGAACGCGCACCATTTCGCTGATTGCGTCAGCCGGCTCTGGAATATGGATCAGTGTGCGTTCAATCCGGCAAGCGTCGAATGTCCCTGATTCCAGGTCGAGCGCAGTCGCATCACCCACGACAAATTCGATTGACCCATCTTTCGGACCGTTGCGACTACGCGCTTCGCTGACAAGAGCCACACTTTTGTCGATTCCTATCACGCACCCACCCGGCGAGATCATTTTAGAAATTCGCCGGGCATCTTCACCGATCCCGCAACCGACTTCCAGGATTCGCTGGCCGGCTTTGATGGCAAGCAATTCGTAAGTTCTGCGTTTCATTGCCATGATGTCGTCATTCCTGGAAACGGCCTCCAGGAAAGCAATGAAATCAGCGGGGTTTCCAGTCTCGTCGATCCGATCGAAATTCATCAAGTCCTCGTGATGCATCTTTAACTGGCCTCATCCGTAATTCTGCGGCTACTTGGCCAGTGGCATCGTCAATTAGCGGCCATGGGAACCTGATGTCAGAAAAGTAACTATAGTACGAAAGGCGTCGACACGCCGTTGAGAAAACATACACATCGTGTCGGGGGCGAATTGTTATTCAAGCCGCTGCTGGCAGCTGATACAAACCATAGCAGTGCTTTTCCCAGCGATAATCGTCTAGATGAGCGATCCTCCGGTTTGTCGTTCCGGCTTTCGCAGCGGTGGGACCGCGGGATCTTCCACAAAATCGGTGACGAGGGAATGATCAATCGACTGCGACGATCTATCGGTGGTAGCAACGACTCATTGTGGAGGTCACTATCATCACTGGCCGCTGGACGGGCAGTCGTTTCATTTACAACCATGAAACGACCCTGCCAGGCCTATGTTGGGTAGAATCCACCGATATGAACCTCAGGGAAGTAATATGGCCTCGTTGTTGAGGGAGCTAAGACGTAGAAACGTTCTCAAGGTCGCAGTAGCTTATGCCATTCTCGGCTGGCTGTTCGTCTTGGCCCCAACAGTATGGGCTAATGACCCGCCGGGCACGTTGCATCCTGCGTCGCTGAGACAACGCCTGCAGACAGCAGTGGCGGCCAAAGCCCCGGACTACCGGCCACGCACCGAACACCTCCATCCTGACGGGTCACCGCTGTACACAAACCGACTGATTCTGGAGGGCTCTCCGTACCTGTTACAGCATGCCCACAACCCGGTGGATTGGTACGCGTGGGGACCGAAGGCCTTCGCCAAGGCGAACCGCGAGAATAAGCCCGTTTTTCTCTCGATCGGCTACTCCACCTGCCACTGGTGTCACGTCATGGAGCGCGAGAGTTTTGAGGACATGGAGGTCGCGCGATTTCTGAACACGCACTTCGTGGCCATCAAGGTAGATCGCGAACGTCGCCCCGACATCGACACCATTTACATGACCGCGATTCAACTTCTCACCGGGAGGGGAGGCTGGCCCATGTCGAGCTTTCTCAACCCGGCGGGCCAGACCTTCTTCGGTGGCACCTATTTTCCTCGGGCGCAGTTCCTGGATCTGTTGCGGCGGGTCGAAGTGGCGTGGCGCGAGAACCGGCAAGGCCTTGAGCAACAGGCTGGCCGGGTGGCTGCCGCGGTGGCTGCCGTCACCCGCAGCGCTGATGCCGCCGGCGAACTGGCCGATGACACGGTGCAACGGGCGATAACCAACCTGCAACAAGCCCATGACGAGGTGCGAGGCGGATTTGGTCGCGCTCCAAAGTTTCCCAATGAACCGCGGTATCTGTTACTGCTCGACGAGGCCCTGCGCACTGGTGACGACACCAGCCGCGACATTATAAGTTTCGATCTCAAAGCGATGGCCCGCGGCGGCATCTACGACCAGGTGGCCGGCGGGTTTCACCGTTATTCCACCGATAATGCCTGGCTGGTGCCGCACTTCGAGAAGATGCTCTATAACCAGGCGCAGCTGGCCCGCATCTATGCCGAGGCCTGGCGTCTCACCGGCGGCGCCACGTTCGCACGCATTGCCCGTCAGACTATAGATTACGTGCTGCGGGACATGACCGCGCCGG
>JADFLJ010000032.1 GCA_022564475.1 Pseudomonadota bacterium
GGGCTCGCCTGACTGTCCGGCTCAATGTCGGCCGTATTCTGGTGTCGCCGGTTGCGCCGAATGTGATCGATAAAGCAGTTGTGAGCGACTCTATAAAGAAAGGTCGTGAACTTGGCGGTCGCCTGATAGCGGCTGCGTGCCATGATGATCTTGCCCCAGACCTCCTGGAAAATATCTTCAGCGCTGTCGCGATGGCGGCAAAGCCGGAGAAGGTATCGATATAAGGCATCGTTATGACGCCGGTACAGGGTTTCGAACGCGTCCACATCGCCGTCCTTGTAGCGCAGCATCAGAGCGCTGTCTTCGGGGTCTGGATCCATTGCCGGAGCATAGGCTACGGCTTGCGCCTGCGAAAGCGACAGATCACCAGGGTTCAGACTTATTGCATCAATCATGAACCTTTAAACGGGCTGCAGTTGCCCACGGGGTTTGCATCGGACCTAAAAAAATAGCTTGCAAATAGTATTCTTAGTGTTATAGTCAACTATAACACTAGTTCACCAAGAGCAGCGAAAGCTGCGGGAGGCATCAAAATGCGAGCCAGATTTGCCCAATATGCCAACGAATTCATCAGCTTGGTCGTTATGGCGCTGATGTCGATTGCCCTTGTTGCAGGCCAGGTGGGTGCCGTACAGGTGATTGACGATAAGCCAACGCTCGATATTGCCATGCACGTAATGATCAACGGCGAGAATTTCAGTATCCGTCGCGAAGGCGAGTAAAGTAGCGACGGACTTGCGCCGGCCTGCCATGAGGGCCGGCGCCTTTTTGCACAGGAAAGTTATGGATCCCAAATGGAATGAAGATCTGCCAATTTATCGACAGCTACGCGATCGCGTAGTCGCGATGATTCTGGAGGGTGTCCTGAGCGATGGTGACGCGTTGCCATCGGTGCGCAACGTTGCGGCCGAATATCGCCTGAATCCGCTCACGGTGCTGAAGGGCTATCAGGAGCTGGTCGATGAGGGGCTGGTCGAAAAGAAGCGTGGTCGCGGCATGTTCATCAATGACGGCGCCTGTACACAGCTGCTGAAGAAAGAGCGGCAGCGATTTGTTGAAAAGGAATGGCCGAAGGTTGTGGAAATGATAAATCGGCTTGGCCTCGATACTGAAGAGCTACTCAGGGACGCACGGAAACCGGGAGAGACGGGTGATGGCAAATGACTAGCCTCGTGAGCGCGCGGAACGTGTCCAAGAGCTTTGGTGCAGTGCACGCTGTTGACAACATCAGCTTTGAAATTGAGAAGGGTCGGATCATGGGTCTGATCGGTCCGAATGGCGCCGGTAAGACCACGCTCTTGAAAGCGCTGCTGGGTCTTACCGATTGCGACGGCGAATTATCGGTGCTCGGCCTGGATCCCTTCAAACAGCGCAAGGAACTCATGCAGAACATTTGTTTCATTGCAGATGTTGCTGTGTTACCGCGTTGGATTCGTGTTGACCAGCTATTGAATTTCGTCGCAGCGACACACCCGAATTTCTCGCGCGAACGCGCCGAGAAATTGCTTAGCCAGACGAAAGTCATGAAAAAATCCAAAATTCGGGAATTGTCGAAAGGCATGGTTACGCAATTGCATCTGGCCATCATCATGGCTGTTGATGCGAAATTCCTGGTGCTCGACGAGCCGACACTGGGACTCGACATACTTTTTCGCAAGGAGTTTTATAGCAACTTGCTGAGCGACTACTTTGACGAAGACCGGACTATCCTGATTACGACACATCAGGTAGAGGAGGTCGAGAATCTCCTGACCGATGTCATGTTTATCAACGACGGTAAGATCTTGCTGGATTCCAGCATGGAGGCGGTGGCCGATATTTTCGTGCAACTTGAGACATCCGGCGAAAGCGCCGCGAAGGCCAGGGGTCTGGCGCCAATATCCGAGAGCGAGTTGTTCGGTAAATCGGTCATGCTGTTCGAGGGCGTCAGCCGCGAACATCTTGCAGGGCTGGGCGAACTCAGCACGCCATCGGTGGCCGATCTGTTTGTGGCCAAGGTCCGGGAGGCACGCTCATGATTGGAAATCTGCAGGCGCTGGTGCAGCGCGAGCTCTGGGAGCACCGGTCTATTTTTGTTACTCCTGTGGCCATTGCAGTCGTGTTGTCTTTACTGACGGTACTTGCATTGGTCTCCGCTGCGGCGTTTGGTTCGCATGTCGATCTGGCCGTACTGACTGCGTCGAACATCGGTGAACTCGAAAAACGGGCGGCACTGATGGGCTTCCTGTCGATGCCAACGATGGTTTTCGCCATCGGTGCCTGGATCCTCATTGTTTTTTACAGCCTGGATACGCTGTACGCCGAACGTAAGAACAAAAGTATCCTGTTCTGGCGGTCGTTACCGCTGACAGAAACAGAGACTGTGTTGTCAAAACTCATCACGGCCTTGTTCGTAATACCCGTTGTATCGCTCGTGATTGCCGCTATAACCCATATCGTGCTGCTGATTCTGGCGAGCTTCTGGATCATGTCGGTGGGCGCTGATGCAGGGCACCTCATCTGGAGTTCGGTGCCGCTGTTCGATGTCTGGCTCGGAACGTTCATTGTCGCCATCGCGATGGTGCTTTGGCTGTCACCTTTTGTTGGCTGGTTCCTGTTTGTGTCGGCTTTCGCCAGACGATCGCCGTTCCTCATCGCGACGATGGGTATTATCCTGTTACCTATTGTCGAAAAAATCGTATTACCGACGTCGTTTTTCGGTGCTGCAATCTGGGAGCGGACATTTCGACCGCCGCTTGCCGATCTCGATTTTGTAAAATTTCTGGATGACGATGTTTACTTCGAGATGACCCCCGATCTGGTCAGCATCGTGTCGGCAATCGATATTCAGGGCTTCGTGACCAGTCCGTCTCTTTGGGCCGGTATGGTTGTTTGTGGCTTGTTTACGACAGCAGCTATTTACGTGCGTCGTTATCGGGACGACAGCTAATATCGTACTTGCGTAATTTGCCGCGCAGCTGATCGTAAGTCAGGTTTAACAGTTTGGCGGCCAAGCGCTGGTTGAAGCGAGATTTTTCCAGCGCGGCCCGCAGCAAATCCCGTTCGGTATCTCTTAGTCTTTCGGTCAGGTCGGTCGGCAACAATGGCGAACGCTTGATTTGCACGCCCTGAGGTGTTGCCTGTCCCTTAGGAGCCACGGGAACATAGGGCGAGTCGAATGGATCGAATGCGATCGCTTTGATCACTTCCTCAGGGTCTGTTGATCGATACACCGATCGCTCGACGGCATTCTTCAGCTCACGCACATTTCCCGGCCAGTCCTGTCGTAACAGCGATGACGATGCGCGCGGCCCAAAGCCCGGAAACAGCGGTCGCTTCAGCTCGCTCGTCATGTTGATCGCGAACGCATAGGCCAGCGGCAAGATGTCCTCGATGCGCTCACGCAGGGGCGGCACAGTAATGACGTCGAATGCGAGACGGTCGAGCAGGTCCTCGCGAAAATGGCCGGACGCCGCTAATGCTCGCAGGTCAGCGTTGGTGGAGCCTACTATTCGCACGTCGACATGGATCGTGTCGCTGCCGCCGACTCTTTGAATTTCTCCGTATTCCGCAACGCGCAGGATCTTCTCCTGCATGCGCAGCGAGGTGGTCGCGAGTTCATCGAGGACCATCGTACCTTCGTCGGCTCGCTCGAAGTGACCAATGTGTGTTTTACGGGCGTCCGTAAACGCGCCGGCCTCGTGCCCGAATAATTCGGATTCCAGGATCGATTCGGTCAGCGTTGCACAGTTCACTTTGACCAGGACGTTTTCCCAGCGGTCCGACAGAAAATGCAGGCGTGAGGCGATGAGTTCCTTGCCCGTGCCGCGTTCGCCCACCACGAGCACGGGCTTCGACAGCGGTGCTGCACGCGAGACGTGTTCAAGCATTGCCAGGAATGCGGGAGCCTCACCGATGATGGGTTGAACGGGGCGGGATTCAGACATTGGTTTATTTACCCATAATTCGGTTAAAATTACTAATAGTTAGTGAAAAAAGCCAACTTGTAACAGTAAACCACAACCCGGAAAGAACCACCATCTACTTTAATATCAATGAGTTAAATAGCAATCAGGCAGCTTGGCACGGAAGCTGCACCTTGTCTTAGTGACACTGACTAAGCAAGAGGACCGGACATGGGCATTTTCACGAGATTCTCAGACATCGTGAACTCCAATATCAACGCGATACTCGACAAGGCTGAAGACCCCGAGAAGATCGTTCGACTGATGATTCAGGAGATGGAGGACACGCTGGTTGAGGTGCGTTCAGCGGCGGCACGATCGATCGCGGACAAGAAGGACCTGAACCGCAAACTGGAAATACTGGATCGCGATCAGGGCGAGTGGGACGAAAGAGCGGAACTCGCGATTCGCAAGGGCAGAGAAGATCTGGCCAAGGCCGCGTTGGTCGAAAAGTCGCGGGTTGCGGCTGCGACCGATGCGCTGAAGCAAGATTACGTTGCGATCGACGAAGGCCTGGCCAAATTGAACGAAGACATCGCTCGCCTGGAGGCGAAACTTGAGGACGCGAAGGCGCGGCAGAAGTCTTTGATCGCCAGACACAAGACGGCAAGCAGCCGCCTTGCCGCGCGACGCAAGATTTATGATTACAAGATCGAGGACGCGATGGTTCGATTTGAGCAGTACACGCGCCGCATCGATGATATAGAGGGCCGCATTGAGGCATACGACCTCGGACTGCCTAAAGACCTGAATCATGAATTTGCGAGTCTCGAGGCAGAGGAGTCTGTGCAAAAGGAACTGGAGGATTTGAAGCGGCGCGTATCGGGCGCTCAGACAGCAGAGGTTGAATAACAGCAATGGCCGATCTCGCAATTATCCTGTGTTTGACGATCATCGTTCCGCTGGTCGTTGTTCTGCACTTCATAACAAAATGGAAGCAGTCTCGCGAGTTCTCGGGCGATGACGAGAAAATGCTGGAAGACATGTATGTAAAGTCACAGCGCATGGAGGAACGAATCACCACGCTGGAGAAAATTCTCGACGATGAACTGCCGGATTGGAGGAAAAAAATATGAGTCAACGCCACTGGAATATTGATTTTGGCCCCGTACGTGGCTTTTATCGCGATCGCGAGAGCGGCTGGGTATTCGGTGTATGCGCCGGCCTGGCCGACCGATTCAATTTGAACGTTGGTGCCGTCCGGGTTATTGCAGTCATAAGCCTGTTGCTCTTCTTCTGGCTGACCGTGGCGATCTACCTGGGTGCAACCATGCTCATCAGTAAGAAGCCATTGATCTACTCTGGCCGTGAAACCGAATTCGAATTCTGGCGCCGCCGTCACAGGGACAACTGGAGACATTCATGACTCAGTCGGCGACCTTTCCCAATCGTCGTTTTTACCGCAGTTCAGACAGCAGAGTTCTCGGCGGCGTTTGCGGCGGCCTGGCAGAGTATTTCGGTTTCAATCTGAAGGTGACTCGAATTCTCGCTGTGATAGGGTTCTTTATGAATCCGCCACTGGGTGTGCTGGCCTATCTGGCCATCGTGATACTTGTGCCGGCACACTCAACAAGCGTATTGGAGCCGCGGGTCGACAAGAACTTTCGCAAGGCACTTCGGTCATCTCCGGCACAAACGATGAGTGATGTCAGGCGACGATTTAGCTCGCTGGACCGCCGGCTTGCCGGGCTGGAGAAATACGTCACGTCGTCACGCTATCAGCTCGATCGTGAGTTCCGGGAGCTTGAACACTAGACCAGGAGCACTGGATGAATAGTTTGTTTTTCGTTGTTTGTATTGTGGCAATCGTCAGCGTGTACGGCCTGGTCTCGGAATACATGAAAGCGCGTGCCAGAAAAGACGAGCGTGGCGCCGGTGTCGACGAAGCGCTCGCGCAAATAGACGTACTCGAGGAGCGCGTGCGTGTCCTCGAGCGCATTGTTACTGAGAAAAAAATCGACCTCAGGAGCGAGATCGACGACTTGTAATTCTGCCTAGTCGGCCTGTGCAGCCTTGTACGCTCGCACCTCTTCGTTGAACCGTGCGGCGAGTAATTCCATCTCATTAACAGCGGCATTGTATTTCTTGTCGGTCGTCGCCGTGCGGCGGGCCAGTTCCTCGTCATTTGCGCCGTCTGCTGACTCCATTGCTTCCTTGTCTTCGGTGTCGATGCACGCCAGGTACTCATCCATCGCTGCCATGTACTCTTTGACGGATTTTTGTCCCGCAAGCATTTGCTCGGTGCTGGCGGTCGCTCCGTTCGGTATTTTGGCGCGTTTTGGGTAGTCACATGCAAACGCAACGGGAGCGAAAAACAGGATTACTGCCGCGATGGATATTTTCGATTTCATGTTCATAAATACGTCTTCTGTTTGGCCGTCAGGAACGACAACCTGAGTTTCAACGAATGTTTATTCTATGGCCTATTCTATGCAGGATGATCGTAACTGTGAAGTACCTATTTGAAGAATTATTCGCTTGCTGTTCTGCTCGGTGTCAGGCAAACAAGATGCGATACTCATCCGTCCCGTCAGCCTGGGCCAGCAAGAGCTCCAGGTAGTTATCGGAACTCATGGGCTCACCGAACAACATACCCTGCACGTAAGTACAGCCCAGAGTGCTCAGAAATTTGAGCTGGTCTTCAGTCTCAACACCCTCTGCTACGACATCCATGTGAAGATTCTGCCCCATCTGAACAATCGTACTAACGAGTGTTGCATCATCGGGGTTGGTCGCAATATCCTTGACGAAGGACTTGTCGATTTTCAAGGTGCTGATCGGAAACTGCTGTAGCGCACTCAATGAGGAGTATCCCGTACCGAAGTCATCGATAGCAAGGTGCAGGCCAAGCGCATAAAGCTGATCCAGCAACTTGATGGTGCGCTCAGGGTCTTCCATCAACGTCGTTTCTGTAATTTCCAGCTCCAGCGATGTAGGCGATACTTCGTAGCTACGCAGAATAGAGCTGATGCGGCTCGTAAAGTTTTTTTGGCGAAGTTGCTTCAAAGACAGGTTCACCGAAACCCGGCCCGGAGAGCTGACGGACAGCTGCCAATGCCTGAAGTCTTCACAAACTTTGTCCAGCACCCATTCGCCTATCTCAATGATCAGGTTTGACTCTTCGGCTATCGGGATAAAGTCCGATGGCAATATCAATCCGCGATCAGGTGTTTCCCAGCGCACCAGCGCCTCGGCGCCAAAAACCTCGCCCGTCTCAAGGTTGTACTTGGGTTGGTAATGCACCAGCAGCTCGTCGCGCTCAAATGCGCGTTTTAGTTTGCTCTTGGTCATTAGCCGATTGACGGCAGCGTCGTTCATTTTGGGTTCGTAATAGCTATGCGTGTTGCCGCCGGACTTCTTGGAGTAATACATTGCGGCATCTGCATTGCGGGTCAAATCGATAACGTTGGGTGCATCGCTCGGGTAGAAAGCAATGCCCATGCTTGCCGTCATGAATACCTCATGCCCCTGCACGAATAGCGGGTCCGCAAGCAGACCGAGGAGCCGCCTCGCCAGCGCGTCGGTCTCTTCCTTGCCCTTGGTATCGGATCTGGCGCCGTTGACGATCACTGCAAACTCATCACCGGCCAGGCGACCGACAATCGATTTCTCGGGTATGCCCGCCGAGAGCCGGTCGGCCACTGTTTCGAGCGTGGTGTCGCCCGCGAGATGGCCAAATGTGTCGTTGATCTCCTTGAAATGGTCAATGTCGATGTAGAACAGGCAAAGGGAACGATTGCGGCGGCGAGCACGCGCGATCGCTCGCTGTAACAGGTGCTGAAATTGCATTCGATTCGGAATTTTGGTGAGCGCATCGATTCTCGCGAGGTAACGGATGCGCTGTTCCGATCGTCGACGTTCGGTAACGTTTTGAGCGACATAAATGCGATCGCCCGACTCGGCATCTTTTCCCTCGAGTACCGAGCACGTGAAAGAGACGGGGATGGACTCACCGAATTTGCTTTCGAAAAATATCTCACGTGGTAGCCCTGTTGCAGAGTCAGCAGCAATGGAGCTGCTCTTCCGGGAGTCGATTACAAAGTCGATCGATGTGTCGGCAAGCTCGTCTTCCGAGTATCCAAGCAGCTGCGTGGTCGCCTTGTTTATGCGCTTGATCTTGCCGGCCTTGTTCGTGACGATGATTGAGTCGCTCATGCTGGACAAAATGCTGTCGACATAGTCGCGACTAATCGTGGTCGACCGCAGGCGGTCGCGCATCGTATTAAATACGGCTGCAAGATCACCGAGTTCATCGCTGTGAGTTACCGGTATCGGTTCGCCGAAATCTGACTCTCTGAGTTTCTCTGCCTGGTATTTCAGCTCCCGGATGCGACGGGTTTGGTCTCTGGCGATAAGCCAGACGACGAAGCCGCAAACGAGAACTGCTCCGAGTGTGCCCAAGCCAATCCAGATATAGCTCAGGCGCCTGGTCCTTGTGTCGGTCGTCAGTATCTCCGAGGCAAAATGATTTGATTCGGCGCGCAGCCGATCCAGCCGAAACGAGCCTTGTAGCTCACCCAGTGTCACACCGTTGGCAACGACCGGATAGCTGAGGATCAGGTTGTTTTGCAGCCAGGCCGTTTGGCCTCCGGTTTCGATTGAAGGAAAGTGGCCGGCCTGTACAGATTGTGAGTCTTTGGATGTGAATCGAATACCGGTCAGCGAATCGTCGCCTGACAGGCTACGATTCAGGATCCGAAAAACGTCGCTGGAGTTGTCGATATCAATATCGAGAACCAGAATGCCCGCCGTGACGTGCAGCTCGAACCGGGCACGGCGCTCGAAGCTCTCCTCAATGAAGTGATCGTGCTCCGCGGAGCTGGCCTCACGTATTTCGTTCGACAGCCAACGATACTGCCCGTAAAACATCGACAGCATGATGGCGGTCACGACAATGCCGAGGACCGAGGCGAAAAGGAGAAATCGCGGTATTTTTCTGATGCTCATCGCGGGAGCCTGTGGGCCTCTTGTTATTATTAGGACTAACGCGGGCACCCAAAAGTGCCATTGTCAGTGTAGCATCCAGCCGCCCGGCCAAATCTGGAAATTTGCCGAATGCTAAAGTTTGGAGCTGAGAGCCTTACTCTGGCTTGCGTTTCTCGATGAACTCGGTGGGATAGTCGCGCCCCGTAGTTTTCATAATACCTTCTACGATGGCGCCTTCAGCGACGGCAATGGCGCTGCCTGAGACGGTTCCGGACACTTTGGCCGTCGACATGATCTCAACCCGGCCTGCAGCAATGATATCGCCTTCGACGTGTCCTGCGACGATGATGTGCCCTGCCTTGATCGTACCGCTCCAGAAGCCGCTTTTTGCCAGCGTTACGGTGCCCGTAATATCGCAGTCGCCATCGACTTCACCGGCGATTTGAAAGTCGCCACTGCCGCTTAGGTGACCTGTGATCTTGCAGCCTTCGTTGATCAGGGTCGGAGGTCCGCTCGGGCGGTCGCGCAAGCGACGAAGAGGTGATTCATTCATGGCCGCATAGTACCTGCAGTCGGCCTTGCTGTCAGTCCGCTTTTTTCAGGTATCCGTAGCCGATCGACTCTATCGTTATCAGCACGCCACCCTCGAAAATCAGTCGGCGCATGAATTTTCGCGGACCGAAGTTATAAACGTACTCTGTAATGATGACCTGCTGGTACAGGTTGCCGTAGCCCGGGTAGCTGCGGCCGGTGTTGATACCGCCCGGATAGCTGCTGCGGTAACCGAGGTCGTAGCCCTGCACCGCATAACCCAGATGACGCATCGTCGTTGGCTTGCCACAGGCAGCGATGACCTGTAGCTCGTGCATGCCGTCCATGATTATTTTGTTCTTGCAGCGAAACGCGTGCGCAGTATTCGTCGCGAGCAGTACCACAATGAGCAGTGCTGCTGCCGGGTAGGTCTTGCCAGTGCGGAAAATCATGTCGGTCCGATCAACTTGTTACCGGTACACTTGCATTGTAGACGATAGCCGAAATTTAATACGTGGATTTTGGATGCTTATGGTAAAACTGCAGCGATCCATACCGCCCGCAAGCAATGAGAACCAAGTTGACTGATACATTTGAAAAACGTTTCAACGCAATCGCTGCAGCCAGGGATATCGAGCTGGCGGGCGGGCGAAAGGGCATCGAAAAAGAGTCACTGCGAATCGATGCCGATGGTCAATTGTCGCGGACCCCGCATCCGCTGTCGCTGGGCTCAGCATTGACCAATCGGTATATTACGACCGATTTTTCAGAGGCGCTGCTCGAGTTTATCACGCCGGCGTATCGAAATACCTGGGAAGCGTTGCGGACTGTTTGCGACATTCATCAATTTACCTACGAAAACCTTGGTGAAGAATTACTTTGGGCGGCGAGCATGCCGTGCAAGATTCCAGACGATGCAGAAATTCCGTTGGCGCGCTACGGCAATTCCAATGTCGGGCAGATGAAAACGATTTATCGTCGTGGCCTGGGGTATCGCTATGGCCGACAAATGCAGACGATCGCAGGTGTGCATTTTAATTATTCCCTGCCCGAGTCGTTCTGGGCGTCCTATGCTCAGTTATTAGGCGATGGTCGCGATGAAGACGTATTTCGGTCCGATCATTATTTGGCGATGGTCCGGAACACGCGTCGCTTCGGCTGGATTCTCTTGTACTTGTTCGGTGCGTCGCCAGCATTATGCAAGTCGTTCGCGGGTGAGAGCATCGCATCGATGTCTTCGCTCAACGACGATACATGGTATGAGCCGTTTGCAACGTCGCTGCGCATGAGTGATCTCGGCTATAACAATCAATCGCAATCACTCCTGAATATCAGCCTTACGGATATTGATTCCTACATTCACGATCTTTCTGCGGCAATCAAAACGCCCGAGCCGGCATATGAAAAAATCGGTGTCAAAGTGGACGGCAAATACCGGCAGCTGAGCGCAAACCTCCTGCAAATCGAAAATGAGTATTACAGCGCTGTGCGGCCAAAACGGGTTGCACGTTCAGGTGAACGACCGACTGCAGCGCTGCGGCGAGGAGGCATCGAGTATGTCGAAATTCGATCCCTCGATATCAATGTGTTCGATCCCTGCGGCATCAACCAAAATACGATGCGTTTCACCGAGGCCTTCCTGATTTATTGCCTTCTGGAAAGCAGCGCGCCATTTGATGATGCTGGCTGTGAAGAGACGAAGTCCAATCAGCTTGCAACGGCGCGGCGTGGCCGGGATCCGCAGCTCAAATTGCGGCGAGATGGTGTGGAAATTTCACTTGCGGACTGGGCTAATCAGATTCTGGATGCAGTGGTCAATATCGCGGAGCTGATTGACCGGGCGGAGAGCAGCGACAGCTATTCGAGTGCTGTCGCCGTTGCACGAGAGATGATCGCGGAACCGGACGCAACGCCATCGGCGCGTGTGCTTGAGGCTTTGAGAACCGAAAATCAAAGCTTTTTCGAATTCGGGTTGCATGCATCCGTTGGTCATCGCGACTATTTCAGGTCGATAACGGTCCTGTCGGAACCCCGACGAGAGGAACTACTGCGTGAGGCACGCGAGTCTGTTGTTCGGCAATTGGATGTTGAGGCAGCGGACGAGATCAATATCGATGAGTATCTCGCACGCTACTTTGCTGCGGACCAGTAGTCCATCAAACCTGCCTTGTTGGACTACCAGGCTAAAACGGTAGCGGTGTACCGTTGTCGCGAGCAAGGCTTCGATGCAGGCTTTGCAGGCGCCTGGTCATTGGACCGGATTTGCCATCAGCAATAACGCGGCCATCAGCTTCGAGAACCGGTGTGAGTTCCCCCATCGTTCCTGATGTGAATACCTCGTCCGCCGTGTAGAGCTCAGACAGCGACAGATTGCGTTCTTGCGCCGGTATTCCTTCGGCAGCACAAATGTCCAAAATCATCTGTCGCGTCAGGCCCGGAAGACAGCTGTCTGCGTGGGGCGTTTGCACAATACCGCGCCTGACGACAAACAAGTTGGTGTCATTCGTTTCAGAGATAAAGCCGTTGACGTCCAGCATGATCGCGCTGTCGACGCCGGCAACGTTTGCTTCGATCGACGCGAGGATATTGTTGAGCAAGTTGTTGTGATGGATTTTTGAGTCGAGGCATTCCGGCGTGTTGCGTCGTGTCGACGCGGAAATTACGCGTATCCCTTCACCGGGATAGACGGGCGGCTTCCATTCGGCCAGTACGATCAATGTGCATCCGGATTGGTTGAAATTCGGATTCATGCCCGAGCTAAACTTTTCACCGCGTGTAAGCGTCAGGCGAATATGCACTTCATCCCGCATTCCGTTCGCTTCCAGCGTGCGGAAAATCGCCTCTCGGACTTTCTCGCTTGTGGGGATATTCGCGAATGCGAGCGATTTCGCCGAGTTCTGCAGGCGTTCGAGGTGTTCGTCCAGCGCCGCAATTCGTCCGTCATATACACGCAGTCCTTCCCACACCGCGTCACCACCTTGTACGGCGCTGTCGAATACTGATATTCGCGCGTCGTTTCGCGATTTTAATTCATCATTTATGCCAATGAGTATGTCGGCGTTGCGAGGGTCAGTCAGATTCAAGAGTTATCTCCATCGGCGTTGGCGCGAATTGCGTGTGCGAACAATTTTTCATACCAGGGCTGGCAGTCATCGAGCAATGCCTGCAAATGATCCGGAAATTCGGTTTTCGCCTGATAGGGCGCGAACCCCGTGCTTTGGTGTACCGCGTGATACCAGTGCGGCGCCCAAACTCCGTCTTCCGGACGGGCTTTGGCTTCCCAGGACAGCATTGTATTACTGAATGCAACGTCGATCTGTGAACAAAGCTGCTGCAGCACGCGTCGCGGATTCGTTAACAGCTCACGCGCGTCGAGAACAGACGGTTTAAGTCCTGCATCCGAAAGCGAGGAAAATATTTCCCATTGTCGTTTAAACCCGGTGTCTTTGAGTTGAGCGTTCGGCAATTGCACGGTCAGGGACGGCAACATATCGCGCGGATCCCTGATCAGGAAGATATTTTGTGTGCGCTGCAGGAAATCCAGGTCCAAATCAATGAGGTGGTGTGCCATGTGTTTGATGAAGAGACGTGTGTCCGGCATGTCAGCCTGTCGGGCGAACAGGTCCCGCATGACCTGATCGCCATCGCAATTCATCGCTGCGATGATATCGTCGCGTCCGGGGTGCTCGGATTGGCTCAGCTTAAGGTAGTGGCCGTAGAGTGGCTCATCGACGACGCTGATACTGTCGTTCTGCGCGAAGCTGTACATCAGTGCGGTAGACACGTTACGTGGCCCGGACCATAGGCAAATCGGCTCCAACACGCACATTCCCCTCAAATATTCTGCCGCGACGGGCGGATTGTACGTTGATCGGGGACACAGGTAAAAAGGCCGATTTTTGGCCGGTCCAGTCGAACTGGACTCGCAGTTCGGTGCCAATCGTGTGCGCTCCGTCACACTTTGGCCATTGGCAGTGTGATGGCCGGGTCAATTTAACTAAACTTGGCGCTGGTCGCCCTGTAGGGCGGTGAACGTCAGGATTACAGTGATAAAGACATTCATTTTCGGAATCATTCTTGGTCTCGCGGGCGCATTCGCGGCGCTGCATTTCGTATCTGTCGTCGACCAGCATCGCGAGTCGTCGCTTATTTCCGTAACACGAAATGGCGGCAACACCGAGGTATTTCACATCAACTTACCCATCGACAGAATCATGACCGGTGCTCAGGGTCAGGCGAACCCACTGCCGCCGGGTATGGAATGGCCGAACGATCCAATATTCAGCAACGTTCGAGCGGAGTTATTCAAGTTACGTAACGCTCGTGACGCAATCGTTGGCGTTGCCAGCCGATTCGCGCTCAGCGACCCGGAGTTTGGTGACAAGATCGAATGGCTGTTGCATTTGCCGGCGCGTGGTTCGGTCTTCGTCAGAATGTCGCCGCAGCCAGTTGATCGTAGCCGGGTGGGTGACCTAAGCGCTGGCACGCGTGAGTTTGGTTCCATGCTTGGCCAGGTGAGTGAGCGGTGGATCGCAGATACATCGGGTTCCTCCGGGGATCTTACTGGACGCATTGAACTCTCGATGAACTTGCTCAGCAAAGAGCAGTATGTTCCGGACGCGGAGGATGCAGAGTGAGGTATTTGGTCGTATTGCTCCTGGGCCTGGTGACGGGTGTCGCGATCGCGCTGGCGATTCTTTTTTACAATCCGTTTACGGCGCAGATATCTTTGTCACCGCTTGCGGTCAGTGATAGTCAGCAGATTTCGCTGCGGTATTCGGCGGTTGCTGAAGATTCGATCATTATTACCAATAGCGGTGACTCGTCGCGCCTGCAACCCAATCCCGTGAAAGTGTTGCAGCTTTGGGAGGCGCCTATTAGCAACACCGATGTGTTGGTAACGCTGCTGCATGACTCACGTAATAAATCTGTTGGTATCGGTGTCAAATTTTCATCCCGCTCAGAGCGCACGCGCCTGTTGAATGGCAAAGCACTCGTGGACAGTGCCTGGTACATCTATTTGCCCGGAAAGGGGTCGATGTTAATCGAGCAGTCCGAAAATCACTGGGCGTTTCTGCGCGATGTGATCATTCCTGCGCGATGGAACTCCGGTAACAAGTGGCGTGGCAACTGGCAAGGCATCATTACTGACGGGCCAGGCGCGCTGGGAACGGCACGCGTATACGGTGGAAGTGGCATCTATTCCGGACTGAATTCCGAGGCGATCGAGACACACACGGCTAAAGCCTATTCAACTGACGTTGGTCCAGTGGCAATGGAAGGTCGGTTGACGATTGATTTGTCGGTAGAAGTCGACGATGAGACGTCGGCAGACGCCAGCATTTACTAGAGCGTCAGGCCAGATCCTTTAGCATTATTTCTGTATTGGCCAGCTGCTGTCGGTCGGGCCTCGATCCGTTCGCGATCAGCGGCTTGGCCTGTATGAAATCCCGCGGTGAATTGATCGCGTCGATCGCGATGAGCTGGTCGTTTTTCAGGTACAAACAGGCGAACGAGCGCTGCGTCGCATCTCCACGAATGACGACATCATCATAGCCTTCTGAAAGTCCCGCGATCTGCAGCTTGAGGTCGTATTGATCGGACCAGAACCACGGTACTTGCGAGTAAGCCAGATCTTCGCCGCAAATATTTGCCGCGGCCGTCTTGGCTTGTTCAATTGCGTTATGGACAGACTCAAGGCGCAGATTGCGGCCATAAATATGGCTTGGGTGCGAGGTGCAATCACCAATCGCGTAGATATCGGAATCACTGCTTCGGCATCGATCATCGACCACGATGCCGTTGCCAACGGCCAGGCCGGCGGCCTCGGCAAGCTCGGTATTGGGCAGGATACCAACACCGACAATGACGAGATCCGTATCGAAACTTCGTCCATCGTCTGTTTCGACAGCGCTGACTTTATCCTCACCCACATAGGCTCTCAAGCTTGTGGACAATTCCAGTTTGACGCCTCTGGCAACATGTTCCTCATGGAAGAACGCTGAAATCTGTGGTGAGACGACGCGGCTCATGACGCGATCGGCCATTTCGATAACTGTGACGTCGAGCCCGATCTGGCGCATGACCGCGGCCACTTCGAGACCAATGTAGCCCGCGCCAATAATGACAATTCGTTTCGCGTGCTTCAGCGTGGCTTGAATATTGTGTACGTCATCAATGCTGCGCAGGTAATGCACGCCGTCGAGATCGTGGCCGGGAACAGGAATGACGCGAACGCGCGAGCCCGTGGCAAGCACAAGCGAGTCGTAGCTCAATTCATCGCCGACCTCGGTAATGAGGCTTTTTGCCAGGCGGTCAATGCTTGAGACACGGGTGTGCAGCCGTACATCGACACCTGCGCTTTCATAAAAACTCGCCGGCCTGAAAAAAAGGCGTTCCGCGGGCATCTCACCGGCAAGAAACTTCTTGGATAAGGGGGGACGTTGATAGGGCAGGAAAGTTTCATCGCCCACAAGCACGATGTCGCCTGCAAATTTTTTCTGCTGCAAGCTTGCGACCAGTTGACCGGCAGCGTGACCGGCGCCGGCGATTACGATTCGTTTATGTTGGGCCTGGGTACTCATTAACGGCAACAAGTATAACCACGAGCGCGCGATGAGACGTGTTCGGTCTGTTTATACTGTGTCGATGAGTGATTTGAACATCTACCAGCCACGTGTAGCACGTCGAATCGTCACGCAGCCCATTCGTGGTGTGGACTACGAAATAAGCGAATGGGGCGATAGCGCGAAGCCCTTGTTTGTCTATCTCCATGGCTGGGGCGACTGCGCGGCCACATTCCAGTTCGTTGTCGATCAGCTTCGCCATGACTGGTTCGTTGTCGCGCCCGACTTTCGTGGCTTCGGTGGATCCAAAACCGATGTTGAAGCCTATTGGTTTCCGGACTATCTGGCTGATCTTGACCGGCTGCTGGCAATCTATAGCCCGAACGAGCCAGTCCGGTTGGTGGGTCACAGCATGGGCGCCAACATCGCCGGCCTGTTCGCGGGGGCGATACCGGAGCGCGTTGCCGCGTTCGTCAATATCGAGGGTTTTGGTTTGGCCGATTCAGACCCCGCCGATGCACCGCAACGCTACCGTCGCTGGATCGAAGAAAGTCGCTCCCCGCCGCAATTCTCTCGCTACAAGGAGTTCAAAACGCTGGCGCAACGTGTGCAAAAGCGCAGTCCAAATGCGGCCGATGGGATTGCCGAGTTCGTTGCAAGAGCCTGGGCCGAGGAGCGCGATGGCCAGATCTGCCTGCGAGCGGATCCGCGGCACAAGCTACCCAATGCCGTTTTGTACCGGCGTGCTGAAAGTGAGGCCTGCTGGCGCAACGTCGCTGCGCCCGTACTGCTGGTCGCGGGCAGCAACAGCGAGTTTGCTGCGCCGATGGATCCGCGTCTCGGCAGCGGCATGCATGAGCTGCCGTATCCGTCAGCAAGCGTGGTAACGCTCACAGACGCTGGCCACATGCTGCATTTCGAGGTCCCGCAAGCGCTTGCCGGCGTCATTGAGGCATTCTTGTCGAAATACTTGTAAATCCATCCAGTACTGTATAAAAATACAGATCTTTTTCGATTTACACAGGCAGGGCTAACAAGTGCTGGCGGTCGAACGGCAAGACGATTACCTGGGGCTGTTGAATATGGCGCAGCGGCGGGCGATAACCATGACGCTCGCGCACCGCAATGTTGTGAGGCCACCAACGTCCGGTTCGGGTCAAAATCTGCCTGCCAGCTTACCTGAAAAACTGATACCCAAGCGCCAGCTCTCCGCTTATTAACGGAGGTTCCAATCAAGCGAAAGGGTCCTAGCGGCAGTGCTTAGCTAGTGCAGATAAGCGGGCGCCGGCAGCTCCTTCGCGATATTTTCCAAGGCGCTCAACAAAGCTCCCGCGGGAGCCGGGTTATACGAGTCGTACGAGCCAGGAACCTCCCCGGTGTCCGTATCGAGCATGTCGCGCGAGTGATAACCCGTCTCCGGAACAGCAATCCCATCCGGTCGTTTGAAATACCAGTCGTCCTGAAAGTCCGTCTCGATACGAAAACCTCCCTCATGCACCAGTGTGTGATGCGTCGTGCACAGCAACATCAGGTTATCGAGTGAGGTCTCGCCATTATTCGACCAGTGCTCGACATGGTGACAGTCCAGGAAGCGACGATGGTGGCAACCGGGGAAGCGGCAGCGGTTGTTGTCACGGGCGCGCACCGCACGTTCGATTCCCTTTGGGATAATGCGTGACTTGCGACCAATGCTCAGTGGTTCACCCTTTTCATTCTCGGTCAGTACAACGGCATGACTGTCACAACAAAGCCGCTTTACTGTCTCGATCGGTAGTGCCGAACGACCTTCCTTGCCCTGCAGTGCCGACTGGTCAACGTGAATTGTTACGAGGAAATTCTTGTTTTGACATTGGTCGTTACTTTGTTTGTCGTTGCCACTGGCGCTAAGAAATCCCGTCACCATGTTAGTAAACGCATCGGCTTGCCGCGCCGACCATGAGGTATCGGCAGGATCGGGTAGGTCGAGGACCTCGTCATCGCGTGCCTTGTCCAGAGCCTTCTCGAGCAGTTCCCCCGTGTCCATTGGCAGTTCTATGCTAACGATCATCGTGCCGCGATGCGGATCACGACGAATGCTTAAGGAGCGCCTGGCAAATGCACTTGCCGCCATATCGATGGACGCCTCATCCCCCATGCGTAACTCACGGCATCGCTGTGCGACATGGGTTGCTGTCGCGCGCAAGGCAAAATCCAGCAGCGCCTGTTGGTTATCGCGATTAGCCACACGGGTGAGTTCACGCACCTTGGTGTAGGACAGCTCACCCTGTGAAAAGGCCGAAGAGATCAAAGGCAGCGTTTTGAGTGCATGTGCGACACGTACTTTTTCTTTGGCCGTGTCAAACTCAAATCACAACGCCAGGCCAGCCACTCGGCGCAGTTATCCAGGCCCCACCGCAGGAATCCTGCACGCTCATCGAATTGCCGGATCAGCAACAGCATTTCGTAGGTCGCGGCATTGATGCGGGCGGCGCAGGAGACGATCGCGTGGTCGAGTTCGTCGATGGAAACGGGGATGGTTTTGACTGAAATAGCGGGGCACATGACACGTCCTTGTGAGCGAAAAAGCACCTGTATTATATACAGAAAACGTGATTAATTCAAGTTAAAACAACTGGTTAAGATCTATCCGCCAACCGTCACTTGCCGCTTGTCACCTCCGCTTTGCCCTCCAAAGCTGCCGGTCAAATGACGTGGGTTTACTATGCGCTCGCAATCAACATACCCACAATTAGATTGTTGATGGCGACAATGGTGCCCGCATCCACTGCCGCTCGGGAATACGGATCTCGGTGTGTCCCCGGTCGGTGAACACTACCTTGTCTATGTGCCGGTGAATGATAATCAGATAGTCATTGTGGCACTGATTCGACAAACCCGCGATGTCCCGGCCATTCTACAGGCCAACAACTTTCAGATACGTCGGCAGCTGATCGCTGCACTGAAGATATTGCGAGCCAGGCGATAATCGCATTTGCCCGGATTTTGTTTCTGAAGTGAGTGCGTCATTGGTGCGCCACGAGGTTTACATTGCATCCATTGACGGCCGGTGAGAATCGTTACTCATTTCCAGCGTAGCAAGCTCGAAAGTTCTTGATGGCACCCGATAACTGGGTACTTCGCGACTCCATGCGAAGGACAGGCTGCGAAGGTTTCTTTCGAGCCCTGTACGAACCGGCAGGTCTCTCCTTTGGCGTTACTGCGGATCTCGTAGACCTCGTTTCTGGTGCTGCTGGACCGATATAGGCGTCAATTGAGAGAACACGGACTAAAGACTCCTGTTCGGGCGGAGCAACATAAGGAAGCTCG
>JADFLJ010000033.1 GCA_022564475.1 Pseudomonadota bacterium
GGCCGCAATCCGCTTGCATAGCCGCTTGCGCCGTATTGTATTGATATCCGGCTGCATGCTTGCGCTGACAGGGGTCGGACTCATCCTGTTGCTGCCATTTGCCGGCTTGAGTCTGCCGCTCAAGGCCATCGTGGCTGCCGTATGGACAATCTGCTCGGGCAGGGAACTACTGACACACTGGCGGGCCTATGGTCGCTGGTCTGTACTGACACTGCATGCCAACGGTGCAACAGAGCTGCTGGGCAAGCAGGAAAGCTGCGCGGCGCGAGTATTGCCCGGCAGCATCGTATTGCCCGACATCGCCTGGTTAAGAATTCGCGCGGAAAATGGCGATATCTGGGGAGAACTGGTGGCGGCGGATGCGTGTGAGAGCGAGGAATGGCGGCGTTTTCAGGTCATATTCCGGCACTTGAACACATGCTAAGATTCGCCGTGCGCAACGCTTGTTGCGGCAACTGCCGCTGGGGCAGCGGCACGCGCCGGACCGGTGTCACAATTAACAATGAGAACAGCTGATTTCACAGAACTTTTGCGCTCCCGCTCGGTCTATTTCGGCATCGAGCGGCTGCGCCTGCACGCTTGTTGGACACGTCCGAATGTCGAGTGAGCCGTCGGATAAGGAACTCGTTAAACGAGTCCAGAAAGGTGACAAGGGCGCGTTTGACCTGCTGGTGCTTAAGTACCAGCACAAGATCGTTAACCTGGTGATGCGCTATGTACGAGATCCCGAGCTGGCACTGGATATTACGCAGGAGGCTTTTATCAAGGCCTACCGGGCATTGCCCAGGTTCCGGGGTGACAGTGCGTTTTATACCTGGCTGTACCGAATCGCCGTGAATACTGCGAAGAACCATCTGGCAGCACAGCGGCGCAGGCCGATGGACATAGAGCTCGACTTGCAGGACCCGGAGCAGTACGAGCTGCATGCACGGCTCCGGGAGACGGACACGCCCGAGGGTATGGCGATGAGCCGGGAATTGCAGGACACAGTGGAGAAGGCCATTCAGGGACTGCCGGAGGATCTGCGCACGGCGATTATTCTGCGGGAGCTGGACGGCATGAGTTATGAAGAGATCGCGGAAACGATGGAGTGCCCGGTGGGCACGGTGCGATCACGAATTTTCAGGGCACGCGATGCGATTGGTAAGAAGGTCGGGTCCCTGATCAGGTAATTTGCTAGTATTTTTACGGGCCGAGCCCGGATGTGGTGGCGTATGAACGAAGCTATAAGAATGCAGTTGTCTGCCTTTGTCGATGGGGAGCTCCCGGATAACGAGGCTGAACTCCTGTTGCGCAGACTGAGTCAGGACGCAGAGTTGCGTCAGCACGTTGCGGAGTACATGGCCATTGGCCGTGCGATACGCGGTGATACTCAGGTGGCAGGCGTCGACGGTCTTCGCGATCGCATTGCGGCAACGATTGATGAGGCGCCGTCGCATGACGACGCTGTGGATGAAGTGCCGGCCGGCGAGCGAATGATCAGACCGCTGGTGGGATTTGCGATCGCCGCGACGGTCGCTGTGGTCGCAATATTTGGCTTGCAACGAATGCTTGTTATCGATGGGCAGGCGCCGCAGACCGCGAACAATCAGGAGTCGTCTTCGTACACGGAGCCGCCAGGTGACACTCTCGAAGATGTGTTGCTGCGTGAATTTCGCAGAAAACACGCCGAGTCCGCCTGGCAACAAAGAATAAGTACTCGCCTGACATCGTTGGAATTCAGCGAGGACTTCATCGAAATAGAGTCTGAGGACAAAGAGGTCGAGGCAGCAACAGAATGAGTCGCGCGCAGCCTCAGCCTCTACGGTCTGCAGCGGCGTTCTTCGCTGTGTGCGGCATGTTATTGGCTGTACCTGTTGTCCAGGCAGAGACTGGCGATCCGCACGAATGGCTGGGTCGAATGACCAGCGCAGTCGAGACGACCAACTACGAAGGCACGGTCATCCGTATCACAGGCGGTGAAGCTGAGGCGCTCAAGGTTCTACACACTGTTGACGATGGCGTTATTCGCGAAAAGCTTATTGCTCAGGAAGGCGACGGCCTGGAAATTATTCGCAACGGCAATGAAGTGCACTGGATCCTGCCGGAGCGCCAGTCCGTTCTCGTGGAAGCGTGGAACGACCAAAGCACGCTGTTTTCGACTTTACCCTCAAGCGATATTCAGTTCGGCAACGAATACGATGTAATGGTCGTTCGCGAAGATCGCGTCGCCGGACACAAGACTGTACTCATCGCGATTCGACCACATGACGAGTATCGGTTCGGACATCGCATCTGGCTGGACAAGGGCACCGGCTTCCCGTTGCAGACGCAGCTGATCGATGCTGAAGGCCAGGTGCTTGTCCAGGTCAAGTTTGCGGAGATCACGCTCGACAAGAAGATTCTTGCCAGCGATCTCACACCGTCTTACAACATCGAAAATTTCAAGTGGTATAACCCGTCGCGACGCGAGGTCACGCAGGTCGTGGATTCACCTTGGGGCGTCGACGATCTGCCGGTGGGTTTTCGCATGATTTCGATGCATGAGGAAATGCTGCCGGGTAGTGAAAATGCGGTTGCGCATCTTCTGTTCAGTGACGGGCTGGCAAATGTATCTGTATTTATTGCTGTACACGACGGCAATAATTTTGCTGAGACATCCAATGTCGGCGCGTCGAATTCCTATTCGATACTGATGGATAATTATCGAGTGACAGCCGTCGGTGAGGTTCCCCCGGCAACCGTTGAGCGATTCGCGATGTCCACGCGATCGCGCTAGCCAAGGACTGGCGGACATGGAAAATCTGCAGGGCAAGATCATCTCCATCGCACGAGGCGACAATGGCGCGCGCGCCGTTGTCGTCGTTGACGCCGGCATTATTTGCCCGCGATGTGCGGCGGGCAAGGGCTGCGGTGCCGGAATTTTCGGTGCGACCGATAGTGCGCGCCGTGTCGAGGCGATTTTTTCAAACAATTTACAATTGTCAGTCGGCGACTCGGTCAATCTGACACTCGGCTCACGAAATCTTCTGCAGGCGTCGATCATTGTCTACGGCTGGCCGCTGTTTGGCGCCGCGAGCGCGGCGGCATTGGCCCAGTTGGCCGGTCTTGCCGATACGGGCGCTGCTGTGGCCGCGTTACTGGGTTTGGCGATCGGCACAGCCCTGGCGCGATTGCGGCTGGCCAGTAAGGCCTGCCTCACGCAATTCGTGCCTGTTGTGACGGGTCACCCTGGCACTTCCGCCTCGTAGATGCCCGTTTTCGAGGTTTACAGTCGCGAGGGTTGCCACCTCTGCGAGATTCTGATCGAAGAGCTGCTCGCCTTGCTCCATGGCCGGGCAGAGCTGCACGTACACGATATCGATTCGCGTGCGGACTGGCGTCAGGAATACGACCTTCGGGTACCGGTCGTTGAATTGGATGGCACTGTGCTGTGCGAATATTCACTCGATCGCGCTCGTGTCCTTAAGGCGCTCTCAGGACTCGCAGATCGGGGATAAATCGGTATACTTCGCCGGTTCCCAAGCCCCGCCTATCCATGAAAAACATACGCAACTTCTCAATTATTGCCCATATCGATCACGGCAAATCGACGCTGGCTGACCGCTTTATCCAGCTGTGCGGTGGTCTGTCTGAACGTGAAATGGAAGAGCAGGTGCTGGACTCGATGGACCTGGAGCGCGAACGCGGCATCACGATCAAGGCGCAAAGCGTTCGCTTGAATTACCACTCGCAAGACGGCGAGACTTACCAGCTTAATTTCATCGATACGCCAGGCCACGTTGATTTTTCCTACGAGGTCTCGCGCTCACTGGCTGCTTGCGAAGGGGCGTTGCTGGTTGTGGATGCGGCGCAAGGCGTCGAGGCCCAGACTGTTGCGAATTGCAATAAGGCGATCGATCAGGGCCTCACAGTCCTGCCAATTCTGAACAAGATCGATTTGCCCTCGGCTGAGCCCGAGCAGGTCATCGCCGAGATAGAAGATGTCATCGGCATCGAAGCGCAACATGCCGTCCGTATCAGTGCGAAAACGGGCGAGGGCGTGCCGGAATTGCTGGAAGTATTAATCCGCGAAATTCCCGCGCCTGAGGGGGACCCCGACGGTCCGCTGCAGGCACTGATCATCGACTCCTGGTTCGATAATTACGTTGGTGTTGTATCGCTTGTCCGCGTCGTGAACGGCAGTCTCATGAAGGGCGAAAAATTCAAGGTCATGTCAACAGGCAATCCCTACATCGCGGATCGCGTCGGCAGCTTTACACCGAAGATGGAAGCTCGCGGTGAACTGAAAACGGGTGAAGTCGGATTTGTCATTGCCGGGATCAAGGACATCTATGGTGCGCCTGTCGGCGATACGCTGACGCTTGCAAAGAATTCATGTGAAGCGCCCCTGCCCGGATTCAAACAGGTACAGCCACGCGTTTTTGCGGGCATGTTTCCGATCAGCTCAGACGACTACGAAAACTTTCGTGAGGCATTGCAAAAACTGCGGTTGAATGATGCGGCGTTGCAATTTGAACCGGAGTCTTCTGTTGCGCTGGGATTTGGATTTCGCTGCGGCTTCCTCGGCATGCTGCACATGGAAATTGTGCAGGAGCGTCTGGAACGCGAATACGATCTGGAACTGATTACGACTGCACCAACGGTTATTTTTGAAGTTGTGGATAATAAAGGTGCGGTATTGCTAGTCGATAATCCATCGAAGTTGCCGCCGCCGAATGAGATAGCGGAACTTCGCGAGCCGATTATTAGCGCGAATATTCTGGTTCCGGAAGTTTACGTCGGCAATGTCATGAAACTGTGTATCGCAAAGCGTGGCGTGCAAAAGCATATTCGATACATGGGAAAGCAGGTTTCGCTAGTGTACGAAATTCCACTGGCAGAGGTTGTCCTCGATTTCTTTGATCGCCTTAAATCGGTGAGTCGGGGATTCGCTTCGTTCGATTACCAGTTCGAACGCTTTGAGCCCGGACAGCTGGTTCGCCTCGATGTGCTGATCAACAAGGAACGCGTCGATGCATTGTCGATCATTGTGCATCGGGACAGCGCGAACAACAGGGGGCGCGATCTCGTTGATAAAATGAGAGAATTGATACCGCGCCAAATGTTCGATGTTGCCATTCAGGCGGCGATTGGTGGTCAGGTCATCGCGCGCAGTACTGTGAAGGCGTTACGCAAGAATGTAACTGCAAAATGTTATGGTGGTGATATCTCGCGCAAACGCAAGCTGTTGGAGAAGCAGAAAGCGGGCAAAAAACGCATGAAGCGCGTGGGTTCTGTTGAAATTCCGCAGGAGGCATTTCTCGCCGTCCTGCGCATGCATAAGTGAGGCTACATTGAGTTTTAATCTTGCATTGGTTTTAGTTGTGTTGACCGTGTTCACGGGCTTGATCGTGGCCATCAACAAGTTTGTGTGGCAGCGAGCAGATCGCTGGAAAAATGCGCCCGCCAGTCGCGAAGTGCTCGTCGAATATTCGCAGTCCTTCTTCCCGGTTCTGTTGTTCGTATTGATCATTCGGTCTTTCGTATTCGAACCTTTTCGAATTCCGTCGGGCTCGATGGAGCCAACGCTTCTGCAAGGCGATTTCATATTCGTCAAAAAGTATTCCTACGGATTACGCTTGCCGGTGACCGAGACCAAGATCGTCGAAACTGGCGCACCGAAGCGTGGCGACGTCGTTGTATTTCGACTGCCAAGTGATCCGAGTGTCAATTACATCAAGCGCGTAATTGGCCTGCCCGGCGACGAAGTCACTTATGAAGATCATCGACTGTCAATCAACGGTCGACTCATGGAGCTGGATCCCATCGTGGATATGTCATCGCGCCAGCCAACAGTGCATAGCGAGCAACTCGATGATCGCCGCCATGACATCAAGATTTTGAATCCCCGATCGCGCCAGGATGGAACGTGGATCGTGCCGGACGGGGAGTATTTCATGATGGGCGACAATCGCGACAACAGTTCGGATAGCCGCTTTATCAGCGCGATTCCGGAGTCCTATCTGGTCGGAGAGGCGGTTCGAATCTGGATGCATATGGACGGTCTGACGTGGCCGGATTGGGGCCGCGTAGGCACAAAGATCCAATAATGTGGTGTCAGTCACTGAATTGGCCGTTAGAATCGGTCAATCTGCCGTTTGCGGCGCTTGCTTAATAGCCGTAAGTGACTGTGGAGCTTAGGAAAATGATGGGCAAATACACGACTTTGACGAACAGACAGCGGCAGGCCGGAATGACGACGCTGGGTCTCATAATTCTGTTGGCATTCGTCGGGATTTTTGCATTCGCATTGCTTCGATTAACACCCGTGTACCTGAATTACATGAAGGTTGTGGGCGTAGTGGATGGCGTGCAGAAGGAATTCGATGGGCAGGGGCCGACAAGCGCGGGCGTAAAGCGCTCGATCAGGCGCCGCTTCGATGTTGAAAGTGTTTCTGTTATTACGGCACGCGACGTCAAAGTGACCGCTGTGGATGGTGGTCTTGAGGTCAGTGCGGTCTATGATCACGAGGCACCCTTCATGTCGAATATTTCATTTTTGGTGCATTTCGACAAGACTGTCATTATTCGTCGATAGGTTGTACAGCGCCCCGCGCACCGGGACGCAACAAAACGAGCGATCACCTTGGACAAGGCCTTAAGCTGGCTCGACAGTACGTTGGACTATCGGTTCAACGATGAGTGCTTATTTAAGCAAGCACTGACTCACCGTTCATCTCCCGGTGCGAGTAACGAACGCCTCGAATTTCTTGGTGATGCCGTTCTTGATTTTGCCATTTCAGAAATCGTATACGCCGCTATGCCCGACGCCGATGAAGGCGGCCTAAGCCGATTGCGTGCGTCGCTGGTGAAAGACACCTCGCTGGCAGCGCTCGCGGCGGACCTGGGCCTTGGTGAGCACCTGATACTGGGCAGTGGCGAACGCAAGACAGGCGGTCATCGTCGCGAATCGATTCTCGCGGACGCGTTGGAAGCGCTTTTCGGTGCAGTTTTTCTGGATGCCGGGTACAGTGCATCGCGCACGATTATCGAAAAGACATTCGGTGATCGATTACTCGAATTACCGGATCCGCGCGAACTGCGCGATCCGAAAACACGCTTGCAGGAATGGTTGCAAGCTCGAGGACTGGGCTTGCCGGATTATGAATTGACAAAAGTATCGGGCGAAGCGCACAGGCAGGAATTCGAAGTAAGCTGTGTTGCCGATGGCGGGAAGCACAAGACTGCAGGCGGCGGCAGGTCCAGGCGCAGTGCCGAGCAAGCCGCCGCGGAGAAAATGCTGGAATCCCTGGAAGAGTTGTCGACATGAGTGATCAGGAATATCGTTGTGGTTTTGTCGCGGTCGTCGGTCGGCCCAATGTTGGCAAGTCAACATTGATCAATTCGATCATGGGCAGCAAGATCAGTATCGTCACTGCCAAGCCGCAAACGACACGACACCGAATTCTCGCAGTTCACACGTCAAAAACGGTACAAATTCTGTTTGTCGATACACCCGGTATTCATCGAAATACCGGCAAGGCGATGAACAAACTTATGAACCGCACAGCGATCAGTGCGCTGATGGACGCTGACCTGATTCTATTTGTCGTCGAGGCGAGTCGTTGGACCGAGGAAGATGACGATGTACTCAGGCGGGTCATCAAAAGCGGCATACCGACGATTGCGCTGCTTAACAAAGTCGACAACGTGCACCCGCGTGAGGCGTTGCTGGAACGCTTGTCGGAGATGGCACTGCGCCACGAATTTTCTGAATTGATGCCGATTTCGGCGAAAAAGGGCGATAACCTGGCGGTGTTGCTCGATGCCATACCGCCATTTTTGCCGGAGTCACCCGCGCTTTTCCCCGAGCAGATGCGGACCGATCGCAGCCGTGAATTCCATGCGGCGGAAGTCGTTCGTGAAAAACTGACTTTAATGCTGCATCAGGAATTGCCGTACGGACTCACTGTGCAAATTGAGCGATTCGAGCAGGAAAAGGACAGAATTGCGATCAACGCGATCATCTGGGTTGAGCGCGATAGCCAGAAGGGCATCGTCGTAGGCAAAGGCGGAAGCCGCTTGAAACAAGTGGGTACGGCGGCCCGTGTAGACCTCAAGAATCAGCTCGGACAACCGGTGCATCTTGAATTGTGGGTGAAGGTCAAACAGAACTGGGCGGACAATATAAAAGATCTTCATTCGCTGGGCTTCGATACGCCAGGATGAGCAGCTCGCAGCGCGTTCAGCAGCATCCGGCTTATTTGCTGCACCACCGCCCGTTTCGTGACACGAGCCTGTTGCTGGATATCTTCTCGCGCGACCACGGCCGCTTCGCGTTGGTTGCTCGTGGCGCGCGTACGCAAAAATCACGCCTCAAGCCGCTGTTGCGTCCTTTCATGCCACTGCAGCTCTCCTGGTTGCTGCGCTCGGATCTCGGCACGCTCACGGGTGCGGAGCTCGATGGTCGGCCGCTGTGCTTGAGCGGCGACGGCCTGATGTCGGGTTACTACGTCAATGAATTGCTGCTGCACCTGTTGCATCGACATGATCCGCAACCCGAAGTGTTTACGGCCTACAGCCAGACAATTCAACGTCTGGCGGCGACAGGCGATCCGGCGCCGGCGCTGCGTGTGTTTGAAATCGAACTATTGAAGCTACTGGGCTATGCGGCGACCTTTGCCCATGAGGCAGAAACACACGATGCTGTCGATCCGGGTGCGAACTACGAATATCGTCCCGAGCAAGGACCTGTGAAGGTCAATCGAGCTGCGGGGCCGATGATTTTCTCAGGCGCCACATTGATAGCGATCGGTCAGCATCGTTTTGATGACCCGGATGTATTGCGTTCGGCGAGCCGCTTGCTCAAAAATGTTATCGCCCATCATCTCGGTGGCAAGCAGCTCAAGAGTCGTAAAGTTCTGGTCGACCTGCAACGCAGTCGCGTTAAAATGGTCGCCGACAAATAGCGCAATCCGAGACGGATCTGATACGTGAGCAGCAAGCCAATATTCCTGGGCATCAATATCGATCATGTGGCGACACTGCGGCAGGCACGTGGAACAAGCTACCCGCGCCCTGTCGATGCGGTGACGATGGTCGAGCAAGCCGGTGCCGACAGTATTACCGTGCATTTGCGTGAGGACCGCCGCCACATTCAGGACTTCGACCTGGCCGAGATCAAAGCGGTGATGCGCACGCACATGAATCTGGAATGTGCCGTGACTGATGAGATGCTGGCGATCGCTGTCAGCACGGCGCCGAGCGACTGCTGCCTTGTTCCGGAAAATCGCGAGGAGTTGACAACCGAGGGTGGGCTGGACGTTGCAGGACAAATCGATCGTGTACGAGATGCCGTGCAGCATCTGTCGGCAAGCGGAATTCGGGTATCGTTGTTCATCGATCCGGACCCGGCGCAACTCGATGCGGCCGTCGCGGTTGGCGCATCCGTGGTGGAACTGCACACGGGCCGTTACGCGGATACGAGTGGCGACGAGCAGGCCGGTGAATTACGACGTGTCGTGAAGGCCGCGCAATACGGTGATGACCTGGGGCTTGTCATCAATGCCGGGCATGGTCTCAATTACAACAACGTTGCGGAGATTGCCGCCATTGCCCGAATTGTGGAGCTCAACATTGGTCACTCGATTATTTCACGTGCGCTGTTCGATGGATTGCCTGCTGCGGTCGGCGAGATGAAGCGGCTGATGACGCAGGCACGCGGCGAGTGACGCGGGCATGATATTCGGCATCGGCACCGATATTGTCGAATTGTCCAGAATCAAATCGACCTATGAACGGTTTGGCGACCGTTTTGCGCAGCGTATCCTCATGGATGAGGAGTTGGCGTTATTTCATCGCAGCAAACGGCCGCTCCGTTTTCTCGCCATGCGGTTTGCAGGCAAGGAAGCGATTGTTAAAGCAATGGGCACGGGATTCGCACACGGCGTCTGGTTGCGCGATGTCGGCATCACTAACAACGATTGGGGCCGGCCTCTCGTGGTTTTTTCTGAACGCGGCCAACGTGTCTGTGAGCGCCTGGGAATAGGCAATGCCCATGTCAGCCTGACCGACGATGGCAGGCTCGTAATTGCGTTCGCCGTTGTGGAGGCGACGGGCGCTTCCTGATTATCAATTTGAACAAGACGAAGTCGATATGCACTGTTTTTCCTTTGACATAGAAACAATTCCTGATGTTGAATTCGGGCGCCAGGCCTACGGGCTGGATGGGCTCGATGACAAGGACGTTGCGATGGCCATGATGTTCAAACGCCAGCAGGCGGTTGGGCATGATTTTCTGCCACTGCACCAGCATCGTGTTGTCGCGATTTCCGTGGCCTTGCGCACAGGCGATGAGTTTCGCGTGTGGACACTCGGCGACGAGGACTCGGGCGAGGCCGAGATCGTAAAGCGTTTTTTCGATGGCATTGACCGCTACACCCCGGATCTCGTGTCCTGGAACGGTGGGGGATTCGATCTGCCGGTACTGAATTATCGGGCGCTCAAGCACGGTATTCAGGCGCCGCGATATTGGGAAATCGGTGAATCCGATCGCGATTTCAAGTGGAACAACTATCAGAGCCGCTATCACTGGCGGCACACGGATCTCATGGATGTGCTGGCCAATTTCAATCCGCGCGCGAACGCCAAGCTCGACGAAATCGCATCGATGCTTGGTTTTCCGGGGAAGCTTGGCATGGACGGCAGCAAGGTTTGGGGAACGTATCTGGACGGCGGTATTCGTGATATTCGCAATTACTGCGAGACCGACGTCATCAACACCTGGCTTGTCTACCTGCGATTCGAATACATGCGCGGCAATCTTGACGACAAGGATCTCGCGCGCGAGTTTGAGCTGGTGCGCTCGACATTGACGTCAATGGACAAGTCGCATTTGACCGGGTTTCTGGCGGCCTGGCCGGACGCCTGAACGGTGGGGCGTAGAAAGCAGAGAGAGCCTGAAACGGCGACGATCGACGCTGTCACGCATGACGGCCGGGGTATCGCGTCTACGGATGGCAAGAAGGTATTCGTCGCAGGGGCGCTGGCCGGCGAGGAGGTTCGGTTCATACGGCGCAAGCGGCGGCGAAATTTCGACGAAGCCGAACTCCTTGAGATTCTCAAGGCCTCACCGGATCGTGTGAATGCGCGCTGCGAGGCCTACGGCCGCTGCGGCGGCTGTGTGCTGCAGCACGTCAGCATCGAAGAACAGCGCGAGATAAAACTCGGCAGCTTGCGAGACAATTTGCAGCGCAATGCCAAGCTTGAGCCGCGAGAGTGGCTGCAGCCGATCATCGGCCCGGACTGGCACTATCGTCGCCGTGCCCGACTCGGGGTCAAGGATGTGGCCGGCAAGGGCAGGGTCCTCGTGGGGTTTCGCGAGCGGCACGCACCCTATATCACCGATATGCGGCGTTGCGAGGTGATCGCCAAGCCTGTCGATGATCTGATCGAGCCGCTCAGCAGGCTCATCGAACACCTCTCCATTCGCGCGCGACTGCCGCAGATCGAAGTTGCCGTCGGCGAGAACGGCGTTGCCCTGGTTTTCCGCGTATTGGACCCGCCGACCGACGATGATCTGAGTTTGCTGCGAAAATTTGGCGCGGAGCACGACCTGCGCATCTGGCTTCAGCCTGGCGGTCTCGATTCTCTGCAGCTGGCATGGCCCGAGCAAGACCCGGGGTCATTGACGTATGCCTTGCCCGAGTTTGATATTGAAATTGCGTTCGAGCCGATCGACTTCGTGCAAGTAAACCCGGAGATCAATCGACGTATGGTCAGCGCAGCGATCGAATACCTTGACCCCGGGCCGGACGATCGGGTGCTCGACCTCTATTGCGGCATTGGCAACTTCTCATTGCCATTGGGTCGCAAGGCCGGTGAAGTCGTGGGTATGGAAGGCGCAGCAACGCTGGTTGAACGTGCCGGCGCGAATGCGCAACGCAACGGCCTGGAGAATGTGAGTTTTCGCTGTGCCGACCTGTCAAAAACAGATGGCAGCCAGGCCTGGATTAAGGAGCAGTGGGATCGTGTATTGCTGGATCCGGCGCGCAGCGGCGCGGCCGAGGTCGTCGCACACATGCGCGCGATCGATCCGCAGCGTATCGTGTACGTCTCCTGTCACCCCGGGACGCTGGCCAGAGATGCCGCCACGCTCGTGCATGAGCTGGGTTACACGTTGCAGGCGGCCGGCGTTATCGACATGTTTCCGCACACGGCACATGCCGAGTCTATCGCAGTCTTTAGCAAATAAAATCAGATAGTTATTGAGTTTTCTTAAAGGATTACCTATCTTCTGAAAATGTCCCTCGGACCGATAATGCTGGATATCGACGGTCTCAGCCTGACGCCGGCTGATCGCGATCTGCTGCGCCAGCCGGCTGTCGGCGGCCTCATCCTGTTTAGCCGCAATTACGACTCGCCGGAGCAAATTAACGATCTGGTGGCCGAGATCCGGGCGCTGCGCAGCCCGCCATTAATCATTGCCGTCGATCACGAAGGCGGTCGCGTGCAGCGCTTCCGTGAGGGTTTTTCGGCAATTCCGCCCATGCGTTGTATCGGCCGTGAGTTCAACCGCGACGCAGCTGCGGGTGAACACCTGGCGCGACAAGCGGGTTGGCTCATTGGCTCCGAGTTGCGGGCGGTGGGTGTCGATCTTTGTTTCGCACCCTGCGTCGATCTCGATTGGGGCGTGTCCGAAATTATTGGCGATCGGGCCTTTCATCCCAAGCCGGAGGCGGTTGGGGATCTGGCGGCCGCCTTCTCACGCGGACTTCGCAGCGCCGGCATGGTGGCGATTGCAAAACACTTCCCGGGCCACGGGGCAGTCGTTGCCGACTCACACTTGAAGTTGCCCGTGGATCGTCGCGAATACGGCGATTTGCTCGACGACATGCGTCCTTACGACAAGCTGATCCGCAATGACCTGATCGCCGGTGTCATGACGTCGCATGTGGTGTACCAGGCGATCGATGATATGCCGGCAAGTTTTTCTGCGTACTGGATGCAACAGGAGCTGCGTTCACGGCTGGGCTTCGATGGTGCAATTTTTTGTGACGACCTTAGTATGAAAGCAACGACCGAATACGGTTCAATGGTGGTTCGTGCGCGACGTGCTCTGGATGCCGGTTGTGACATGGTGCTGATTTGCAACGATAGCCCCGCAGCGCGCAAGACCGTGGCATCGTTGCGCGACTATTCAAACCCGCTGTCGCTAGTGCGGCTCGCGCGCTTGCACGGTACAGGCCATGCATTACGCGAAAGTTTGCTGGCGAGTGATGAGTGGCGGGCCGCGACGGCGGAATTGCAGCACTGGACGGAGCCACCGGAACTCAAGCTGGACGCATAAGCAGGATATGAAAGCGATCAATCGAAAAATACTCGAACAGGTCATCGCGGCATCGGTCGAGCCGCTGATGATTGTGCGTGTCGACCACACAGACTGGCCCGTGGTACTCACGAACCCGGCCTTTGACGCTATAAGTGGCCATGACAGGTTGCAGCAGCCGTTTGCGGACGTGATCGAAGCACTGGTCGGGCGCGAGATGGCACTCGAGGTCAGCAACTCGATGCGCTCTCAACAGGAATCCAGTTTTGCCGTGGAAGTCGGCAGCCGCGAATACCTGTTGGGGCTAAAGCCGTTGCGTCTGCCGACGGAGGACACGGCTAGTTTTTGTGGGGTGTTTTGGCGGGACGGTGCGGGCAGTGCCATCGCGGCGGACTCTGATTCTCACCATGCGCTCCTGACGGCAAAGCGCAGGATTCGTGACCTGACACGTGAGGATCCCGTGACAGGCCTTTTAAACGAGCATGCGTTTCGGGATGTCCTGGAACACGACTGGGCCGTCGCGTCGCGAGAAAACAGCACGCTCGCGCTCGTGTTGTTCACGTTGGACGAATTCGATGACTATGTTGATGTATTCGGCAAACATGCATCGGACTCCTGCTTGCGTCGTGTCGGCCAGGCTATTCGGCGTTGTCTTCGTCGGGCCAGCGATGTCACCGCCCGTCTTGATAAGGGCGCGCAGCTAATCGTCCTGTCGCACGCGTCGGATGACGAGGGCGTACGGGAATTTGCGGCAAGAATATCCACGGCTGTACGGGAGCTCGGCTTGTACCACCCACGATCGGCGGGCGGGCGCTTTGTCACGGTCTCACATCGGGTGTCGGCCGCAACAGCCGGCGTCAAGCCGGATTCGGCTGAAGAATTTCTGCAGGGCTTACTCGCTGGCGACGGCGGGTGACAGGAATTCCGTATCGTCGGAAATATCTTCTTCTACTTCTACTTCAAACCGCAGGATCTTGGCGACGACACCAAATTTGGGGTGGTCGTAATAACGAATTTCGCCGCTCTTGAACAGCCTGTTCTCGTTGATCTTAAAACGCAGCGGCTCGTACACGGGTTCTGGCTTGAGGACGCGGCCATAATATTCATAGCCATCGCTCTCGTAAGGCTCGCCCTGCATTGGCTCCTCGCCGAATTGCAGGACAGCATCTTCAGTCTCAGGCGCGTCCAGCGCCAGGTTGACGACCAGGTGCAGGTAGCGACTCAGGTATAAGGTGAAATCGCCCGTCAGGCCCTCGGGTGGGCGGCCGAATTCACGCAGGTCCAGACTGGGTGTTTCATCCCGGGGCAGCGCGGTCTGGGTCCAGCCAATGTGCAGCAGCGGTTCGTAGGCATCGAGGCGATCCAGACGATCGAGTGTATCGGTCATTGTGAGTTCGTCTTGCATCAGCAGGACCATCTCGAAGCGGGTTTCTGCCTCTTCGGCTGCTGCTTCCAGCACGGCTTCCGCTACTTCGTCTGCCATGTCCGGGAAGGTCACAATGGCGCCGTCGTCAGCAATATCCAGGAGCTCGTACTCAGCTTCGATGACGTCGGGCAGGAACAGCTCGGTTCCAACCGACAGGTTTTCGGCGTAGGCGAAAACGATGACCTCGACCGTGTAACGACGAAGTTCAGGTTCGACTTCTTCGAGCAGTTCGAGGTCCGACGGAACGTCCTGCGCGCCCGCGGTGGCGCAAAGCAGTAAGGCTGTCAGTAAACTTATTGGTCGTTGCATAGTGGTCTCAGGATGGGGCTAGCCGAAGCCGTTCAAGCAATGTCTCGATGGCTTCGAATCGCTGTTCGAGAATCGAGAGGTCTTGCCTGAAGCGAAGCCGGTGTGAGCCCTGCAAACGGTAGGTCTGACTGTCATTTTGCACTAATTGGACGAGCGCGACAGCGTCAATGCGGCTTTCGGCGGCAAAGACCAGGTAGCCACCGGCCTCGGCAGCATCGATTTTCTCGATGCCGAGGGCAAACGCCTGTTGCTTGATTCCGGCGATTCGCATGAGGTTTTTGGCAGGTGCCGGCAACAGGCCGAAGCGGTCGATCAATTCGACCTGCAGTTCCCGCAGTTCCGCTGCCGATTTTGTCGCCGAGATGCGCTTGTAAAGAATCAATCGCAAATGCACATCCGGAACATAGTCATCCGGGAGCAGGGCGGGAACATGCACATTTATTTCCGCACCCGCGTTGAGCGGTGTGTCCAGGTCGGGCTCCTTTCCGGCGCGCAGGGATTCCACTGCTCGGGACAACATGTCCATGTACAGCGAGAAGCCGATTTCCTGAATTTGGCCACTTTGTTCGTCGCCGAGTAACTCACCGGCGCCGCGGATTTCAAGATCGTGCGTCGCGAGCGTAAATCCTGCACCAAGTTGGTCGAGGGAATCGATGGCTTCCAGTCGCTTGATCGCGTCGGCTGTCATCGTCGCTTTGGGCGGTGCGATCAGATACGCATACGCGCGATGGTGTGAGCGTCCGACGCGACCGCGGAGTTGATGCAGTTGTGCAAGACCGAAGCGATCCGCCCGATTAATGATAATCGTATTCGCCGTAGGAACATCGATGCCGCTTTCGACGATCGTTGTACACAGCAGCAGATTGAATCGGCGGTGATAGAAGTCGAACATGACCTGTTCAAGTTCGCGCTCCGGCATTTGTCCATGGCCGATGCGAATCGACGCTTCAGGCACCAGGTCCTGAAGCTGTTCCGCCATGCGGCCAATGTCCTGTACACGGTTGTGAATGAAAAACACTTGTCCGCCGCGTTTGATTTCACGCAAACAGGCCTCTCGTACGAGCACGTCGTTCCATTCGCTGACGAAGGTCTTGATCGCCAGGCGTTCCGCAGGCGGCGTTGTGATCAATGACATTTCACGCAGCCCGCCCAATGCCATATTCAGCGTGCGCGGAATGGGTGTCGCGGTGAGCGTCAGAATATCGATGTTGCTGCGCAGCGATTTGATCGCTTCCTTGTGGCGCACACCAAAACGGTGTTCTTCGTCCACGATGACGAGCCCGAGATCCTTGAAGTCTCGCGTGTGGCTCAACAAGCGGTGTGTGCCGATGACGACATCCACGTTGCCGGACTGCATGCCCGCGACGATCTCGCGCACCTGTTTCGCCGACTGGAATCGCGACAGGACTTCGATGCGCACGGGCCAGTCGGCAAATCGATCCCTGAAGTTTTCGCCGTGTTGTTGCGCCAGCAGCGTGGTCGGTACGAGTATGGCAACCTGCTTGCCGCCGTGCACCGCGGCGAAAGTCGCGCGCATGGCAACTTCTGTCTTGCCGAAGCCCACATCGCCGCAGACGATACGATCCATGGGCTGGTCTGAACTCAGGTCTGCGAGTACATCGTCAATCGTACTGCTTTGATCCTCGGTTGGCTCGAACGCAAAGCCACTTTCAAAGGCGCGGTAGTCCGCTTCGGACCAGCGGAATCGATAGCCGGGCCGGGCAGCGCGGCGGGCGTGCACATCCAGTAGCTCCGCGGCGACATCGCGCGCTCGTTTTGCGGCGCGTTGCTTCGCGCGCGCCCATTGCTCACTGCCCAGGCGATGCAGGGGTGCTTTTTCGGGCGCAGCGCCTGTGTACCGAGTGATCAAATCGAGCGCATGCACCGGCACATACAGTTTGTCGTTGCCGGCGTATTCGAGCTGCAGGAATTCGCCCTTGATGCCGCCCGTTTCGAGGGTTGTCAGTCCCAGGTAACGGCCGACGCCGTATTTGGCATGTACGACAGGCGATCCCGGCTGCAGGTCGTCCAGTTGCCGGATAATCGATTCGGGGTCGCGTTCCGACCGACGACGCTTGCGTTTTTGCCGTGCGCGTTCGCCGAAGAGCTGTTGCTCAGCGATTATTGCGATGCCGTCGTCCGGCAGCAGCATGCCGTTTTCAAGCGGCGCGATCGCGACACCGATGCGTTGTTGCTGTGCAAGAAACTCAGCCCAGTGATCGACGCGTGCCAGGTCGAGGTCACGTCCGGCCAACAAGTCAAAAACCTGTTCCCGTCGACCTGCCGAGTCTGTCGTGAAGAGTATCCTGCCCTCGAATTTGCGCACGAAGGCCATCAATGCGTTCGCGGGATCTTCGTATCTCGCTTCAATCTTCAATGCCGGCGACAGTCGTGTGGCGAGGTTCATATTGCGTTTATTCTCGGCCAGCGACTGTGCCGAGTAGCGTATGCGTGCGCGATCACCGAGCTGTTCCTGCACATGTTCGGGGTCATGGAAGGTTTCCGTCGGTGCAAGCACGGGTCGCTCGGGATCCAGACGACACAGCTCGTAGCGTTCGAGGACTTCCTGCCAGGCCGTCTCGATGATCGACGTGAAGCCATCCGGATAGACGGTGATGCAATCCTCCGGCAAATAGTCAAACAGGCTGGTCGTGTGCTCGAAGAAAAGCGGCAAGTAGTATTCGATGCCACCGTGAGCGATGCCGTCAGACACGTCTCTGTACACACGGGATCGCCCTGGCTGACCTTCGAATCGTTCACGATAACGCTCTCTAAAGTCCTTAACGTCCTGCGCGTCGAGGGGGATTTCGCGCGCCGGCAAAAGATTGACCGAGTCAATCACCTCGTCCGATAATTGAGTGTCCGCTGAGAAGAGCCGCAGGGATTCAATTTCATCATCGAAGAAGTCCATTCGAATCGGCTTGCTGGAGCCCATCGGGAAAACATCGATCAGCGACCCGCGAACGGCGACTTCGCCGTGTTCAGACACCTGGGAAACCCGGTAATAGCCCGCGGCGATCAGTGATTCGATAAAGGAATCACGATGCAGCTGCTGGCCGCTTGCCAGCGACATTGAGCGTGCCGCGACATAGTCAAGAGGGGGCAATCGTTGCAGCAACGCCTGCGCCGACGCGATGACAATACCACTCGAAAAATCGGGCATTTTCGAGAGCACGCTCAGGCGTTGCGAAATAATGTCCTGGTGCGGCGAGAAACTGTCCCAGGGCAGCGTCTCCCATTCCACGAAATGCAGAATGTCGAATGAGTCGTCGGCAAAAAATCCGATTTCGGCTTCCAGCTGATCTGCGTGTCGGGCATCCTCCGCGAGGACCAGCACGGGTCGCGCACTGGTGCCCGCGAGTTCAGCAATCGCGAGCGCCGTGCTGGCACCGATGAGACGGCCCCAACCCAGGTTCTGGCCGGGGGCGGGCAGCGATGATTTGGATGGGATCAGGACAGAGCGGGCGGGCACGGATCGGGTCGCTTGGATTCTGGAGTTTGGCAAATGGCCCGCGATTATATGTCAGTCCGACAAACAAAAACGTCCGGGCAGACGCCTGCCCGGACGGTTTTTGATCGTCGATCAGATCGGCTATTCGGTTTAGCGTTTCATCACGGCGTGAATAACGCGGTCGTATTCGAAAAAGACCACCATATTCGTGTATTCCCAGCTTGATATAGGCGGGTCACCAACGGCCGCATGCCTGGAAGCGGGTGCGCCGTATTCGGATGCAACCCGATCCTGCGTCATGCCGCGAGTCGGGCGACCATCGTCACTGGCAGGAGCGGTGCCCCGCATATCGAGGTTCTGGGCTCCGGCGACGCCGAAAATTCCGCAGATCAGTGCAACCAGCGTAAGTGTCCGCAGTTTGGCCATGGTTCTCTCTCCGATTGAGTTCCGACGACTATATCACTGTGCATCGGGCCGAAAAACAGTTGATTTAGAAGGTTTTTACACTGTCCGGATGCCCTCGCGCGTGAGCCCTGTCACAGTTCTGCAGGGTCAATTTCGGGGCACACATGTGTTCTAATGCCTGCCGATGATCCAAGCACATGAACTGTTTATCGGGCTGCGCTATCTGCGGGCAAAACGGCGTACCCGCTTTGTCTCGTTCATTACATTGATCTCGCTGCTGGGTATCGCACTGGTTGTTGCGGCACTGATTGTTATTCTTTCCGTCATGAACGGATTTGA
>JADFLJ010000196.1 GCA_022564475.1 Pseudomonadota bacterium
TTGCAGGACGTCAAACGCAATCAGGATGAATACATCGATCCCGTTGATGCGCGCACACGTGACGTCGGCAGGCAACTGCTGTATTCCTACAAGCTGAACCCGCAAACCGTATTTTTCCTCGGTTATTCAGATGCGCTGATCGAGGATGATGATCTAAGTCGCCTGACGACGACGGACCGAACCTGGTTTATGAAAATAGGCTACGCCTGGGTACCGTAGATAACTGGCTTAGTCGTCACTCGCGTTGCTTTGCACACGAACGCTTACGAGCTCGGTAAGGTCATCAGACAAATCTGTCCAAACGAAAATCAGATCATCGTCAAGCCGTACCATCTGCGGGACGGCGCGACGGTAGGAGGTCCTGCCAACAACACGCGCAGCTCCCAATGTTCCGTCGAGGGCGATGGGCACCAATTTAATCTCGCTTTCATAGCCTCGACCGCTGCTCATTTTCTCGACCCAGCTCACGCCGATCGTATTGTCGTTCAGGATTTCAATATCCACCTGACCAACAACGTTGTGTCTTGAGATGACAACCAGCTCAGCAAATGTCGCTCCGGCATCCATAGATATTTTAGCCTGCACGACAGGCTGATTATTAGCTGCCGTAAACCATGCAACGGCTACGAGATCGCCATTCGCGACGATCGCCGGTCCGTTGACCGGGCATCCCGCGATTTCCCAATCGTCATTGGAAAGCCGGACGCCTTTTTGCCACTCGCCCTCTGTGTGGCGTGTGATGTAAATGTCGCGAATCTCTCCCGCGGTGCGATCGCGATAAACCGCGACGCGACCGGAGGATGCGATCGCAACATCGGTGCGGCAGCAATCACACACGAAACTGTCGATAAGTTGTTCGTCACTAACCTGGCCATTGATATCGATCGTCGCGCCGCGCAAGGTCATGCCGGTATCGATTGGGCTGTCTGTTGTTTCACCGGCCATCTTTCGGCCATCGAGCCAGATCAGGTGGGTCGTATCGCCGTCTTGCGAGATGGACACGAAGCCGTGCTCAGTGGGTGTGCCATCGTCATGCGGTGACGTTGGCACGGACCAGCTGGCCCCGTCATCCGTCGAATGGCTGACCTTAACGTCGTACGCGTACGTCAAATCGGCGCTCTTGCTCATCCAGTGCGCCAGCCAGTTTCCATCCTGGAGAGGCACGACCGATGGAATATCGGCCCAGTTGACGAACATGTTTGGATCCGTGATGACGTCGTGGGGCGTTTGCCACGTGCAATCATCTAGCGTTGTGAAGCGCAGCGTGCCGCCGTGCTCCTCGCGCTCCATCCAGCTCAACGCAATCTGTCCGTCCTGGCCCACGGACAATCTGGGTCCTTCGCTGGCGTGCCCGGCGGCCAGGGGCAGATGCACCGCGCTGCCAAGTGCGGGCGGCAGGGCAGGGTCGGCGCAGCCGACGATCAGGGCGATGGACAGCCCGGCGAATAATCCACAACGACGGAAAACAGGAAGCATGCGGCATTATGCAATCTGTTCGGGAGCATGTCGCAATTTTTCGCTTTTGAAATTGACCGGCGAAGAGAGGACGGTATACTGCGACGCCTGCGCGGCTAGGTGGCAGAGTGGTTATGCAGCGGACTGCAACTCCGTGTACGCCGGTTCGATTCCGACCCTAGCCTCCATATTGTTGCTGCTACACTGTGGCGGCCGAGATCAGCCCGGGTGGCGGAATTGGTAGACGCTACGGACTTAAAATCCGTTGATCGAAAGGTCGTGCCGGTTCGAGTCCGGCTTCGGGCACCAACCTCCAATTTGTTTATTACTTCGACACGCTGATGTCGTGTCCGGATAGCAGTACCTCGAGTGAGATGTGTGACGAACACATGTCGGCAGCTGGCATAGGCGCAGGGCTTGTTCCGATGTCGATCGGATTTACTGGTACTATCGCGCAGCGCTGGCAGCAACTGTCCAGCGCCTCGGAGATTATTCTGTAGTAGTTCGGTCACCCATCGCCATTTCGTAGAGACGAGGTGCGACATGAAGACAGTTCAGAAGGGCTTCACTTTAATAGAACTCATGATCGTCGTTGCGATCATTGGCATCATAGCGATGCTCGCGATGCCGGCGTATCAGACGTATCTGATCCGCGCGCAAATTGCGGAAGGCCTGAACATAGTTGGTCCGGTCAAGCAGGCTGTCGTCGAGTTCCACAAAGATAGCGGCGTTTATCCGGCAAACAATGCAGAAGCAGCATTGCAGACCCCCACCAATTATGCGGGCAGTTACGTTACTTCTATATCCGTAAACGGTCCGAATATACCCATTATGTATGGCAACAAGGCCAATGCGGAGATCAGCGGTTGGACTGTTTCCGTCATTGCGCAGGACAACGCAGGCAGTACCAGTTGGGTCTGTGAGAGCGGCGGTACCATCCCGAATAAATACCTGCCATCGGCCTGTCGCTAGGGCTACTGCTGAATTCCGTCCGTCAGTAGCTTTTCCAGCGCTTCGCGAAGCACCTGGCCCCAGTGGCGACCAAGACGACGAATTTCTGCTCGATTTGTCGCACGGCTGGATAACTGCATCTGAAATGTTGACGCAGCAGGGCGACCATCTACGGCACGGGCGTAAATCGTGTTGCTTAACGAGCCGCGGATTTCCATCTGCCCCGGAAAAAGTATGGTTCGATCTTCGGGCGGGTAGCAACAGAACGCTTGGCAAACAGATCTTAATCTCGGATTATAGGGACCAGGCAAGTGAGCCAATGCATAGATTGGACGAGGAAATCAAAATGTCGAATTATCGAATATGGGTCTTGGCTACGGCGCTTAGCGCGTGTCTTGTCGCAGCACCCGCCCGGTCGCAGGATTTGGGCAAAGCAATCAACAGCTGTGCGTCGATCACGGATGATGGCGCACGCCTGACGTGTTATGACGCGCTTGCAGCCATGATGGGAGATGTGCCGGAGTCAGAGGCGACAAATGCACCCGCCGCGGCAACTGCAGCAGTGGTCGTGGCAGCCACGATATCGCCGTTGACCGACGACATTGGCAAGGAGCGACTGGAGCCGAAGGACCCTGACGAGCAGCCGAGGTACGCAAGCCACGTCACAAGTTGCAAGGAAAGTATTAAGTCCGGACAGTACTTCTTCACTATGGAAAATGGTCAGGTGTGGAAGCAGAGCAACTACCGCCAGCTGGGCTTCAAGAATTGTGATTTTGATATCGAAATATCAAAAGGCACATTCGGCTACCAGATGTACATACCGAGCAAGGACCGCAGTGTGCGCGTTGCACGAGTGAGGTAAACAGACGCACTTCACACGCAAAACCTCGACTGGTTAACAGTTCCGATGTCAGGCCTGCGAATTGCTGGCGCTTTGCCGCTGGCGATGCCACAACAGTAGCCAAGCCCGCATGGGAGCCCACCGATGGCTACTCTCACTCACGACAATGTTGATTATCGCTTGCTCAACAAGCTCAGTAATCTTGTGATCTGCAGCCATTGCCTGCGCTCCGGAAAGGTTACGCCGATCCCCCAGGTCATCTCGAAGCACCACAAGCCAAACAACGTGTGTCACAGCTGCCGACAAAGCCGGTCGAGCAAACTTCGCGTTGCGCTGGCCAAAGTTCTGCAATTTCACAGCAGATAGAATACGAATGATGAAACTCTGACGCCGGGGTGCCAGAATAGCGTCATGGCAAAACTGTATTTCTATTACTCATCGATGAATGCGGGCAAGTCGACCGCGTTACTCCAGTCCAGTTACAACTATCGCGAACGCGGCATGAATACGCTGGTCATGGCACCGGCGCTCGATGATCGATATGGCAGTGGCAAGGTCACATCGCGCATTGGGCTGGAAACAGATGCCAGTATCTTTACGCCCGAAGAAGATTTGTACGGCGTCGTTAGCGCGAATTTGGAGGATGGTCCGTTGCATTGCGTTCTAATCGACGAGGCGCAGTTCCTGACGAAACAACAGGTTTTTCAACTCGGCGAGGTATCCGACAGGCTCAATATTCCGGTCCTCGCGTACGGCTTGCGTACCGATTTTCAGGGTGAACCGTTTGAAGGGAGTAAATATCTCCTCGCCTGGTCAGACAATCTCAAAGAACTGAAGGCGATCTGTCACTGTGGCAGCAAAGCGACGATGGTTGTGCGCATGGACGAACACGGCACGCCTGTTCGGGAAGGTTCACAAGTCGAGATAGGCGGCAACGATCGCTATGTTTCGATGTGCCGCAAGCACTTCAAGGAAAACGTCGGTTCG
>JADFLJ010000034.1 GCA_022564475.1 Pseudomonadota bacterium
CCTTCTAGCTACTGAAGCGCATTGACGTGCTATCTTTCCACAGGTTACAGCTTCCACAAAGAGTACTGCAGCTATGAGCCTCCCGCAACCCCTTGACGACGATGCCCGTGAGAGAATGAGGGTGGGATGTGGCGGATTAAAGGTCTGCCTGGTGGCGGCGTGGATCATTGTCGAGAGGTGGGACATCGAGCTGCACAGAGGTAGGGTGCTCATAGTCGATGATGACATCGGCATTCAGCAACTCCTGTTTCATAAGTTGGCCGATGAGGCTTTTCAATGCGTCGTCGCGGGCAATGGTCAAGATCGCCTGCGTGCCGTGGAATTCGATATTGGAACTCTGTGCTTCGACCCAAAGGCCGGCTTCATTGCCATTAATCAACTGGATCTCGAGGCGGCGCGGCACGTTTTCGCCCGCCAGTCGCTTGGCAACGTGCTTGCGAAACAATGCCCGATAGGCCGGTTTCACAAGATCGGCAATATCTCGCCCTACCAGTTGTGCAGGCTCAAGCCCGACGAGTCCGGCCGCAGATTCATTGGCGAGCAGGATTTTTTCATCGTGGATGATGACGATCTCGGGCAAGGTACGGGAGAAATCCCTGAACAATCGATCGCGTCCCTGGATCTTTTCGTCACGTTCGCCGAGTGCATCGAACAAGCGGTTTATGGTTTCCGCAAGCACCGCTGCATCAGGGTCCCCCTGTGGCGCCATGCGACGGCCGATGGATGCATCCGCGGACACTTCGTGCAAATGCTCATTGAATTCCTGAAAACGCAGCGCGAGTGCTTGTCGTTTGCGATATTGTACCGCCGCAACAACCAGGACCAGCAGCAACAGAACGCTTAACGCAGCAATGATAATGTTAGCGGACGACATTTATCGGTTCCAAAATTGATGCCGTACAAAATTCATTTGTTATTATTGGCCGCCCGATATCGATCTCCAAAAGTGGAGACTTGAGGTAAGAACAATGCCCGACTTGCGGGTTTGTACAAGCATATCCCAGCTATGATGACCGGCTCGCTCGATTCACCATAATTCGGCAGGCGTTCTCCGAAAAGCTGCCTGCGCGCGCTGGCCGATGCGGGATAATTAGTCATTTTATGTAAAATTTTCAATAAGATACAGGTTATAGAGATGAATACCGATTTCGCCCGGCAAATGATGATCGATCAGCAGGTTCGCACCTGGAACGTAAGCAACCCGGAGGTGCTGAATGTTCTGTCGACCATGCCACGTGAGCAGTTTGTACCCTTTGGCTACGAGGCGCTTGCTTTCGCAGATACGCAAATTCCGATCGGCCACGGACAATCGATGCTGACGCCGATGCTCGAGGGCCGCATTTTGCAGGCGCTGGAGCTTGGCGGTAACGAAAATGTTCTTGAGATCGGTTCCGGCGTCGGCTACCTGACTGCCTGTCTGAGTCGTCTTGCGCAGCACGTAACCAGTCTCGAGATTCACGACGAACTCAGAAAACGAGCGGCTGAAAATCTAGCCGATGCGGGGGTGGACAACGTCGAACTGTTGTCGATGGACGCGACGAAAGAGCTGCCGGACAGACAATTTGATGTCATCGTCGTTAGCGGTTCCATACAGTCATTCGATCCACGATTCGTCGACGCGCTAACGGTCGGCGGATTGTTGTTCGTCATTATAGGTGACCCGCCGGCGATGGAGGCGCGTATCGTGCGCAAGACCGGCGAAAACGACTGGCAAAGCGAATGCCTGTTTGAGACGCAATTGACGCCGCTCATCAATAGCTCGCTGGCAACGGAATTCTGCTTCTAGAGGGCATAAAAGAACGCCGGAGGCGAAACTACCTGGGTGTTTGTTGCATCTAAGCAATGCGACGGTAATTCCGGTGGACCGCGGAGATCCATGGGTCGATACTTCGATGCCGTTGTATCAACTATCAGGCGTGCTGTCCTCGTTCTAACTGGTTTAGTGATATAGTAGACCATAACACCTTGAAAGAGCGTCCTTTGGACTGTCTAATTGCGGAAAATGAAAACATGAATAAAGTGATATCAATCAAAGCGCTGGCTCTCATAGTGGCGGCTATCATTCTGCCAGGCACGGCGAACGCTACATCTTTGCTCGAAATTTACCAACAAGCGCTACAAAGTGATCCGCTTATTCACGAAGCCGAGGCTCGCCGCCTCGCCTCGCTGGAAGCGAGACCACAAGCTCGTGGCTTGTATTTGCCGCAGATATCCTTCGAGGGGGATTTCACCACGACCAACTCTTCCGGTACCAGCGTGGGGCAGGACGCTTCTGGAAACTTTGGGGCCTTCACCACGAAATCGGATTCCGAGACAACACGCTGGCAGTTCACGTTGCGCCAGACCCTGTTCCGCTGGGACCAGATCGTCGGGCTGCGCCGTGCCGACAAGATCGTTGCGAAGGCCGAGGCCGATCGTGAGGCGGCACAACAGGATTTGATCGTACGAGTGACACAGACGTACTTTGACGTTCTTGCCGCAGAAGATCAGCTAACGGCCATTCACGCGAACCGCAAGGCGATTGCGCGCCAGCTCGAGCGGGCCAAACAACGTTTTGACGTCGGCCTCATCGCGATTACCGATGTGAAGGAATCGCAGGCGGCACACGACTCAGTCGTCGCAGATGAAATCGGTGCCAAACGTCGTCTCGCAACTGCGCGCGAGTTCATGCGCGAAATAACCGGCGAGTATGTCGACGAATTATCGGCTCCCGCAGAAGACATGCCGTTGCAGGCGCCCGTGCCGGCCAGCGAATCCGAGTGGATCGACCTGGCGCTGAGCCAGAATCTCGCACTCGTGTCGAGTCGAATTGACGAGCAAATTGCGCGAGACGAGATATCGTTTCGCAAGAACGGCCACTACCCGACGATCGACCTGGTCGCCAACGCGGGCGAGTCGGACACCAGGTCCACTCGCGCCATCGGTGGCGGGCCGGCTCTGAACGCCGACAGTGACGGTAAGAACGACAGCATCGGCATCCAGTTCAGTATTCCCTTGTTTGCGGGTGGCGGCGTATCGTCGCGCGTTCGTGAGGCTGTCTATCTGCATCGTGCAAGCCGCGAGAATCTGCAGCGCGTCAGCCGTGCAACGGAGCGCCAGACACGCGATTCCTATCTGGGTGTCCTGGCCGAGATCAGCCGCGTGCAGGCGCTGGCGAAAGCCGTTGAATCCAATGAGACTGCACTGGAAGCAACGCAAGCTGGATTCGATGTCGGCACACGAACCATTGTCGACGTCCTTGATGCGCAGTTTCTGCTCTATCAGTCAATTACACGCTTCTACCAGAGTCGCTACGACTACCTCCTGAATGCCATGCGCCTGCGGCAGGCGGCGGGCAATCTTCAAGTGCAGGATCTCGAAGCGCTGGAGCTGTTTCTGGTCGAACGCAAATCGCCTGAGACACTGTTTGCAGAGGAAGCGGCAGCAGGCAAATAGAATTTCCTAGCCTGTTTCCGCCGCGATTAAGGGTTCAATCACCTCGAGCAGGCGCTTCAGGGCGCCTCGATTATTGGTGAGGATATTCAATCCTCTGCTACCCAGTTCGCGCGCGTCGTCCAGGTTGGATAACAGGCCATCTACGGTCGCAACAAGTTCGTCCGGATTCTCGACCATGCGACAGGCTGCATTGTCGATAAAACTGTCGGCAATTTCCTGAGCGTTAAAGACATGCGGTCCTGTGATAATCGGTATGCCCAAGGCAGCCGGCTCCAGCATATTGTGACCGCCGATGGGTACCAGGCTGCCACCGACAAAGGCAATATCGCTCGCAGCATAGAACACCGTGACCTCACCCATCGTGTCGCCCAGAAATACCAGGGTATCGGGATCACAGGGTTTTTGCTCCGTTCGCAGAACCGTCGGCATCCCCCGTTTCTCGAGTAGCTCGCGAACGACTGAAAAACGCTGCGGATGCCGCGGGACAAGAATCAGCAAGAGATTCTGATGCTGCAGCAAAAGGCGCTGGTGCGCGTCAAGAATCATCCCCTCCTCCTTGTCATGCGTGCTGGCAGCAATCCAGACAGGTCGATTTGGGAACAGGTTTCGTCGCAGTTCACCACCGAGCACCACAATATCCTCGGGAAGCTCAATATCGAATTTGATATTACCTGTGATACGCGTGCGTTCCTGACTCGCGCCGAGCGATATAAAGCGATCCGCATCGGCCTTGCTCTGCGCCGCTATGACAATGCCGTGTGACAGGGTCTCTTTGAACAACGGCAGCAACTTACGATAACTATCGACAGACTTGGGTGATATTCGCGCGCTCACGAGTACCAGCGGGATCTTGCGCACGCCGCAACCTTGATACAGGTTTGGCCAAATCTCGGTTTCCATGATGAGCGTGATCAGCGGATTCACCGACGCAAAAAAGGCGTTTATCGCGACCGGCATCTCGAACGGTATGTACGCGTGATGCACATCATCGCCAAAAATGGCTGCGACGCGTGCTGCGCCGGTCGGCGTAACAGTCGTTACGAGCAACGGCACGTCCGGGTACAGCCGTCGCAAGGCTCGCACCAATGGCGCGGCTGCAACCACTTCACCAACCGATACTGCGTGGATCCAGATACTGCGTTCGAGCTGCGGATAGGACATGCCGAATCGCTGACCAAGCTTGTGCCGGTAATCGCTGTTGATGATCGCCCGCACGACCCAGTAAGCCGCATACGGCAGCAACAAGACGTAGGTTAGTAAGTTGTAGAGGAAGCGCACGGCGACCTGCCCGGGTCAATCTTGCGATTGATCGGCGTGCATCTGATTGATGATTCGCGTTGTTGAATGACCGTCGCGAAATGCCAGGACGCGAACCTCACCGCCGTTCGCGAGAACGTCCTTCGCCCCGACGATTTCTTGCGGCTTGTAATCGCCACCTTTAACGAGTACGTCAGGCAGCACTGCCGATATCAGATCGGCCGGCGTATCGTCAGAAAACGCAACGACCCAGTCGACGGCAGCCAATCCCGCCAGGACCAGCATACGATCTTGCAACGCATTGACGGGTCTGGCCTTGCCTTTAAGCCGTGTTACGGAATCGTCGTCATTGACGGCCACAATCAAGCGATCACCCAGGCTCTTGGCTTCCTCCAGATAGGCAACATGTCCGGCATGAAGGATATCGAAGCAGCCGTTCGTCATGACAATGCGCTCATCCCGGCTGCGACTCTCCTCGACCATGGCAAGCAGTTCACCCTTTTTGACGAGGCCGCGTCCTCCCTGCCCACGCTGATGCATCGCAACCCGTATCTCCGATGGCGTTATCGTCGCAACACCGATCTTGCGTACGACGAGTCCGGCCGCAATATTCGCGAGCGCTGCTGCCGAACTCAGGTCCTGACCGCTCGCAATAACGGCGGCGAGCGTCGCTATCACGGTGTCGCCCGCACCCGTGACATCGAATACCTCGCGCGCCTGCGTAGACAGAAAAAGCGGTTCCAATCCCGTCTCAAGCAGCAACATGCCCTTTTCGCTGCGCGTAATGAGCAGCGCGTCCAATGCCAACTCGGTGAGCAGCGTGTTGCCATGCGACACGAGATCTTCGTCGCTATTACAGACTCCCACGACCGCTTCAAACTCAGACTGATTGGGTGTGATAAGTGACGCCCCGCGATACTTACTGAAGTCACTTCCTTTGGGATCTACCAGCGTCGGCACACCTGCATCACGGCAGGCTGCAATCATTCTTGTAACGTCCGTCAGCGCGCCTTTGCCATAGTCCGACAGAATGACTGCGCCGGCATTGCCTATCGCCGCTTTCAGCGTATCCAGTATCGAGTCATCGCCAAGCTCCGCGACATTCTCCTGATCCAGTCGAATCAATTGCTGTCCACGGCTTTGCACGCGTGTCTTGGTGATCGTCGGACGATCGTCGGCACGATGGAAATCGCAATCTATACCGAGCTCCTCCAGGATGCTCTGCAGCGAATCCGCGGCACTGTCTTTGCCGACGACACCGATCAATCGTGTCGTGGCACCGAGTGCCGCCAGGTTGACGGCAACGTTTGCCGCACCGCCTGGACGCTCGTCTGTTTGCTGTACATGCACAATCGGCACCGGCGCCTCGGGCGAGATTCGACTCGTAATGCCGAACAGGTATTTATCAAGCATGACGTCGCCTGCAACGACGACATGTGTTGTGGAGAAATCAGGTATCAATAAAGTCACGAGCGGACCTTATCACGATTGATTGCGGGAGCAGCCCTACATCACCCGCACTTGCTATCGCCACAGGACAAACACGTCATGCAACCATCCATATTGATCACCGCAGCCGTATTGCACTTCGTGCACAACTGCGCGCCCTTCGGGTAATCACTTTTGGCGAATGCGTCGATTTGCTTCTGCGCCTCTTCGTATTCGGCGCGTTTTGCGGCCAGCAACTTCTTCTGCGCTTCATCCATCTCAGGCACACTCATCATGCCGATGGACACCAGGTGCTTTTCTATGACGTAGCCCAACTCGGCAATAATCGACGGCATGTACTTGCCGCCCGGCTGCCAGTAACCGCCGCGCGGATCGAACACGGCCGTCAACTCTTCGACCAGAAACGCCACATCACCGCCCTTGCGGAACACTGCAGAAATAATGCGTGTCAACGCCACGATCCACTGGTAGTGGTCTAGATTCTTCGAATTGATAAAAATCTCGAACGGGCGACGCTTCTCATGCTCGGTGCCTTCGTTGAGTACGATGTCATTGATTGTGACGTACATCGCGTGATCGGTCACCGGCGTTTTAACTTTATAGGTTGAACCGACGAGCATCTCCGGACGCTCCAGTTTCTCGTGCATACGAATGACTTCCGCACGATTACCGCCGCCTCCTTCACGCTTGAATTCGGGTTTTTCGGCCGTTTCTTCTTTCGCCAATCTGGCCACTTTGTAGCCAACGATTTTTTTCTCTATCTTGATCATTCTAGAATTTTCCGTAATAGCCCTCTTTGAGCGCGTCAAAGAGGTTCGCGGCAGTGTGTATTTCGCCGTCGTATTCGATTTCCTCATCGCCCCTGAGCTCAACCGTCGTGTCATCGTCGAGCGTGAACGTATACACAGTGCTCTTCAGGTCCTTCTCCTTAACGAGAACGCCCTGGAACGCTTCCGGGTTAAAGCGGAATGTCGTGCAGCCCTTGAGTCCTTGCTGGTAGGCGTAGGTGTAAATATCCTTGAAGTCCTCATAGGGGTAGTCCGTCGGCACGTTGGCCGTCTTGGAAATCGATGAGTCGATCCACTTCTGGGCGGCTGCCTGAATATCGACATGTGCCTTCGGCGTTATTTCGTCTGCCGACACAAAGAAGTCCGGCAAGCTATTGCTGTCTTCACCAACGTCGGGCATCGCATCCTTGTTGACGAGTGAGCGATAGGCCAGCAACTCAAACGAATACACGTCAAGCTTTTCCTTGGTCTTCTTGCCCGGCCGAATTACGTTCCGAAAATAATGATGTGCAAAGCTCGGCTCAATGCCATTCGACGCATTATTGGCCAGCGACAAAGAGATCGTTCCGGTCGGTGCGATCGAGCTGTGATGCGTGAAACGCGCGCCTAGCTCTGCCAGTTCCCTGACCAGCCCCGGTGCCTCCTCGGCTACGCGCTGCATGTAACGGCTGTACCGTGCGTGCAACAGGCGCCCAGGAAGCTTGTCCCCAACCTGATATCCATCGGTCACCATTTCCGGCCGCTTGCGCAGCATGTCTTCGGTCACCTCGAATTGCTCGTTCATGATTGGCGCAGGCCCTTTTTCCCTGGCCAGCTCCAATGCCTCTTCCCAACCCGCAAGTGCCAGTTCACGCGAGATGTCCTCGGTAAAGCTGACAGCCTTACTGTCGTCATAGCGCATACGCAACATCGTGATCGCCGACCCCAGCCCCAGAAAACCCATCCCATGGCGTCGTTTGCGTTTGATTTCGTCGCGTTGCTTCAACAACGGCAAGCCATTGATCTCGACTACATTGTCGAGCATGCGCGTAAAAACCTTGACGACCTTGCGGAACAAGTCCCAGTCAAAGCGGGCCTTTTCCGAAAACGGATCGATGACAAAACGCGTGAGATTGACCGACCCCAGCAGGCAGGAACCGTAGGGCGGTAGTGGCTGCTCGCCACAGGGATTGGTTGCACGGATATTTTCGCAAAACCAGTTGTTATTCATTTCATTGACCCTGTCGATCAGCACGAAGCCGGGCTCCGCAAAATCGTAGGTCGATGTCATGATCAGGTCCCACACGCGATGCGCAGGCATCGTCTTGTAAATCTTGCACGCGACCAGGCCATCGCCATTGCTGACATAATCGGCCGCCTCGGGCCACTCGCGCCAGATGAACAGCGAGCTGTCGCTGACATCCAGCTCGTCCTCATCCCGTTCTTTTTGTGTGATCGGAAACGCGACCTGCCAGTCTTCCTTGTTGATCACCGCCTGCATGAACTCGTCTGTCACCAGCAGCGACAGATTGAATTGCCGCAAGCGCCCGTCTTCACGCTTGGCACGAATGAAGTCCATGACGTCCGGGTGGCCCACATCGAAGGTACCCATCTGTGCGCCACGACGACCGCCGGCTGACGACACTGTGAAACACATCTTGTCGTAGATATCCATGAACGACAGTGGGCCTGAGGTATACGCGCCCGCGCCCGTCACATACGCACCCTTGGGTCGCAGCGTCGAGAATTCATAGCCAATACCGCAGCCCGCTTTGAGCGTCAGGCCGGCCTCATGAACCTTGTTGAGGATATTGTCCATGGAGTCACACACCGTACCGGACACGGTGCAGTTGATGGTCGACGTCGCGGGTTTGTGCTCATGGGCACCGGCGTTGGAAATAATACGCCCGGCCGGAATGGCGCCACTGCGTAGCGCCCACAAAAAGTCGTTGAAGTAACGCTCTCGCTCGGGCTCTTTTTCCACGCCTGCGAGAGCTTTCGCGACACGCTGATACGTGTCGTCGATGGACTGATCAACACTTGACCCGTCCCTCGCCGTCAGGCGGTATTTGGCATCCCATATGTCGAGCGATACAGATTGAAATTCTATGTCGGAAACCGTATGCGCATCCATTTGAACGGCTGACTTCATCGGTCTAATTGCTCCCCTGTTCTCCCTTAGGAGTCCCCAAATTATGTTCTAACCCGCATTGTGCGGAGGGAATAGCTACCCGCTCACCGTTTATCGAAATCGATACGGCGAGAGCCAGTTGTGGCTTCTTTCCCTTTTTGATTGGACACAAGATGTTGTGTCCGGATGCAAGCTAGATTATGCCCGATAGCGGCTTCTGTCAAGGTTTTTACACAATTCGCCTGGTGGTCTTTTTACCTTCTCAATCAATTACTTATTTAAGATACCGGAAAAACTACATTAAAAATATGCGAAAAAAAATGGCACTTTTGTTAAATTTCTAATCCACTACATATAGTGGCTCATTTTTGCACAAATCGAGCCTTGAATTACGCTTTTGAGCCCTCATCTAAGCCAGCAACACAGACCGTGAAAGGTGCCTTTTGAGGACCTTACAGCACTTATTTGAGGAGAACATTATGCAAGTCACACGTTTTGAACCCTGGTCTATCGCAGGCTCCATGGCCGAGCTGATGCAGCGCGATCTCAGTGCTTTCGCCACGCGCAGATTCGTCCAGTCGAGCGTCGACCAGCCCGTTGCGGATTGGGTCCCGGCTGTTGATATTGTTGAGGAAAAAGACCGCTTTGTCTTGCGCGCCGATGTCCCGGGCGTTGCCCCGAGCAACATCGACGTGCGCATGAACGACGGTGTATTGACCGTATCGGGCGATCGCCAGGCCGGGGACCTCGCTGACGAGAGTCGCCTGCGTCGCGTAGAACGCTCTAGTGGTCGCTTCCACCGTCGGTTCACGTTGCCGAAGACCGTCGACGCCGACAACATCACAGCGAAAAGTCTAAACGGTATTCTTGAGGTCTCCATACCCAAGCTCGCCGAGGTGCAGGCACGTCGCATCACCGTTGAGGCCGCCTGAGTCATCCTGCGGACCGATGATCCGGCTGCGACGCTTGCGCGCAGCCGGGCATCTTCGATACTGGGGCGCTGACAGCGCTCATGAATCGTATTCTTGGAATCAGCATTCATGAACGATTCAGCTGCGGCTTCCTATTGTAGAATGGCTGGACTGACTTTTTTCGAGACACTTGATGACTAAAACGAAGCGCTTTTTCTGGATTGCCCTGTTAATGGCCTGCGCTGGTTCCACTGTCGCCGCACTGCCCTTGCAGGTCGGCGACAAGCCCGTCACCAGCCTGGCACCACTCGTCGAGGCGACCTCGCCTGCCGTTGTGAACATACGCGTCCGCCAGACCGTCAGCACACGCTCGCCGTTTGCCGACGATGCCATGCGGCGGTTTTTCAATCTCCCGAACAGCCGTGGCGCGGACCGGCAAATTCAGAGCGCAGGTTCGGGTGTCATCGTGAATGCTGCCAAAGGCTATATCCTGACCAACCACCACGTGGTGAAGAATGCCGATGAGATTTTGGTCACACTGCTGGACGGCGAACTATTGGAAGCAACGGTAATCGGCTCCGATGCAGAAACCGATATCGCCGTGTTGCAAGTGGACGCCGAGGGCCTGACCGAGATGCCCATTGGTGATTCAACCGAAGTACGTGTCGGCGACTTCGTCATTGCCATCGGCAATCCCTTCGGACTCGGCCACACGGTCACATCGGGAATCGTGAGTGCACTCGGTCGTACGGGCATCGGCGTGGGGCTTGAAGATTTCATCCAGACCGACGCGTCGATTAATCCCGGTAATTCCGGCGGTGCGCTCGTCAACATGAACGGCGAACTGGTTGGAATTAACTCGGCGATCATCAGCCGCTCAGGCGGCAATGTCGGCATCGGCTTCGCGGTACCGACCGCGATCGCTCAATCCGTCATGCGTCAGATCCTGGACTTTGGCGAGGTTCATCGCGGCCTGCTGGGCGTATCTGTCCGCCCGATCGTTGCTGCCGCTACGGCGGCGCTCAACGCGCCCGTGGATTCGGGTGCTCTGATAATCGAAATTTCGCCGAATTCAGCTGCCGAAAAATCCGGCCTGCAAATTGAAGACATCATCATAGAGGTCAACGACAAGAAGATCAGCAACGCACGCGAGCTGTCGAACGCGATTGGCTTTTTGACAGCCGGCGACGAAGTGACGATTCGCTACGTACGCGATGGCGACACGCTCACAACCATGGCTGAACTTGGCGAACGTGTCACGACCCGGCTCGCAGGCGGCGACATTCATCGCGGCCTGGTTGGCGCAGAGTTTCAGTCGACGACTGCCAGCAGCGTGCGCGGCATCGAAGTGATCACCGTTGCTGAAGGCAGCGCGGCTGCCCAACGCGGTTTGCGCGAAGGCGACGTCGTCGTCATGATCAACAGACGACCTGTTCAATCGATCGGCGATCTCATTGAGACCGCGAGTGAAAATCAGATCCTGTTCATGACGGTGCAACGCGGCAATCGGCAATTGATGCTGCAGATTCGCTGATGCGGCGCCGCCCGCAGCGAGAGCCTGTTCATGGGTGACAAGCTAACTCTCGTCACGCGCTGACTGATCGAGTCTTGAAACACGACGAGCCTCGTCGTAGAAACACTCAAGATCATCGTCACACTGCTCCAGCATGAGCAAGAATTCCGGCAATCGTCCTTCGTACAAAGCCAGGGATGCGATGCGCGCATTGTTGAGCGGCTCGCCGGGCCAACTTGAAGACATTCGGCCTGAGTTTTTGAGCTCGATATCCAGGGCTTCTTGCAGCAGCTCTATGCGCGATCGCTTGCCCTTGCGCTTGTCGTCGTCGCTCATGTCCTGCGCATACCAGTTACTTAAGTCGATGCGCGCCGCATTCATGATTTTCATCAGTCGCCGCCGAAGTCCTTTACGCTCTTTATAGACTTGCAACGCGTCCGACATATGCTTGCTCAGGAGGAAGCGTTCAATCCCCACCTCTTCCACGGCCGTGGCGAAAGACTCATTGAAGCCGGTATCGCCTTTTACGTACAAGAGCTGGTGCGCAAGTTCGTGAAACAGAACGGACGCCATCTGCACGTCGTCCCAGTGCAGCATCGTGCTCAGCACCGGGTCGCTGAATTTGCCGAGCGTCGAATAGGCCGAGACACCGCCCAGGTAGACGTCGTAGCCCGCCTTGTCGAGCTTTGATGCTGCGCGAACTGCGGCCTCTTTCCTGAAATAGCCACGATAGGACACACAGCCCGCAACCGGGTAACACCACTGCTTTGGCCTCAGCGAAAACTCCGGGACTGCGAATACATTCCAGACAACAAAGTCGCGTTCGAGATCACTGTAAGTTTGGTAGCTCTTGTTGTCAGGAAGGCCTAGCCTGGCAATCGAAAATTCACGAGCCTCCTGTACGAAGCGCAGCCTGTCTGCCAGCTCCGGCGGCGTTCGTGGATCCGCAACGATCTCATCGATTGGCTCGCGTTTTCGCATGACTTCGAGCTGGCCGCTCACGGCCTGCATGTAGTAACAGCCCGTCACTGTGAGGCAGACAAGCACCGCAATCGCCAGTTGCAGTGCATTCAGGATTTTCGTCGTCATTATCGAATGGTAGCCCGATGCCAATGGCGTGTACCATCCCCGCATGCAGATCTACCTCGTCGGCGGTGCTGTTCGCGACGAACAGCTCGGAATTCCGGTGTCGGAACGGGATTGGTGTGTCGTGGGCGCAACGCCTGACGACATGCTAAAGCAGGGATTCAAACCCGTCGGCAAGGACTTTCCGGTATTCCTGCATCCCGAGACGCACGAGGAATACGCACTCGCGCGCACGGAACGCAAGACCGCTGTGGGCTATCACGGCTTTGCATTTAACACCTCGCCCGACATTGGGATTGAGGAGGACCTGAGCCGCCGCGACCTGACGATCAACGCGATCGCCAAAGACGCTGATGGCGAGCTCATCGACCCGTTCAACGGCGTGCAGGATATAAGGGACCGCACGCTGCAACACGTGTCAGACGCATTTATCGAAGACCCCGTCCGCATTCTCAGAGTCGCAAAATTCGCGGCGCGTTTTCACCAACTGGGTTTTACAGTCGCCGACGAGACCATGGATCTCATGCGGAACATTGTTGCGAACGGTGAAGCAGATGCATTGATCCCGGATCGCGTGTGGAAGGAAGCCGATGCGGCGCTGTCTGGCAGTCACTCGCGTGTATTTTTCGATACTTTGCGCGCGTGCGGTGCATTGAAAGTGGTCTTTCCCGAAGTCGACGCGCTGTTCGGTATTCCGCAGCCCGAAAAATGGCACCCGGAGATCGACACAGGTCTGCATACGATGATGGTTCTGGATGCGTCGGAGAAATTGAGCTCGGACCCTGCGGTGCGATTCGCCTGCCTCGTACACGACCTGGGCAAGGCGACGACACGCAAGGATCAACTGCCTGGCCACCCCGGACACGAACTGCGCAGCGTCAACCTGATCAAGGCGATGGCGAAGCGCCTGCCGCTTCCAAAAAGCTATCGTGAGCTGGCAGTGATCGTCGCCGAATACCATACACATTGTCATCGCGAAGCCGAACTCAAAGATTCAACCGTGGTGCGAGTGCTGGAAAAGACCGACGCGTTTCGACGGCCCGAACGATTCGAAAACTTCCTGCTCGCCTGCGAGGCCGACGCAAAAGGTCGTGCGGGACTGGAAGACCGGGACTATCCCCAGGCGGATGCGTTTCGGGCGGCACATGCGGCGGCCAGCGCAATCAAGGCTAGCAAGATCGCCGCAGCGAATGACGCGGCGCGAATCCCCGCAGCCATTCGAAAATCCCGCATTGCGGCCGTTCACGATCTGCGCAGCGCGGGCTAGTGGTCCAACAAGCTTGTATTGTTGGACCACTAGTCGCCACCGTAGAAATACACGAATACGCTCAGCACCAGAACGTCGTCGTATAAGTCGGAATTGTCGTGTCCCAGGCTGAACTCGATATCCGACGTGTTCGTCATTGGCGTCAGGAATGAGAGCGTGATGGAATGATTTTCACTGCGGTCGATCGCACCGCGCCACTTCCCAAAATCAAGCTGCCAGCTGCTCGAACCGACCTCCAAAGCGATTCCCGCAGACGCCCGCCAATCGATCAGGTTGGTCAACAAACTCAAGCGACTGCTGGATAGCAGAAGATTGATGAAGCGCTGAGAATCGTCGCTGCGAAATTCGACGTTGTACTCATAGCTCATGCCCGCGAAGCGCAGACTCGTGCGGTCCGAAACCCTGAATCCTCCCGACAGACCCAGGCCCGTGGCGTGGAACGGAATCTCCCTCCGCACTAACAAATCGATCGGCGGCAATTGGAGCTCAAGGTCGCGGTATTCAACATCGACTGAAATCCTGCCCTTGTCTCCGCGCGTATAAATTGCGGCAAGCCAGTCAGTAGAATCCAGAATATCGGAGTCACCCCAATAGGCGACACCAAAACGCACGCCCGCGGGTCCCCAGTAGTGATCGATCGAGATTTCGCCATACCAGGTTTCGAGATCCTGACCGCGCGGTAACTCCACGCTGCTACGGCCAAGCGATGTCGACAACCAGGTCTTATCAGCAACCCCGAAGTCGGCAACGATGATAGCCGCAACGCCATCGTCCTCATCGACAGACACACCGCCGCCGAGAATGTAGTCACCCTTTGCGGCCACAGCGCTTGAGGCGCAGAAGGGTGCTACCAGCAGCGCCGCTGCAAGACGCCTAGACCAGGACATACACTATGACCCCTGCAATTAACAAGCGATAAACCGCGAAAGGCAACAGACCGATACGACTCACTACACGCATGAAAAAGCCGATGCTCAAGTAGGCAACGAGGGCGGAAATAAGCGCCCCCACGGCCAGCTCTGCCCAGGGAACCGGGGTCGATCCCATGAGCATTTCGAAGCCCTTGTACAACGACGCCAACAGTATGACGGGAACCGACAACAGGAACGAGAATCGTGCTGCGTCCTGACGTTTAAAGCCCAGCGCACGCGCCGCCGAAATCGTGATGCCGGAACGCGATGTACCGGGAATGAGTGCAAGCGCTTGCGCGCAACCGATCCAGATCGCATCGCTGAACCTGACTCCGGCGATGTCGCGGTCCCGACGCCCAAAGCGATCTGCCAGCAGCATGACGATGCCGTAGCCCGCCAGGGTAACGACGATAACGGCCGGGTCGCGCAAGCTGCTTTCGACCCAATCAGCCAGCAGGAGTCCGACCGTTGCTGCCGGGATCGTGCCAATGCCCAGAACCAGAGCGAGCTGCGATTCACGCGTCTCGTTCTTAAAGCCCATGAGCTGGCAGCCCCCGCGCAGCAGCTCAGCGATATCTTTTCGAAAATAGGCACAAACGGCGATCAGCGAGCCAAAATGCACAGCGACATCAAACGCCAGTCCCTGGTCGCTCCAGCCGAGAATCGATGGCACGAGGACGAGATGACCTGAGCTGGATATCGGTAGAAATTCGGTGATGCCCTGCACGATGGCGAGAACGACGATTTGCAGCCAGCTCACAGCAAGCTCCGGTGGGCAATCCCTGGCGTCATAAAGTGTGGGTCCTGTCGGCGGCGGCAAATGCAGAGGGCTGGGAAATATTGCCGCGAGATATTCCCAGGCATTTGAAATTCTCACCCATCTCTGCCGGAAGAGTAAGTAATTTGACCTGTCCCGACAATTCAATCTGTCGCTCGGCAGGGTATTGCATCATGTTTTTCAGCTCATCCTGCAATCCGCCGTTCATTAAAAACTGCGCCTGATTCACGTAACCCAAGATGTCCGCACCCGCAGTCATTGCGGCCTCGGCGATCGCCGTGAAATCAACCCAGGCCGTAATATCCTGAATGCCGGGCAGCAGCAACGCGTCGTTATGCGCGTGATGCCGGAAGTGACAACGCAGCCAACCGTCACTGCGATCCGGCGCATAATATTCGCGGCGGCTGACACCGTAGTCGAACAGCAACGCAACACCCTCTTGCAAGCCGGCGATAACGTCCGCCACCCATCCCGGCGCAGCCAGTGACACTTCCGACACAAAACCGTACGGCAGCCTCATGCCCATATCGGCCTCGATCGCGGCGATTGCCGCAACGAGTTCAGGCGGCGCGACCCCCTCTAGAATCTCGAAGCCATCGTTTTTAATGCCGACGCGAAGCTGATGCACCGACTCCCGCCGCACAAAGCGCTCGACGGGCAGCGCATCGAGTACTTCGTTCGCGATGATCACACCACAATGCCGCTCGGGAATAGCATCAATCCATTCCACCCGATGCAGATACGCAGCGCACTCGACCCGGAGTAATTGCTCCTGCCGTTCCTTTAAGTCAGCCGACACTTCAAGAATCCGGTAGTGATCCGGCAAGGCACCGAGCTCATCAAGCTTGGTGAGTACATCGACTGCCAGCCTGCCACTGCCCGCTCCGAATTCGATAATGTCACCGCCATCCAGCTGCGCTAACACCGCAGCACATTGTCGCGCGACGACATAGGAAAATAATGGCGACACTTCGGGCGCCGTGACGAAATCGCCGTCCGCGCCGAACTTGATCGCGCCTGCCGCGTAGTATCCGAGGCCCGGCGCATAGAGTGCATGCTGCATGTACTCTGCGAAGCTGATGCTGCCGCCCGCGTCTGCGATGCGCACACGGATGTAATCCGCACATTTTTGGCTGTGTGCGGCACTCTCAAGGTCTGGCTTTGGCAGTGTCGAAGGTGCTTCGAGTATCATGGCTCTATCGAAGGCTTGCTGAATGTCGCCTTTATATCGTGACTGGGCTGTGATGTCAGAAAACCTGCAAAATAAGGTCGCTCTTGTAACAGGCGCTGCGCGGCGCATTGGCGCCGCGATTGCGACGCGATTGCATAGTGACGGTGCCCGTGTCGCCGTCCACTACCGCGGATCCGCGACAGATGCCGAGCTGCTCGTTAGCCAGCTCAATAAACGACGCGCGAATTCGGCCGCGGCATTTCAACTCGACCTGCAATACACCGATGAATTACCCAGCCTGATCGCGGACGTCACAGACTGGGGCGGCAGGCTCGACATCCTGGTCAACAACGCGTCAACGTTTTACCCAACGCCTGCGGGCGACATCAGTGAGGATCATTGGGACGATCTCATGGGCGCGAATCTGAAGGCGCCATTGTTCTTATCCCAGGCCGCGATCACGGAGCTCCGAGCCACTCACGGAGCCATTATCAATATTGTCGATATCCACTCGCAAAGACCGTTGCGAAATCACACTGTGTACGGCGTTGCGAAAGCCGGGCTTGCGATGCTGACGCGATCACTGGCCAGGGACCTGGCACCCGACATCCGTGTAAACGGTGTTTCGCCCGGCGCAATACTCTGGCCCGAAGATGACATGACCGAGACCACCAGGAATTCCATTCTTGGACAGATTCCCCTCAAACGACCCGGGGATCCGGACGATATCGCCGCCTGCGTGCTTTTTCTCGCGCGCGATGCAACCTACGTGACGGGTCAGATCATTGCCGTTGATGGCGGCCGGTCGATGGGCTGGTAACGCGGTTGTCGGAGCTGTCCTTGCACTGCGACATTCTCGTACAAGGAGCGCTGCACAAGCAGCGCTCCTGCAATTAGTAAGCGTCGGCGTACTTGCGCTGCGGCGGGCCGCGCCGATCGACTTTCGCTGCGAACGCACTAACCGCGGGCTTGCTCAACAGGAGCGGCGCGGCTGCCACCGGACAAGCCCCGGTCCCGAGATAGGTGAGCGCTGCCTCGACGTTGGGGTCGTTGTCCGCGCCGACCGCGATTTCCAGGTCATCGGCAACAATGCAATCCACCGGCAGGCCACCAAAGTAATCGCCGAAGTCGTTCGCGTTTACGGTCTGAAACGCGGTTGGGCGAATGACTTTCTCACAGAACAGGATGCCGATCTGGCCCACGGGCTTGCCGAAGGTTCGGTCGCCAACGATGGTGACGTCGACATGCGGTTCCATGCTGTTGATCACCAGCTCACTGGCCGAAGCCGTTCCCCGGCTGGCGATGATGATCAGCCGCGACAGCGCTAGCGATCTCAAATCAATATTTGTGAAGTCTCTTTGAGTGTTGTTATTGGCGGCACGATCCGCATTGAACAAGGTTTTGGAAAACGGGAGGTTCCGCGCGAAGAAGCCACCGAGATAGTCGCCCAGCAACTCGGCCGTGTTGACCAAACCACCACCGTTGAACCGCATGTCGATGATCAGGTCCGTGACGTCAGCCGCATTAAACAGACCGAAGGCGTCGTCAAGTTTCGCGTCGGCCGTGCTGATGAACTGTGCCAGCTCCAGGTAACCGACACCCGTTGTGCCCGCCACGGGGATGATTCGCGGCAGTTGCGGCACGGGATCGATCGTCACGATGTCCTGCGTAATCGATACAGTGAATTCGTTGCCGTCTGGCTCGCGCATCGTGAATGCAAGCGGCGACGTGTCGAAAACAGCACCCACGCCCTCCGCCGCCTCGATTGCAGCGATCGTCCTGCCGTTGAGTTGGAGAATTCGCTGTCCGCGGGCAAGGCCGGCGGCATTCGCAGGACTGTCGACGAAAACACGCGTCAGGCGCAGATCGTCGGCCGCGACAAAGCGGCTGCCAAACCCGAAGCCTTCGAACTTGCCCTCGCCAAAAAACTGCTGGTCTTGTAGCGCTGTGGTGATAAAACTGAAGTCATCGAGTGGCTGAACCGTAATCAGAAACGCCAGCAACTCCTCAGGACTTGCAAATGCATTGATATCGACATCCGCAGGCAGCAGGTCGTTCCACAAATACCAGTTCCGCATCACGTCAAGTACAAACTGC
>JADFLJ010000197.1 GCA_022564475.1 Pseudomonadota bacterium
CCGCGTTGTTTTTACCAGCGCTCACTGCTATCCGAACGGATCCCAATGTGAACGCGTATTACAATGCCTTACTGGCTCGCGGCAAAGCTAAAATGCAGGCCATTACCGCCGTCATGCGCAAGCTGTTGCATGCCATCTGGGGTATCTTGCACCATCGTCAGGAATGGGATGGCAGTAAGTTCTACCGCATGCCGACGGCAAATACCGCTTGACTCACAACAGAGTATCTACAGGGCAGCGGATTGTACGCAATTGCGGGGGCAAAATGCCACATATGGCAGCAGAATCGGCTGAAATTGCGGGTCTCCTCGTGTAGCCTCTTTGCTATGCGCCTGCTGATTTACATCGCTGTAGCGGCCTTGCTGGGAACCTGTTCCTCGCCGCCGGCGCTCCTTGATCAGATTCTCGAGATGGGCGAGCTTCGTGTCGTGACACGCGACAGTCCGTCGTCCTATGTGGTTGGGCCGGATGGTCCGTCGGGGCCTGAATTCGACCTTGTTCAAGCGTTTGCTGATGAACTCGGCGTCGCGCTGATCATCGAACAAGTCACCAGTGTGTCCGAAATCGTACCCCGACTGCTTTCCGGCCGTGTGCACATGGCCGCCGCAGGATTGTCGATTACGCGATCGAGGCAGCAATACCTGAATTTCGGTTACCCGTACGAGTCTGTGGACATCCAGCTAATCTACAAAGTCGGAACCGGCAGACCCCGCAGTATTGAAGACCTCGCCGGTCGATCAATTGAAGTGATTGCCGGCAGCAGCCATTCGGACATGTTGGCGTCGCTGGGCGAGATCTATCCCGAGATCGACTGGACTGAAAATGCAGATACCGAGGTTGGCAACTTGCTGGCGAAAGTCGCTGCGGGGGAACTTGATTTCACGGTCGCCGACAGTACCGAATTTGATATCCAGCGGAATTTTTATCCCGACCTGCGTGTTGCGCTCGAGCTGGAGCTCGGCGATCCGATCGCCTGGGCGTTTGACAAGCAAGGGGGCAACAGCTTGCTCGCACGCGCCGATGAATTTCTGATCACTGCGGGCCGGCAAGGGCTTCTCGCACAGGTTCACGAACGCTATTACGGACACACCAAGAAATTCGACTACGTCGGCACACGCAATTTCATTCGGCACTTCGAAAGTCGGCTGCCACGTTATCGCGCCATGTTTGAACAGGCCGGTATCGAGTCGGACGTGGATTGGCGACTGCTGGCCGCGATCGGTTACCAGGAGTCGCATTGGCGATCAAATGCGGTTTCACCCACCGGCGTACGCGGCATCATGATGCTGACCGAGGATACGGCCGCCTACCTCGGCATCGACGACCGGGTGGATCCGAGAAACAGCATATTCGGTGGTGCGCAATACTATGCACGACAAACTCAGCGCATTGCCAACACCGTGGGTGAACCAGACCGTACCTGGATGGCGCTTGCCGCGTACAACGTCGGTTTCAATCACATCAAGGACGCGCGCACCCTGACCGAATGGCATGACGGCAATCCAGACACATGGATCGATCTCAGCAAGTCGCTGCCACTACTGTCGCAACGCAAGTGGTATTCGCAAGTGCCGTTCGGTTATGCGCGCGGCTGGGAACCTGTGTTGTACGTGAACAATATTCGCAGCTATTACAATATTTTAAAGTGGCTGACCGAGAACGAAGCGTTGCCGGAAGAAGAGGACGCTGTTGCATCGAGGTGATGTGAACAGGGGCGCTATTCAGAGGAAGCGCACCGAGACCGGCATCGCCGGTCGACAGGCGCCGAAGGCGAGGTGCCGCAGGCACCGTCCAACCGCAGCGCCAGCGAGCCATGAGGAGGAGAAGCCTCCCGACCACAGCCTATCGGCGTGCCTCGAAGAACGTCTTCAACATGGCGCTGCATTCATCGGCCAGCACACCGCCATTGATTTCGAAGTGGTGATTCAGTGCCTTGCTGTCGGACAAATCGATTACCGAGCCGGCCGCACCGAACTTCGGATCGTAGGCACCGAATACGACTCGTGAAATTCGCGCCTGCGAGATTGCACCCATGCACATCGTGCAAGGCTCCAGCGTGACGTACAAGGTCGCGCCCGGAAGCCGGTGATTCGATCGCGCGTTCGCCGCCGCGCGCAGCGCCACGATCTCGGCGTGACCGGACGGGTCGTGATCTGAAATAGTGATGTTGTTGCCCGTGCCGATAATCTCGTCATCAAGCACCACGACGGCGCCGACCGGAACCTCGCCCGCCGCGCCTGCTTTTATCGCTGCCGCCAGCGCTGCCTGCATTGAGGCGACATCTGACTCGGCCCAGCTCATTACTCCCACACAATAGTAAACAAGCCGAGAAAAGCCAGTAGTGGCACGAGTTTTCCGGTGGTCGAAAGTATCAATACCATGAAAAACACCATTATTCTTTTTCATTCTCAAGCAACTCGGATTTATTCGCTCTTAACCAGCCAACAACTAAATTTAACAAAGCCTCGGCATGCGATACACATTCCTCCACCGCGCTGGTCGGCACGATATCACCTGAGTAATCCGCGACATTACGCTGCTTGCGCAAGGCGTCGAGCACAATCACCGTCTGTCTGTCCACCCCAACAGTTTGGCTGAGCGTCTGGATCATCGTCATGTGGTGGCCGGGCTTGCTCGTCAGTGTTCTAAAACCATTGGCCTGCAATGCCACATTGGCCAACTGCATGATGGCCTTGTAGGCAGCATCGAACCGATTCTCAGCGCTGATTTCACTCACATGCGAATCGGCGATATTCCGCTTCACCGCTGACAACAACCGCCCGATCACCGCCGCATCCGGCGTAACATTTTCCAGGCTGATCCCGACCAGGTTATCCAGGCTCATCCCCACCCCCGATCACGTCCATACGCGGCTTTGCCAGCACTTCGGTGACAAAGGCATTCTTCGCAGTTTTCATTCGAGTCCATTCGTCCTTGAGATAAATTTTCGGATTCACCTCGCGGCCCAGAGTTTCCTGAACCGAATAAAGCACGCAGACCACCTCGGTAAAACCCGCATCGCCAATTATCAGCAAGTCGATATCGCTGGTCACGGTCTCTTTGCCGCTGGCCATGGAACCAAAGACAAAAGCCCAGTCGATTTTTTCCGCCAGCGGTTCAAGCGCCTGCCGGATGACCTCGATCACGCCAAAAGTCTTTTTGACGATACCAATCAACTCGCCGTAGATCGGACACTGCGGGTTGGCCTGATAGTGGTGCTGGTTGCCAATCCGGGTCATGTGCAGAATGCCCGCCACCAGCATACGATCCAGCTCGCGCTTGATGGTCGCCACCCCCATTCCCGTCAGGCGCAGGATCTCCTTGAGGTAAAAACTCCTGCCCGGCCGCCCGTACAACAGGCTCAGCACCCTTTGCTGGGTCTTGGTAAATAGAGCATCACTGAGCGGTTCGTGTGGTCTAATCTGATAGTTCATACAGGATGAACCATAGTTCACTTTTTATGAACTATCAAGCTGGGATTTTAACCTGAAATGCATCTGGGATACTGTCCAGCCTACGCCAGCGGGCTTCACCGCCCGCATCCCGATAAAACCAAAGTCCGCATTTATGATTATGTGGATCACAATGTACTTATGCTGACCAGGATGTTTGAAAAGCGTCTACGCGGATACCGTGCGATCGGTCACAGCACCGGAGGAAAAAATTTGTAAACGGATCTTTTCATCGGTAGAGCGCATGGTTTTCAGCAGATTTGTTTTTGCCAGACCATCAACACATGATGACCATAAAGTACTCGATACCAGAACCAACACGCGAATTGACTTGGCGCTAGATTCCAACTCTATTGCTTGATGGTGCCAGTCGTTGCCAGGTTACTCCCACTCGATCGTTGCGGGCGGCTTGCCGGAAATGTCGTAGGTTACGCGAGAGATGCCGTCCACCTCGTTGATGATGCGCAGCGATACGTGTTCGAGAAAATCGTAGGGCAACCGCGCCCAGCGTGCTGTCATGAAATCGACGGTCTCAACGGCGCGCAGCGCGATGACATAGTCATAACGCCGGCCATCGCCCGTGACGCCTACCGATTTGACCGGCAGGAAAACGGCGAAGGCCTGGCTGGTTTTTTGATACAGCTCGTGTTTGTGCAACTCGTCGATAAAAATAGCGTCGGCCA
>JADFLJ010000198.1 GCA_022564475.1 Pseudomonadota bacterium
AGTGGCGATCGTTGCTTGTATGCGTAAGCAGCTAACAATCTTGAATACCATGATGAAAAACGGCACTCACTGGGATGAGAAACTGGCGTGAAAACTTGACTGTGAGCATAGTCACTTGTCAGTACCGAGCGGGCTCCTAGGGCAGCGACTCGTAAGTCGTCACCTCGCGCTCAATGAGCCGCATTCCCCGGTCTTTCGCCACTTCGAGGTCGTAGCGACTCTGCAGGTTCATCCAGGAATCGGCCGATGTACCGAAGAACCTGGCGAGGCGCAGTGCAGTGTCGGCCGTTATCGCGGACTTGCCGTTGATCATGCGCGACAGGTTCCCTCTGTCGATCCTGGTATGTTTGGATAGCGCATACGGGGTAATGCCGAGATCATCCAGAAACTCGTTTTTAAGGATCTCGCCCGGGTGTATAGGTGCTTGTCTTGCCATGTCTGCTGTCCTTCTCCACAGGTACTTTATCAAGCAAACGCTGTGTCAACCACAACTAGTTGTTTATAAGACAGCGTTTTCAGCCAGGTGGGAAACTATTCAAACATCCACCCAGTCTGCAGCAACAGCGTCCGGGCAGGCGACAGCCAAAACGCTGTGGTCTGGTGCAGAATCGTATGGCCGCATGTCCCGGCCGTTACTCAAGCCAGCTTGTCGAGCATCCCCATGAAATTTCGCTTGCGCTTGAATTCATCCCGCAGGCTTTCAATGTAACTGGCAAACTCATCCTTCGCACCGAGGCTCCGCTGCAGCTTGCCGATGCGCGTGACCAGCTGCGTGGCCTCTGCATAGGCCCGGTTGTTGGTCTGGTTGACAAGGTCGGGGACCAGCTTCCTGTATACCGTGACGGCATCTCGCGGATGAGCGGCCTCGCGCTGCTCGGCAAGCTTTAGCCACAGTCCCGTGTCGCAATCCCCGTCACAGGCTTCGGCCCATGCGGCATCCGCATCCCCTTCCCAGAGCAATATCTCGACGAGCAAGGACTTGTCCGCGAACGGATCAAAGCGACGCCGGCCGGGGTCCCGATCGGTCATGGCCCGGGTGATCCGCTCATTGATCAGGGCGACGGCCCGCTGCCGCCAATCGGGCCATTGCTGCAGTTGATCCGCCGAATGCTTGAGCCTTGCAAAGGTCTGCAGACTCGGCCGCTGCGCGAACAGGTCCCACTGCAGGTCTGCGGCCTGCGCGTGCCGGCCACTGTCGTGATAGAGCCGCACGAGCAATTCACTGAGTCGGCGGTCGGCTTTATCACCAAACGCGGAGCGGCCGTCTTCGGCCCAGCCGATAGCGCGCTCGACCAGGCCCCGTTCAAGGCAGGCCTCGGCAATTTGCACGTAGCAATATGCGCCAGACAGGTCGCGCTGTTTGACCTCGATCCAGGCCTCGAAGTCGTCATCCAGCCGCGCCAGGGATTCCATGATCGATGTGATGCGAAAGCGGCTGCCGTAGCGATCCGGATCGTCTTCCCCGGGTGCAAGCGGCCGCACGCTTGCCCATTCCGCCGTGGCCAGTTTTCGGTAGTGCTGCAGTCCTGCATCGCCGAGCACGGGCGCATACTTTTCAACGGCGTCACGGAACGTGTCCCAGTCGCCATCGATTTGCCACTTGTACAAACGCTTCGCGAGCTTCTTCGGTTCGGGTCTGGCGCGTTCACAGGCCGCGAGGTGCAAGTCTTCGAGCCGGCCGAGGAGCGGTGACATGTAGCCATCGGAATCGTCGACATGCCCCATTGCGGTCTCGACGCGGCGTAATGCGTATTCGCAAAGTTCGACCAGCGGTGCGCCGATACCGTCCCGAAACAGCGCCTCGAGATTGTCGACAGCGGCGTCGATGCGCCGGGTGTAGCGACGCATTTCCCGATAGGCGACGAATTGCCGCGTGCCAATCGCCTGGCGAATGAGTTTTTTCTGCACGGGCAGGCTGAAATCCGTGGCAGCGGCCTTGAACGAGAGCAGCTCGTGCAACTCGGCATCGAACAAGGCCCTCTCATCGAGCAGGTTGACCAGTGTTTGCTTGTCCTGTTTATTCAGCCAGCCACGAATGCCGCTGTCATCGTCGTGGGGCGTCGCGAGCCATTGCAGGCAGACGGCGACACAGTGCTTGCAAAACTCGTCGCGCAGGCCGAGCGGGCAATCGCAGCTGTGGAAGAGGCCGCCGTCCCCGACAGCGATGCGAACACGGTAGTCCTCGGTGCCGGCAACGCTTGCTGTGATCGTGCCATTGGCATCGGCCAGGCTTAAGACTCGCCGGTCGGCGAGATAGCCCTCGCCGCGCTCGAAATATCTCGGCCCGGCCAGTTCGCGAACGAGTTCCTGCGTCAGTAATTGATCCAGCGTCATTGTGCCCTCCGGGCTGTTCCAGTCGCGGCTCACGGTGCGGCCCTTCGGGCAAAGCCGCTCCTACGGCGGGGCTCCTGCAGCCGCGACAAACACAGCCCCTACGCCGCTTCGATCTTACTGCGCACGGCCTCCTGGATTTCCTCGCCAATAAGACCAAGCCCAATGAGAAAGTCATCTACGAACTTCTCGCCCCTGGCTTTTGCGGCATCGAACGCAAGTGCAATGTCACCGGGCCGGATCTCAAGAAGCACCTGGAAGACCTGCTCTGCCTGGAGCAGATCTTTACGTGATTTTGCAGCGTCAGCAGCCGGTCTCTTCTGGCTGAGTATGCATTTATGAATGGCAAACCGTCCGGGTGCGGGCACGTTGATCATGATGCCGTGCCCGTGCAAAAGTATGGCAGGCTGAATATCGTCGAGCAAATAGTCGAGGTGGCGCAGCGGCTGCGCGAACGTGTCGAAAGCGGCAAGGCGGACTGGCCGACTCGTTTCCCGACCCCGCATGGGTGTCACAACATCGACAATAAAATCCCTGCCTCGGATCTTGAATGATGTGGAGGCTTGTTTACGATTCAGCGCGGGAACCTGGAAAAACCCCATGCCGCTGTCGAGGATGACCTGGCCAAGATTGATCACCTGCTTTGTTCTTGGCAACGCCAGCCGGTATTTGCTGTCTGCTGCTATATCGATGTCCTGAGTGGCCAGCTCGCTCGCCCACCGCACACCGAGCATATTGCCATACGCCTTGAACGCAGTTGTCCCGATCAACACGGCGTCAGCCAGGAACACGCCGCTTCGTTCGAGCAGGGCCAGCAACTTGCCTTCATTCCTTGTCGGTGCGGCCATGCCACCTGCGATCAGCATATTGACCAGCGTTATGCGTAGCTCGCGATCATCGTCGTCGGATTCCCACATCGACTTCTCGGCATCGATCTGATCCAGCAGTTCGGTCGTCTCCTGTCCCAGGTAATGTTCGCGGCGACTCGACCCCAGGCTGATGTACAAGTACCAGTAGCGCCTGCCGTTAATCGTTTTGGATTTGAACGAGATATTGGAGCCGTCCGACAGCGGATGGATGCAGTTCTGCATCAACTCGCTGTACTGCACGGTCACGCTGGATGGCAGTGTGCGTATTTTCATGACGTGATCACCATTTATACCGCAACTATATTACACCACGGTATATTTGTAACAGCTTGTTTTCATGACTAATGATAGAGGAATTGTTCTGTAGATCTCTCAGATTGAGGTGTAATATTGCATAAATTATACCGCAAGTAAATAATAATGCGGTATAACTGTGAATCGAAGCCAGAGCGGCGGGAGGTATTTTTTGAAGCCTAAAGTCGGATGGCCGTCAATCAAATACTGCTACCATCGCGGCCGACCCAGCCCGCGACCTGTGATGCCAAAACAAAAACGAAAAAGTCTCTTGTTGCTGGCAATTCTGCTGGCTTCGCCGGCGATCAACGCAAGCCCGATGATTGCAGCGGGCGATCTTGCGCTTAGACACGACATTCAGCGACTTGCGGATGCCGGCGTCATCAAGGGCACAGTAAGCACCTGGCCTCTGGCCTGGGCGCCAATACTGGCCGACATGCGTCGTGCCGATATTTCATCGGTGGCGCCTGATGTTGCCGACGCAATCGTGCGTGTGAAGCTTCGTGCCAATTACGAAACCCGTGCAGACGAGATAAAGTTTCGCGCCAAGGTGGGTGTGGCCAAAAATCCAACCCGAATCCGATCCTTTCAGAACACGCCGCGTGGCGACGTTGAGGTGTCGGCTGGTTTTGACTGGCTG
>JADFLJ010000199.1 GCA_022564475.1 Pseudomonadota bacterium
ACAGGCATGGGCGGTCGTCGGCGCCGGCTCCTGGGGGACCGCGCTGGCGGTACAGCTGGCGCGCGGCGAACGTGAGGTGCGGATTTGGGGGCGTGACAGCACCCAGCTGGGCGCGATGATCCGCGACCGCGTTAATGGCCGCTATCTTCCCGGCGTCGATTTTCCCGAAAGACTCAGCGCGTGCACCGAACTTGGCGACTGCCTGGCGGGTGTGCGCGATATCCTGATCTCGGTGCCAAGTCACGGCTTGCGCGACACGCTGAACTCCATCCGCCCGCTGCTCGCCGACGACGCGCGCGTTAGCTGGGCAACCAAGGGCTTCGAATTACACACAGGCAAACTGCCGCATCAGGTTGCTGCCGACGTACTCGGGGACGACCTGCCGATGGCCGTCTTGTCAGGACCAACGTTCGCGAAAGAAGTGGGCGAGGGCTTGCCAACGGCGATTACGGTTGCGGCCAATGACGCTGAACTTGCACAAGAGATTGCCGTCGCCTTGTCGGGTGACAATTTCCGTGCTTATACCTCGGACGACATGATCGGCGTCGAAGTCGGTGGTGCAATCAAGAACGTACTCGCGATTGGGGCGGGCATGTCTGACGGTCTGGGCTTCGGCGCAAACTCCAGAATCGCCTTGATTACTCGCGGCCTTGTCGAAATGACACGACTGGGCGTTGCGCTCGGCGCACAAAAGGAAACCTTCATGGGGCTCGCGGGGATGGGCGACCTTGTGTTGACCTGCACCGACAACCTGTCACGTAATCGCCGCATGGGACTCGCGCTGGCCGGCGGCAAGACCGTCGATGAGGCGCAACAGGAAATTCAGCAGGTCGTTGAAGGCGTAATGGCCGCCGAGGCCGTCAACGAAGTCGCCGACGAACTGAGCATAGAAATGCCGATCTGTCACCAGGTCTACCGAATTCTTTACGAAAACGCATCCATACGAGAGGCCGTCGGCGCGCTCATGGGTCGCGAACTTAAAGCTGAGACGTGAGATACCTTGCGATAGTTTTGCTTTTGCTTGCCACGCCCGGCGCAGCGTTGGCGCAGCGTTCATTCGACACCGACATCCTCAGGGAAACATTCGGCTACGACGACGACACGAAAAAAAGCGTCGCACTCGAGGATCTGCAGCAGGGTTGTTCAAGGCGCGACTGCATTCCGTCCATCGATGCGCCGAACTATATTGCGGCAAGCGCTGCAGATTTTCTTGCTGATGACGATATGGTTATTGCTTTGTCCTGGAAGGGACAGTACCGCGCTTACCCAGCGCGCATCCTGGATCATCATGAGATCGTTAACGACACGATTGCGGGAACGGCTCTCGCGATCACGTGGTGTCCTTTATGCGGTTCCGCCATCGGTGTGCATCGGGAAGTCGACGGCCAGGTGACGGAGTTCGGCGTATCGGGCCTGCTGTATAACAGCGACCTCGTTTTTTACGACCGGGCGACCAACACGCTCTGGGATCAAGTCACGGCCACAGGTATCGTCGGGCCGCTAACGGGCAGTAAACTGGAGTTCTTGCCTGTCACGATGACCACCTGGGGTCGCTGGCGAAAACAACACCCCGATACGATGGTCCTGTCCACCGACACCGGCTTCGACTATGACTACTCTGTCGATGCATACGCCCGCTACCGTAGCTCATCAAACTTAATGTCCCCGGTCCTGCAGACCGACGATCGTGTGCGGCCGAAGACCGTCGTTTTCGGCTTCGCCCCCTCGGCGATACCACCATAGCCTTTACCGAGGCGCTGCTAACCGAGCAGAAATCAGTCTCCCACGACCTGAACGGCGACACGCTTGTTGTCACAATGAACGACGATGGAAGCGTTTTGCTCGAAACAGACGACGGCCGCAGCCATGCGCCGATTCGCCTGTTCTGGTTCGCATGGTTTACATTCCACCCGCAGACGGAGCTCGTTAAATAGCGTAGAAAATTTCCTGCCGGTCTTTTATGCTTATCGGTAAGAGAATAATCAATTAAGACAGGGGCCCTATCATGAACAGACGTCAATTCTGCAAGACTTCAGTCGCGGCCGGGGTTGCGGCGACCTTCCCACTCCTGGCCGCTTGCGGCGACAAAGCGACCATGGCTGTCGATGTGGACACAAGCATCGCGGCCGTAGCGCTCGATGGCTCTGCCATAGAGCTGGAAAAAGCCGCTATCAAAGAGCTCACGGACGCGATGCAGGGGCCTGTGATGCTTGCGGACCATGCCGACTACAACAGTGCGCGCACGATCTGGAATGGCATGCACGACAAGCACCCCGCGCTCATCGCGCGCTGTCTGAACAGCAACGACGTTTGTAATGCGGTTTCTTTCGCGCGCGACAACAATGTTCTGTTGGCCGTTCGTGGCGGCGGGCACAGTTGGCCCGGTAAATCCGTGTGTGAGGGCGGACTCATGCTCGACCTGTCTGCGATGAATACCGTAGAGGTCAACGCAGATGATCGGCGAGCCTTCGCCGGCGGTGGGTCGCTGTTGAACGCCCTCGACAACGCCGCATTGGAACACGGCCTGATTACGACCGCCGGCGTTGTGTCGCACACCGGGGTCGGTGGGTTCACGCTCGGCGGCGGCTTCGGCCGACTGAATCGCAAACACGGACTCGCCGTCGACAACCTTATGGGCGTTGAAATCGTCACGGCGGACGGCCAGGTACGTCATGTAACGGCAGAGACAGATCCCGATCTGTATTGGGCAGTGCGCGGCGGCGGCGGAAATTTCGGTGTTGTTACTCAATTTGAGTTTCAACTCCACCCGTTCGAGAGAAAGCTTTTGTCCGGGTCCATCGTATGGCCAATAGACCAGATACGAGATGTCCTGGAGTTTTACGGCGAGTGGGCGCAGGGCCTGGTCGACGATTTGTACGTCGGGCCGGCGATACTGACAATGCCGGATGGTACCGGTGTTGTTTTGATGGAGGTTGTGTACTCGGGCGACCCCGTCGTCGGTGAAAAACTGCTTGAACCGCTGCGCAATATCGGAAAGCCAATCGACGATAGTGTTGGGTTGCAGGATTATATGATCATGCAGACCCAGGAAGATGCGGCATTCGGCCACGGCATTCGCTCCTATGCCAAGAGCGGCATGGTCAAAGAATTCACTCAGGGCCTGGTCGATGCAATGATCGATTCCTATGTTCCCGATCCGCGTGCAGCACTCTTTTCACACACGGCCGGTGGCGCCGTGAGTCGGGTTGGCGAACTCGATACGGCGTTCCCGCATCGCAATGCCGAACTCATGCTCGTGTTTGCGGGCGGCTGGATGGACGCGGAAGATGATGCCGGTGGTATTGAAGCCATTCGCAATTCGTATTATGCGCTGGAGCCCTTCATGGGCGGCTACTACACCAACATCAATTTTGACGGTGAGGCAGCGGCGGGCAATTACGGACCCGCGTACGATCGCCTGGCAAGGATTAAGGGCAATGTTGATCCGGACAACCTGTTTCGGCTTAACAGTAACGTCAAGCCCAAGATCTAGACGCTGTTTGTAAACGCTAGCTGCCGCCAGGCCTCGTAAACGACGATGGCCGCCGTGTTCGACAGGTTCAGGCTGCGACTGCCTGCGCGCATTGGCAGCCTGAGCCGTTGTTCGGCTGGCAGGGCGTCCAGAACCGCCTGTGGCAAACCGCGCGTTTCCGGGCCGAACAAGAATGCATCACCCTCACTATAGGCGGGCTCGTCATGCCGAGTTGTGCCGCGTGTACTCAATGCAAACACGCGTGGATTATTCAGGGCATGCAAACACTGCTGCAGTGACTCATGGGTATTCACATCGGCGAATTCACGATAGTCCAGGCCGGCCCGGCGCAGCTTCTTGTCATCAAGATCGAAGCCCAGCGGGCCGACAAGATGCAGGGCGACACCCGTGTTGGCACAAAGGCGAATGATGTTGCCCGTGTTCGGCGGGATTTCGGGCTCGAAGAGAATGACGGAGAACACCTGCCGATTATAAAAGTATAAAAGGGGTCAGAGTCACTGCTGTCCCACTTAGCATAAAGAAAAAGGCCTGATTCAAGTGCTCTTGTTACAATGGTGTTGTGAGACAACCTATTGATAACAGGAGAGGAATCAGGCCATGGCTTATCATAACAGCGTACTTT
>JADFLJ010000200.1 GCA_022564475.1 Pseudomonadota bacterium
ACTGGCCGCCAATAATTTTGCGTTTTTTCTCGGGATCGCTTTCGCCTTCAAGCGCCGACAAAAACCGCTCGGCCGCGTCCACACGGATCACGTTGACGCCCAGGTGCTCGGCGAACGTCGCCATCACCTGATCACCCTCGTGGTGGCGCAACAGTCCGTGGTCAACAAACACACAGACAAGTTGATCACCGATCGCTTCGTGCAGCAGTGCTGCAACGACCGACGAATCCACCCCACCTGACAAGCCCAGCAATACTTTGCCGTCACCGAGATTCTTGCGCACGCTCGCGATGGCGTCGGCCACGATATTGCCCGGCGTCCAATCGCCGCTGCACTCACAAATGTCGAGAACAAATCGCTCGATCATTTGCTGACCCTGCGGCGTGTGCGTCACCTCCGGATGAAACTGCACACCGTAGAAATTGCGTTGCTGATCTTCCATCGCGGCCAGCGGTGAGTTCGGGCTTGACGCCGTGATCGCAAAGCCTGGCGGTACCGACTCGACTCGATCGCCGTGGCTCATCCACACCTGCAGCAGTGGCTCGCCGTCCTGGTCGCTCAATCCGCCGAAAAGCCTTGATTCGCCCGGCGTAATTTCGGCATAGCCGAACTCACGATGACTCGACGCTTCGACGGCGCCGCCCAGCTCGGCAGCCATCGTCTGCATGCCATAGCAAATACCCAGCACGGGTACGCCCAGGTCGAAAACGGCATTTGCAACACGCGGCGGATCATCGAGATTGACGGACTCCGGCCCACCCGATAGCACGATACCTTTGGGCTTGAAATCACGGATTGTCTCTGCCGCTACGTCCCAGGGAAGAATCTCCGAATAGACACCGCACTCACGCACGCGGCGTGCAATCAGTTGCGTGTATTGGCCGCCGAAATCGAGAATCAGCAAACGATGTGCGTGGATGTCGGGATGCGTGGCGTTGCTTGCCGGTGCTGGCTGACTCATCAGGTGTTTATTGCCTTGCGGGAGCTAGCTCGTGGAGTAGTTCGGAGCTTCCTTGGTGATCGTGACGTCGTGGACATGGCTTTCTCTCATGCCGGCGCTCGTGATTCGTACAAATTTTGGCTTGCTGCGCATCTCCTTAATCGTCGCGCAGCCCGTGTAACCCATTGCTGCGCGCACGCCGCCGATAAGCTGGTGAATGATGGCAACTAGACTGCCCTTGTACGCCACGCGCCCTTCGATGCCTTCCGGTACGAGTTTATCAAGTTCCTCGGTCGTGTCCTGGAAATAGCGATCCGACGAACCGTGCGATTGCCCCATCGCACCAACGGAACCCATGCCTCGATAGGCCTTGTAGGAACGGCCCTTGTACAGCTCAACCTCGCCCGGTGATTCCTCGGTACCTGCGAACATGCCGCCAATCATGACCGAGTACGCGCCTGCGACGAGTGCTTTCGCGATGTCGCCCGAGAAACGAATACCGCCGTCTGCGATAAACGGAATACCCTTGCCCTTGAGCGCCGCCGCTATCTCGGCAACGGCTGAGATCTGCGGCATGCCAACGCCCGCGACGATACGCGTTGTACAAATAGAACCCGGGCCAATGCCGACCTTAACTCCATCGGCTCCGGCGTCTACCAGCGCAAGCGCCGCATCACCGGTCACGATGTTGCCGCCGAGAACCTGCAGGTCCGGGTAGCTGGTCTTGATGCTTCGCACTCGATCGATTACCCCTTTCGAGAAACCATGCGATGTGTCGACGACAACAACGTCGACGCCCGCGGCAACTAGTGCCGCAACACGATCATCGGTGTCGTAGCCCGTACCGACTGCCGCACCGACACGCAGGGCACCGCTGTTGTCTTTGCACGCGCGTGGATAGTCTTTCGCTTTCTGAAAATCCTTCGCCGTTATCATGCCTTTGAGTTCAAAGTCATCGCCAACGATGAGCACCTTCTCGATACGGTATTGGTGCAACAAGGACAGAACTTCCTTGTTCTCGGCACCTTCGCGCACCGTCACCAGACGGTCTTGCGGCGTCATGACAGTCGACACCGGCGCGTCCAGCTGTGTTTCGAAACGCAGGTCGCGTCCCGTGACGATGCCCACTGTTACTTTGTCGTCTACGACGGGAACGCCCGATATGCCCATTGCCGCCGTCAGCTCCATGACTTCGCGGATCGTCATCGAAGAATCAACGGTAATCGGATCGCGCACGATGCCGCTCTCGAATTTCTTAACGGTCAATACCTCGTGCGCCTGCTGTTCCACCGACATGTTCTTGTGAATAATGCCGAGGCCGCCTTCTTGCGCGAGCGCGATCGCGAGCCGTGATTCGGTGACCGTGTCCATTGCGGCCGACAAAATCGGAATACTGAGGGTAATTTCGGACGTCAGGCGCGTGCTTAGATCAACCTCGCGCGGCAACACCTCCGAATATCCGGGTTGCAGCAGTACGTCATCGAACGTGAGCGCGTCCTTGGCGATACGCAGCTCAATAGGTGTGGGTTTGGGAGTGGTGGTGGGCATAGGGTGGCAATATCCAGTGGCTTGCTTGCGCTTAAACGGTCAATTGTACGCCTAGCCGATTTTCGGGTAAACGCCGTTATACTGACGGCTGTGAATGACCTCCTCAAAACCACGCCCGAACAGGCCGCCATTACGGTCAGCCAGCTCAATCGCAAGGCGAAGATGCTGCTCGAACAAGGCCTCGCCCGACTCTGGGTTGAGGGCGAGATCTCGAACCTCGCGCGGCCGGCCTCAGGCCATATGTACTTTAGCCTCAAGGACGATGGCGCGCAGGTTCGCGCTGCCTTCTTTCGCCAGCGCCAACGCGGCCCGACGATCCAGCTCAAGGATGGCGACAAGGTCCTGGCCTACGGCCGCGTAAGCATTTACGAAGCACGCGGCGACTATCAGCTGATCGTCGAGCAAATCGAGCCGGCCGGCGAAGGCGCGCTAAAACGCGAGTACGACAAGCTCAGATTGAAACTGGCCGCAGAGGGCCTCTTCGACGAAGACCGGAAACAGCCGCTCCCCAAACTGCCGCAGCGCATCGGCGTGATCACGTCGCCGTCCGGTGCAGCAGTCCGGGACATCCTGACCGTGCTGCGACGGCGATTTCCGTCCGTTCCCGTCACGATCTACCCGGCAGCCGTCCAGGGTGATGCAGCACCGGGCGAATTGATTGCCGCGTTGGCCGATGCCATTCGTCGAGATGACTGCGATGTACTGATAATGGGCCGAGGCGGCGGCTCGATTGAAGACTTGTGGGCATTTAACAACGAGCAACTCGCACGCGCGATTGCCGCATGCCCTATCCCGCTGGTCAGTGCCGTTGGCCACGAAGTGGATTTCACGATTGCCGATTTCGTTGCTGACGTGCGAGCGCCTACGCCAACTGCCGCAGCGGCACTGGTGGTTCCCGACCGCGCTGAGTGGATCAGCCTGGTCAATAGACTCGCTAAACGAGTAGCACGGCTCGGCCGGCGCACGCTCGAGGATCGTGCGCAAACACTCGATTACATGCTGCGGCGCATGGCGGCCGGCATTCGCCGGCAAATCGCATCCAATCAGCAGGACGTTGCGTTGCAGCGCAACGCATTGATCCAGCAATCGCCAGCCGTGCGCGTGGAACGATCCATTGGCCGCTTGCGCAACATTCAGCAACGCCTCACCACGGCCGGGCGCCGCTCGATTTCGGACCTCAAACACCGGCTCCAGCTTGCGATGCGCTCGCTGCATTCGATTAGCCCGCTGGCCACGCTGGAACGCGGTTACGCCGTTGTCCTCGACGCAGACAGCGGCAAGGCGCTAACCGATGTCAGTAGTGTCAAAGCGGGTAGCGAGATTCGAGCCCGGCTGCATAGCGGCGAGTTGCTGGCGACCGTCAAGGAGGTTTCTGCCGGTGACGATTAGTGGTCCAACAAGGTCGTATTGATGGTTTCAGAGCTACCCGGATGATCCAAGACAAGGCACAGTCCGCAGGGAATGGCGAGTCCTTTCCAAGGGCTGTAACGCCGTATTGGATCATCCGGGTAACTCCCTGTGGGCGAGCCGTGAAGCGGTTCACCGCGTTGTTGCGCCTCTTGACAAGGACGCGCCATTGCCGGCGAGACGCGCCTGGC
>JADFLJ010000035.1 GCA_022564475.1 Pseudomonadota bacterium
CTCATTATGTAAAGAAAGCAAGCCATGATCGCAACTATAATACTTGAGATCAAGTGTATAGGCGAACATATCATGCCGTTTGACATGGCAGGAAAGAGAGAAGAATAATGTCTAATGAAATACCTATTCGCCTTAGGCTACCTGATTTTGTAATTATTGGCGCACAGAAATCCGCCTCCACCTTTTTGCAGGAGTGTATTAGGGAGCATCCGGCCGTTTACATGAATAGAGAAGAAGATGCTTTTTTTGAGGATCCGGAAGGCCGCCCACTGGCGATAATGTCATCAGTCACACCTGACACTCTGGAACAATGACTTACGGGTATTACTTAAAGTAAGTTCCGCAAGAAGTTTCCGCGGAAACCTCATCCGGACGTCCTACAGCAGGCGACTGCCGACGGGCACGCCTTGCTCGGGTGTACACAAAACAACCTGACCATTCTCATTGTGAAAGCCCGTTACGAGACATTCGGACATCAGTGGGCCGATCTGCTTTTTGGGGAAATTGACAACGCCCACGACGAGTCGATCGACGAGATCATCAATTGAGTACAAGTCTGTTATTTGGACGCTGGACTTCAGGATGCCTGTCTCCTCGCCAAAATCAACCTCAAGAATGTAGGCTGGTTTTCGCGCTTCCGGAAAAGCTTTTGCAGACACGACTCGTCCCACCCTGAGGTCGACCCGCATGAAATCCTGCCAGGAAATAAGATTACGTTCATCCACCATGGCTTTATTGTCCTTAATTCGGTTTCCTCAATATTGTAGAGGAAGGGGCAAACGATTAGTCTTGGTTTGACGAATAAAAACCCGTTTGAAGGGAGCTTGCTATGTTCCAGAATTTCTCACTGCCACGTTTGCTGCGCGGCGCCTGTTTGATTGGTTTTTGCGTTGCGGTCGTTGCCTGTAGTGAACCACAGAACGAAGAGCCGATCGCCACAGTCGCGCCCGTCGGCACGACAGCGAAATATGACTGGTACATGCAGGGTACGACGCCTGCTGGTCAGACGACGATTATCAAGACCGGCGATGGCCGCATCACGAACGAGTCCTTCGTGCACTGGAACAATCGGGAGTGGACCGTTAATGGCGAGCTGCAGCTCAATGAGAACGGCTACATCGTCTCACAGAGCATCACCGGGATATCGCCGTTCAAGGCGCCGATCGACGAATCCTTCAGTTATGTTGACGGTGTTGCAGTCTGGAGTACGCCGGGTGAAAGCGGGACCGCGACCACGGATGAGCTGGCATTTTATGTCGCGAACGAAGGCATCACCTTCGGCGCGTTCGGCGCGATGATTCGTGCGGCCGTGGCCAGCATGGACAATGAGATCGCGTTATTTCCGACGGGTAGTGCACGCGTCGAGAAGGTCCGCGAAGTCACGGTAGCGACACCGGACGGTGATAAAAGCCTGTCGCTGTATGCCGTCATCGGCATTGGCTTTACGCCGGACTACATCTGGATGGATGAACACATGAACGTCGCAGCCTTCGACGCCGGCGGCTATCTTGGCATGATTCCCGAGGGCTGGGACGTATCGGTACTGGCGAAGCTGAGTGAGGTCCAGTCGGAAGAGGATGGTTTGTACATCGAGCGCCTGGCCGGCAAGCTGGCGACCCGGACCGAAGGGCCTGTCATCTTCGAAAACGTTAATGTCGTCGACGTTGAAAACGGCGTATTACTCGAGGGCCGGCACGTCATGGTCGCCAATGGCTCCATCGAATCGATTTCTGATGCACCGATCAATGCAGCTGAGGCGCTTCGAATCGACGGCACAGGAAAATCGCTGATGCCGGGCATGTGGGACATGCACGGTCACTTTGGCCTCTCGGACGGTGTACTCAATATCGCCGGCGGCATTACCAGTGTGCGCGATATTGGCGGCGTGCATGACAAGGTCATTGAGGCCACGGCCAAATTCGATTCCGGCGAGGTCATCGGGCCCAACACCTACCGCGCCGGCTTCATGGATAAGGCCGGGCCGTTTGCTTCGGGCTGGGCGGCCGAGTCCCTGGAGGACGCGCTCGAACGCGTCGACTTCTATGCCGAGAATGGCTACATACAGATCAAGCTCTATAGCTCGATCGAGCCCGAGTGGGTGGCGCCTATCGCGGAGCGGGCGCATTCGCATGGCATGCGCCTGAGCGGCCACATACCTGCGTTCATGTCGGCTGAGCAAGCTGTGCGCGCAGGCTACGATGAGATCCAGCACATCAACATGCTGTTCCTGAATTTCCTGGCGGGCGACCGTGAGGACACTCGCGAGCAGATTCGCTTCACGCTGTACGGCGATGAGGCGGGTAACCTGGATTTGGCCAGCGACGAAGTTGAGGACTTCATAGCGCTGCTGAAAGAGAACAACGTAGTTATCGATGCCACTGCCGCAATATTCGAGACGATGCTCGTGCACCTCCCGGGCGACCCGGACCCAACCTTTGCTGCAGTTGCTGAGCACCTGCCTCCTGCCATCAGCAGATCGCTCTACAATCCTGAATTCGATATCCGGGAGACGGTCGAGACCTGGGGTCGCTCCAATGTGAACCAGGGCTTGATGCTCAAGAAACTGCACGACAACGGCATTCAGCTGGTTCCGGGCAGTGACAACATGGCGGCATTCACGGTCCACCGCGAGCTCGAAATCTATGTCGAGTCCGGTATTTCCAATGCGGACGTACTCAGAATCGCCACGCTGGATTCGGCACGCGTGGTCGGTGTCGCTGACCGAACCGGGTCGATCACCGTGGGTAAAGACTCCGATCTCATCCTCATCGACGGCAACCCGTTTGACGATATCAGTGCCATTCGCCGCGCTACATTGGTCATGAAGGGCGATACGCTGTATCGACCGGATGAGTTGTACAAGGCTGTCGGCGTGAAGCCGTTCCTGGAGTCGGCAGACTTCTAGCGCGAGCGGCTTACAGCCGGTTCTTGACGATCTCGCCGCCCTTCATGATCAGGGCGAGATTGTTCCCCGGGTCGCGCAGTACCGAGATGTCTTCAAGCGGGTTGCCGTTGATCAGCAGGATGTCGGCGACCCAGCCTTCGCGAATTTCGCCGAAGTTGCCGTGGCGGTTTAGGCGACCGGACATGCGAATGATCTTGGCGCTCTCGGAGGTTGCCTGCATGAGCACTTCTGCGGGCGTCCAGTACAGGGCGCGCTCGGTGAACTCCCGCGTTAACAGCGGATACATGCCGCCGATAAGATCGGTCGAAAATCCTGTCGTGATGTCGTATTTCTTGATCAGGCCAATGAGGTTTTCCTGACCTTTGAGGACGACATCCAGTTTGTCGAGATTGGTCTGCGTGATGCCCGGCAGGTTCCTGAGTTCCCGGAATACGACGAGCTGAGTGCTGATGACGATATTTTTCTCTTTGAGGTACTTCGCCGTCGCGTCGTCGATGAGGAGACCGTGCTCGATACACTTTACGCCATTGTCGACGAGGCGCCGCACTGCTTCGCTCGTATAGGCGTGGGCGAGCACGTAGGTACCGAAGTCGCTCGCGGCCTGCACGGTGGCACGAATCTCGGCCGGCGTGGGCTGCAAGGAATAGATCGGATCGTAGTCGGACATGACGCCACCACCACCCATGATCTTGATCTGCGTCGCACCAAAGCGCAGGTTCTCGCGCACGGCCATCAGGTGCTGATCGATGCCGTCAACGATTACGTGGGTATCCGCCACACTGTAGGGATTTCCTCCCTGGAGTCCCGGGTGCCCCTGATCGGCATGCCGCGAATCGCCGTGGCCGGCAGTTTGCGACAGCACTGCGCCCGACGGGAAAACCCGCGGACCGTAGATCGTTCCCAGCTCGATTGCTCGCGCAAAGTGCGGGTGCGTGCCGCCCGCGTCGCGAATGGTCGTGAAGCCGCTGTCGAGAAAGTGTCGTGCGACGTCGGCGGCGACTGCGCCGACAACGGTCGCATGGGCGTCGTCCTGTCCTGATGGCACGTGGGCGTTCAAGTGCACATGCAAGTCAATAAAACCTGGCGTCAACACACGGTTGTCGCCGTCGAGGATGATGGTTCCCTGCGGCGCTTCGATCGGGTTACCCGACACCTTGCTGATGATGCCGTCTTCGACGAGCACATGCCCGGGCAGTAATCGCGCGTCCACGCCGTTGAAGATGCGGACATTTTCGATCAGGTAGTTTTCTGCGTGTGCCGAAATCGACAGGCAAGTGATAGCGGCAAATATCAGGACTTTCTTCATCGTTATTATCTCAAGGTTTATGCAGCGTCAACCTCTGATTGTACGTCGGGATAAAGCGTATCTAAAGGAATAGAGCGGCCGTCGGATTGCACGATGCGGCAGTGAAAGCGCTTGAGGCGGCGCGGTTCCGTCACGCCACAGGAGTGGGCGATGATGCCAACTTCCTTGCGCATGGTCCTGGAATAGCGCGCCACGCGCTCAGCCTTGTCTGCGGGCACGAGACCCCGTTGCAACCGCCGGTTATGAGTTGTCACACCGGTCGGGCAGGTATTCTTGTTGCACTGCAGTGCCTGAATACAGCCGAGCGCAAACATGAAGCCGCGTGCCGAATTCACAAAGTCGGCGCCCATGCTCAAGGCGAATGCAACGCCCGTCGGATTAATCAGCTTGCCGCTTGCGATTACCTTGATGCGATCACGCAAGCCGGCCCGGTTCAACATGTCGATAACGAGCGGCAGGCTTTCCCGGATCGGTAGCCCGACACTGTCGATGAGGCTCATTGGTGCAGCGCCGGTCCCGCCGTCGCCGCTATCGACCGTGATGAAATCGGGTGCCGATTCGATTCCGCGCTGGTGAATTTCCTCAAACAGTTCATCGAGCCAGCCATAGGCGCCGATAACGGCCTTAAAGCCGACCGGTAATCCCGACACGTCGCGCATGCGATTGATTGTGTCCAGCAGATCGCTTGCCGAGTTGATCTCCGGATGGCGATTGGGGCTAATGGAAGCCTCGCCCTCCGGGATGCCGCGAATAGCGGCGATTTCCGCGGTGACTTTCTCAGCGGGCAGGATGCCGCCTTTGCCGGGTTTCGCGCCCTGGCTTAGTTTGAGCTCGATCATTTTGACCTGCTCAATCTCGCCAACCGCGCGTAGTTTTTCGTCGCTTAGCAAGCCGTCCTTGCCGCGAACGCCGTATTTCGCGGTGCCGATCTGAAAAACAAGATCGCAGCCACCTTCGAGGTGCCAGGGAGATATTCCACCCTCTCCGGTGTTCAACCAGTTGCCCGCCATGCGCGATCCGTTCGACAAGGCCAGCACGGCAGGCTTTGAAATCGCGCCAAAGCTCATGGCTGATACATTGAATATCGACGGAGCGGCGTAGGGCTTGCGCGCGTACGGTCCGATTGTCATTGGATCGGTCTCAGCGGCGTCGCGCTCCAGCACCGGGTACGGGCAATTGACAAAAATGGGCGTACCGATGGTCGAGATATTTAACGTCGACCCAAACGCGACTGTACTGTCAACGCCCTTGGCGGCGCGGTAAACCCATGATCGTTGTGCCCGGTTGAACGGCATTTCTTCACGATCTTGCGCGAAGAAGTACTGGCGAAAAAACTCGCCCATGTTCTCAAACAAGTAGCGAAACCGTCCGACGACCGGAAAGTTTCGGCGCACGGCGCTTTTGGTCTGCGTCACGTCGACGACAAACATCACGACGATAGCCAACAAACCCAGGCCAAGCGCAAAAACCAGCAGCGACGAGAGCCATTGCATGACGTTCATGACATCCACTAAATTATCCAACATCGTTATTCTCCGCGACGAGGCCGAATCCTACCGGAATCGACCACCCAAACGTCCTCGGAGCACATGGTCGAGGCTAAATTTGCCACCGCCGGCAAATACCAACGGGATCAGCATGGCGATGAATAGCAGCGGGATTCGATAGTTGCCAAAGCCCTTGTTGGTCACTGTGTATCCCTTCCAGAGTTCGGCCAGGCTGTTCCAGTCATCCGGCCAATGCACGCCCGAGATCGCGACGATCGTCAGAATGATCAGGCTGAATGCCCAAAAGCGGGTAAACAGGCCGAAGAACAGGCAGATACCCCCGATGACTTCGGTCCACGTCACCATGAACCAGCTTATTTCAGGGGGAATGACACTGAATGGAAACAGGAAGTCGTCCTGCGTGTTCCTGAACCACTTCGGCACACCGTCAACACCATACTTGCCGAATCCCGCTTTGCCGAATTCGTAGGCCATTAACAGACGTATCGGAAAAATCGCGATCCATTCGCCCGCGGGCTGAATGGCATTCACAAAGCTGTCCCACATTCCAAAAAACTTTTTCATACATAACTCCAGGTTCAGGCAGATCGAGTTCCCGTAAGAATCTCGAGCTGTCGCATTTCTTTGAGGGTTTCGGCGCCGTGTTTAACAAAGGCGTCGACATTGAGGTAATTAATTTCTGTCGCGATCTCTCGCAATAATTCTTCGCCTGTGCGATTGGCAACATTTTCTTCAATTGCGTTCAAGAGACTGGCAGTCACAGGATTGAGTTCGAGGAAGCCCACGTTGTCGTCCACCTGACGGTATACGGCGAGATAAACGGGCTGTGCTTCAGCCTCTGTTGGCTTGAAGCTGGGCGAAATACGATGCACGGCATATTGATAGGCGTAGTGCCAGGTCAAAACGGACTTGACCGGAATGTTCCTGAGCAGGTCCCCGTCGGCATCGACACCCTTGAGATCGTTCGTCGCGGTCGAGATAGATAGCGCCAGTTCAATGTATTCGTAGTGCGCCAGCTCGTTGAGGAAAGGAAAATCGTCGGCCTGGTGTTCGTACTCGTTGCTCAGGAAATTTAGAAACTCTTCAGGCAATTCGAGAAAGTAGGGCGTCTTCGCTTGATGATATTGCATGAACTGCCGAATGAATCGGTCCCAGTGTTCATCGCTGTGAATCTTGCGAATTACGCGGAATGTCTTGCTGAGCAAATTGCGTAAATTGTTGAAAAACAATTTCCGATAGATAGCCATGCGCCGGTTTTCGATGCCCTCCGGCGCAGGATGATTTTTTGGGTCGCGGATGTGAGCGGCGAATGCGTACTGTTTATCCTGGAAGTTGCCGTGTTCAGCCATTCGCTGCCACCGACTTGCCGGCCGCTGCCTGCACCAGCTTTATGCGCCGGACTTCATCCAGTAACTCCTCCATGGGTGGAAAATTGAAATCGCGTTCCAGCAGCGTCGGCACGGGTCCGAAAATTTCGTAGGCCTCTGCCAAAAGTTCCCAGGACTGATCATCCACCGTGTTGCCGTGCGTGTCGATTCGCAGGTCCTCTGCCTCCACTAAATGGCCGGCCTGGTGAAAGTAGCGAATACGTTCGGCGGGCATACGGCGCAGGAATTCGCTCGCGTCGTAGCAATGATTGATGCTGTTGACGACGATGTTGTTGATATCCAGCATCAAGTCGCAGTCTGCTTCTTCAAGCACTGCCAGCAGGAAATCGACTTCGCTCATCGATGTATCTGTCGGCGCGTAGTAGGACACATTCTCCAATGCCATGCGTTGCTCGAGGATGTCCTGCACGCGTCGTACGCGACCGGCAACGTAATGAACGGCATCTTCTGTGAACGGAATGGGCATCAGGTCATACAAGTGACCGTCGTCGCTGCAAAAACTCAGGTGTTCGGAATACATGGGAGCATCGTGTTCGGCCATGAAATCCTTGATGTCGTGAACGAGCTGTTCGTCGAGCGGTGCTGGCGATCCGATCGACAATGACAAGCCGTGAAGGAGCAGTGGGTAGCGCTCGCTGAAAAAGCGCAGATTTTTGGCCGCTTTGCCACCCACGTGAATCCAGTTCTCGGGGGCGACCTCCATGAAATCCACGTCCGTCGGTGGATCTTTCATGAGCTTGCCCATAATCGGCCGCCGCAGACCGAGGCCTGCGCCGCTGACGGGGTATTGTCCTGTTTGTCCGCCCATTTTCTCACCCATGACGCGATACAAGATCAGACCTACCGAGGCCTGCGATTATTACAGTAATCGTCGTAAGCTGTGCGACGTTGCGTTTAGCGTACTAGCCGACGAAGCCTTTCAAGGTATTGTTTTTCATCGGGGGCAGTGTTGTGACTTTGCGCCTCCCACAGTGTTTCCGCAAGGCAATCAATCATCTCATGCTCGGCGGCGTGCGGGTCGCCCAACTGCTTGGCCAGGTTGTTAAATACCTGTGCGATTCCCTGCGGCCGGTTCGTAGCGACCTGCTCGCGAATGCCGAGGTGCAGGCCCATGTGGAGGAATGGATTGGTCTCGCCTTCCTCAGGCGTGTAGTCGCGGTCCAGCCTGGCCGCGACCATCGCGTCGTGATATTCGGGATGCAATTCAATGACATCGGCGATCTGTGTCTCGAGCGCTGACAGCGGCACGCCATCGCAGCGTTTTTTCCACGCGTCCGTGTACATCTTGCGCAGCTCGTCCCGGTCCTGCCCGAAGATCATGCCAACTCCTTGTTGCGGTACTCGCACCAGTCGATGATCGTGCATTCGCCGCACAAGGGCTTGCGTGCTTTGCAAACATAGCGGCCGTGCAAAATCAGCCAGTGGTGTGCGTCTTTTTTGAATTCTTCGGGTGTCGATCGCAACAGGCCTTTCTCTACCTCCAGGGGATTTTTGCCGGGCGCGATGCCCGTGCGATTGGAGACGCGGAATATGTGCGTATCGACAGCGATCGTAGGCTCGCCGAATGCCGTATTCATCACGACGTTGGCCGTTTTCCGCCCAACCCCGGGAAGCGATTCCAGCGCCTCGCGAGTCTGCGGTACTTCGCTGGCGTAGTCTTCGATCAACATCTGGCAGGTCTTGATGATGTTCTTCGCCTTGCTGTTGTACAGCCCGATCGTCTTGATATACGGCGTGAGGCCTGCGACGCCCAGCGCGAAAATGGACTCCGGCGTATTCGCGACGGGATACAGTTTGTCAGTGGCCTTGTTAACGCTGATGTCGGTCGCCTGCGCCGACAGGATGACGGAGATCAACAGTTGAAATGGCGTGTTGTAGTTGAGTTCGGTCTCCGGGTTGGGATCGAGCTCCCGCAGCTTGCTGAAGATGGCGGCCCGCTTTTGCCTGTTCACGCGCGCTTGGTCATCTTTTTCTTGCGGTCGATCGCATTCTTGGCGGCCACTGCAAGCGCCAAACTGAAGAATGCACCCGGCGGCAATATCGCCAGCAACCAGCCGTTGTCGACCAATACCAGGCCGGGACTGGGTTCGCCGCCGAACAACATGCTGAGGTCAGAGAACATCGAGCCGTTGCCGATGAGTTCCCGGAAGAATCCGACGGCGACGAGCAATACCGTGAACCCGGCACCCATGCCGATGCCGTCTGCAAGACTTGCTGCGATGCTGTTTCGTGACGCGAAAATTTCTGCGCGCGCAATAATCGCGCAGTTAGTCACAATCAACGGGATGAATATACCGAGTGAGCGATCGAGTGACGGAAACCAGGCCTTGGTTATCAGTTCGATGCAGGTTACGAGGCTTGCGATGATGAGAACGTAAATCGGTATACGAATCTCGTGTCGAATCCAGCGTCGCGTTGCCGAGACGAGGACGTTGGAACAGGCAAGAACAAACAATGTTGCAATGCCGAGCCCGAGACCATTGACGAAGGTTGTTGTGACAGCGAGCAGCGGACACAGGCCGAGTAACTGCACGAGGCCGGGATTGTCTTTCCACAACCCGACCCGCAATCGTTCCACAAGGCTGCTTGTTGTCACTCCCTGTCCTCTGTCGCCGGCGCCGAAAAGATCTCATCACGATGCGCCGCAAAGTATATCAATGTCTCCTTCGTCACCTTGATAACGGCTCGGGGAGTTACGGATGCGCCCGTGAGTTGATCGAATTCTCCACCGTCGCGCCTGATCGACCATTGTTCCAGCCTGGGATCGCCGAGTGACCTGCCATCGAACTGAAAAACCCAATCCGATCGGCTGGCAACGATCTTGTCGCCAAGTCCCGGTGTCTCACGATGTTCAAGTATGCGAATTCCCGTGACGGTTCCGTCGTATTCGATTCCGATCAGGACTCGAATTGCGCCGGCATAGCCATCGCGAGCAGTAACGGCGAACAATGCCGCAACGGGCAGATCATCGGCGTAAACACGGTAAATGATCACATCGTCGGGGCCCGGCAGATCGTGCGGTGTGCGTACGACGAGCATTGACCCGGAGACGCTGCCTTCAAACGTCAGGCCCGCTAACGCAGGTTCCAGACTTTTTTCCAGCCAGGCCTTTTCGTTGACGGCGATGCGCTCGCTCGTTAATGAATAGGTTATTGCGACCAACGCCGCGCAAACCGCAGCAATTACCGCGAGTGTCACACCACTTTTCAGGACGGCGCTCATGAGCTGCCGCCTGGATTATCGTCATCTTCGTTGTGACCGACGATGTGTGGTTGTGTCAGGTAATCAATTGCCGGAACGGCCATGTTCATTATTAATACGGCGAACGCCACGCCGTCGGCATAGGATCCCCAGGTTCGAATGGCATAGATAAGGAAACCAATACCGGCGCCGTAGATAAAGCGTCCCTTCGGGCTGGTCGCGGCCGAGACCGGGTCCGTCGCGATAAAAAATGCGCAGAGGATCGCGGCCCCGCCGAACAAATGAAATCCAGGGCTGGGGTTGGTGCTGGAATCGATGAGAAACATGATCGTGGCCGGGATCAGCAATCCGGCCGCGACGCCCAGTGAAATCTGCCAGCGAATAATTTTTCGGATGAGTAGCCAGAAGCCACCGATTGCGATGAAATTGCCAATCCACTCCCAGCCGCGACCGCCGAAATCCCCCATGATTGGCAGCGTGTGTATTTCGGTAACCGTGCGCGCGTTATTCAGGCCGGACTTCATTGAGTCGAGCGGCGTTGCGCGACTGACGGCATCGAAAGACAAGGCGTCGGGCAGCGCACCCGTCAAGGTGTAGGTGAGTGTCTCGATGAGCGTCAGGTACTGGTAATCGATGTCACCCATGCGCGGCGCAACCCAGAGATTCAGGTGCATCGGGAATGCGACGAGGATGACAACGTAGCCTGCCATCGCCGGGTTGAAAATGTTGTAGCCGAGACCGCCGTACAGGTGTTTCGCGACGACGATGCCGAACAAGGCACCCGTCGCAGTCACCCACCAGGGCGTCAGGGAGGGCAATGCGAATGCCAGCAGAGCGGCCGTCACCAGCGCGCTGTAGTCCAGCAGCGCCGTGGCCGGCTTGCGACCGCGGGCGTACATCATCGCTGCTTCGCCGGCCATGCAGAAAATGCTTGCGATAAGCAGGTTCAGAATAAACCCGGGTCCGAAAAACCATACGTGAGCTAATGCTGCCGGCACCAGTGCCAGCAATACCTGCTGCATGATGGACGCAACATTGGCCTTTGGTGCGAGGTAGGGTGCTTCCTGACGAGTGAAATCCACCTCTACTCCTCGTCCGGCTTGTTCTTGCGTTTCAATATCTCGGCGATGGCCGCCGGCCCGGCTTTTTTGGCAACCGCCTTCTGCTTCGCGAGTTCCTGCTCACGATCGCTCTGTTCGCGCTCAAGCCGTTCGTTGCGCGCTTCGAAACGCAGGCGTGCGCGCGCGGCACGTGCTTTCTCATCGGCAAGTTCCCGAATTCGTCCTTTGGCTTTGCGGAAATCGAAGGTTAACGGAATATGGCTTGGGCAGACAAGATCGCAGCAACCGCATTCGATGCAATCGGTCAGGCCGTATGACCGCAGGTGTTTTTCATCGTCGGCACAGGCGTACCAGAACAATTGCTGCGGCAGGAGCTGGACCGGGCACACAGCCGCACAGTCGCCGCAGCGAATGCAGGGCAATTCGGGGCCCGGTGACGGCGTCTCGGACAGTACCAGAACGCAATTGGTCGCTTTGACAATGGGTACGCGATCAGTGGACACAGACTTGCCCGTCATGGGGCCACCGATGATCAGTTGTTTCGCAACGTCAGTATAGCCGCCCGCGAAATTAACGATGTCCGCGACTGTCGTGCCAATACGTGCGCGAACATTCATGGGCTGGGCAATACCATCGCCCGTGATTGTCGTGATGCGCGATATTAGCGGTTCGTTATTCTGGATCCAGTCGTAGATTGCTGCGGCCGTACCGACATTTTGTACGAGGCAGCCTACGTCGGACGGCAGGCCGCCACTCGGCACTTCACGATTGGTGACAAGCTGCACGAGTTGATCTTCACCGCCCGAAGGATAGATGCTCGGTACCTGCTTGAGCACGAGTCGTTCGTCCGCCAGTTCAGTCATCACCTCCGACAGCGCGTCCAATGCTTCCGGTTTGTCACTTTCGACGACGATGTAGCAGGAATCGAGGCTGAGTGCGTGCATGAGAATCTGTGCGCCGCCGATGACTTCGTGCGCACGTTCTCGCATCAATACATCGTCGCAGCTAATGTAAGGCTCGCATTCGACGCCGTTCAAGATCAGATGATCGATCTGACAGGTGTTGGCTTGCATCAGTTTTTGGGCCGTCGGAAATACGGCGCCACCGAGTCCGACGACGCCACCCTGCAATATCGTCAGTAAGAGTGTGTCCGGTGGCAGCGAAGCATAGGGCGGTCGTGTAACGACGTGTTCAATGGCGCGATCCTCGCCGTCAGTCTTGATGACGATGCACGGCCCCGGATCGCCGAAGCGTCGTGATATCGGCCAACGTTCGATGGCAACTATCTTGCCGGACGACGACGCGTGAATGGGCGCACCCAGAGCGCCGTCCGTTTCGGCGATGAGCTGACCTTTGAGTACGCGCTCCCCGATCCCGACGATGGGCTGTGCCGGGTCTCCTACGTGTTGCAGGATGGGCAGTACCAGCTGTGACGGTACCGGAATGTCATAGATCGTATTGTTCGTCGAGCCGGCCTTGTGCGCGGGAAGTCGCAGGCCGCCGTGCAGTTTGCCGAGGTCGAATGTGGGAGCTGTCATGCAACAGGCCTCAGGCTGATGCAATCCACAGGACAGGGTGCGATACAGAGTTCGCAACCCGTACATTCGGATTCAATGATCGTGTGCATGAGTTTATGCGCGCCGACAATCGCATCAACGGGACAGGCATTGCGGCAATGCGTGCAGCCGATGCAAAGCGCCTCATCGATAATCGCAACCGATCTCCCTTCGGGCGCGGGTTCTGCAAGTGCCAATGCGTCCTTGCCGAGCAACTCAGCAAGCCGCTGGATCGTATCGTCGCCCCCTGGTGGGCACAGATTAATGGCTGCGTCTGAGCTGACAATTGCCTGTGCATACGGGCGACATCCGGGGTAACCGCACTGTGCGCATTGGGTCTGAGGCAGTAGGTCATTGACCTGCTCGACGAGATTGCCGTCGCTTGCCGGCAAACGGCGTGACGCGTAGCTGAGCCCAAGCCCCGCCAGTAGCGCGATGACGCCGACGGTTAGAATCGCTATCAATACAGCCGACATTCGGGATCACGAGACGGTCATGGCCGCGCCATGCCGACGAAACCCATAAACGCAAGAGACATGATACCCGCCGTCATCAGCGCGATTGCCGTGCCGCGAAAAGCTGCGGGAATGTCGGCAGCATCAATGCGCTCGCGGCTCGCGGCGAACATCACGAGTACCAGCGCAAAACCACCCGCAGCGCCAAGGCCGAAAAATACCGACTCCACGAAATTATTGGATTGCTGCACGTTCAGAAGCGCGACGCCGAGGACCGCGCAGTTCGTCGCGATCAGTGGAATAAAAATGCCGAGTACCTGGTCCAGCAGCGGACTCATGCGTCGGACCATGATCTCGGTAAATTGCACGCTTGCGGCGATCACCAGGATGAACGTGATCGTGCGCAGATATTCCAGGTCGAAGGGCACAAGAATGTATTTGTGCAACAAGTAAGCGATTGCCGATGACAGCGTCAGCACAAAGGCTGTGGCCAGCGACATGCCCGTCGCGGCCTCCAGGTTTCTGGACACACCGAGAAACGGGCACAGGCCGAGGAAGCGAGTCAACACGAAATTGTTGACCAGCACCGTCGCTATGAGAATGACCAGAATTCCGCTCATTGCGGGCTATTCTACCTTGACTGTTCGACCATGCTGGCGACTTTGTCCGGCTCCACCCGCGTCAGCAGGGGTTGGAACTTGCGTATTGTCGTGCCGAGCAGCGGTTTGGATGCATCGCTCCACTGCCATTGTTCTTCGGCGAAGAATTCGCGCGATTTTTCGGCGATTTCCGGCAGCACGGGCGCAAGATAGATCATGAGACTGCGGAACAAATTCAGGCCCTGTGTGCAAACAGCCTGCACGTCGCGCAGCTGTGCCTCGTCTTTGGCCATGATCCAGGGCTTGCGTTCATCAATGTAGCGGTTGGCCTGGTCCGCGAGCGTCATGATCATGCGCATGGCTTTCGAGAACTCGCGATTTTCGTAGTGCTCGGCAATCTGCCCGGACGCGTTCGCCATGTCCGCGAACAGAGCCTTATCCGCCAGGCTGTCGGCAAGCCTGTTGTCGAAGCGCTTGTTGATGAAGCCCGCACAGCGACTTGCGATGTTGATCAGTTTGCCGACCAGGTCGGAGTTCACGCGCGCTGTGAAGTCTTCCAGATTCAGGTCGATGTCTTCGATCGTCGGTCCGAGCTTCGCCGCGTAGTAATAGCGCAGGTAGTTCGGGTCGAGATTGTCGAGATAGGTTCTGGCTTTGATGAACGTGCCACGTGACTTCGACATCTTCTGCCCGTTAACGGTCAGGAAGCCGTGAACGTAGACGCTGGTCGGTGTGCGAAAGCCGGCCCCTTCGAGTACGGCCGGCCAGAACAGCGTGTGGAAGTACATGATGTCCTTGCCAATGAAGTGGTACACCTCGGTGTCATGTCCCGGGCGCCAGTATTCATCGAAATCGAGGTCGCCACGGCGATCGCACAGCTTCTTGAAGCTTGCCGGATAGCCGACGGGCGCGTCCAGCCAGACGTAAAAATACTTGTCCTCGGTGTCCGGAATGCGGAAGCCGAAGTAGGGCGCGTCGCGAGAGATGTCCCAGTCGCGCAGGCCGGCCTCGAACCACTCCTCGAGCTTGGCGACGACGTTCTTGTCGAGGCCGGCGCTCTTCATCCAGGCCTTGAGCTTGTCTTCGTACTCGCTCAGCTTGAAGAAATAATGCTCGGAATTGCGCTTGACGGGCGTCGTGCCTGACAGGACCGAAATCGGATCGATAAGGTCGGCGGGAGAGTAAGTCTTGCTGCAATTTTCACAGGCGTCGCCGTACTGATCCTCGGTTCCGCAGAACGGGCAGGTTCCGCGCACGAATCGGTCGGGAAGAAACATGCCTTCCTGCTCGTCGTAGGCCTGTTCGATGGTTTTCGTGTAGATGTCGCCGGCATCTTTGAGCGCGTTGTAGATCTCAACGGTCAGCGCCTCGTTTTCCGCCGAATGCGTCGTGTGATAGTTGTCGAAATCGACACCGAAGTCGGCGAAATCGCGAACAAACTCTTCGCTGAAGCGCTGCGCCAGTTCTTCGGGCGGTATACCCAGTTCACGCGCCTTGATCATGATCGGCGTGCCGTGCGCATCGCTGGCGCACACATAGATGCAGTCGTGGCCACGAAGTTTCTGGAAACGCACCCAGATATCGGTCTGCAGGTACTCGATCATGTGCCCCATGTGCAGTGAACCGTTCGCATACGGGAGGGCGCTGGTGACGAGAATTTTACGAGGTTTGAAACTCATGACTGACCGGGCTGGATTGACTGGCGGCGATTATGCCACGGGGCTGGAACGATATCCGCAATCCTATTCTTCTCTCTGGAAGCGTTCGAACGTGGCCTTGTGATTGGCCTGCAAATAAGCCTCTTTGCCGTCAATGAGACCCTGGTTGACGAGGTCCATCAGGGCATTGTCCATGGTCCGCATGCCCTGTTTGCCGCCGGCCTGCATGGCCGTCTCGAGCTGATCGAGTTTGCCCTGGCGAATCAGGTTGCTGACAGCGGGTGTGTTTATGAGTACTTCCAGTGCAGCAACCCGACCGGCTTTTTGTTTCGTCGGCAGCAGTTGCTGCGACACGACGCCACGCAAGGATGTGGAAATCATCGTGCGGATGTGACTTTGCTTGTCGGCCGGGAACGAGTTGATGATGCGATCGACAGTCTGCGCAGCACCGTTGGTATGCAAGGTGCCCATCACGAGAATGCCCATCTCAGCGGCTGTCACCGCAATACTGATGGTTTCCAGATCACGCATTTCGCCGACGAGAATGACGTCCGGGTCTTCGCGCAAAGCGGACCTGAGCGCGTCCGCGAAGCTTTTCGTATGCACGCCGAGCTCCCGCTGACTAATCAGGCATCCTTTCGACTTGTGTACGAACTCGACGGGATCTTCGATCGTCAGAATATGCCCCTTAAGGCGCTTGTTCATGGCATCGATCATTGCCGCGAGCGTGGTTGATTTGCCCGAGCCGGTTTTGCCCGTTACGAGGATCATCCCCTGTGTATGGCGACACAGCTCGTGGATGATTTTCGGCATGTTGAGATCTTCCAGCGACAAGGCCGTGGACGGAATCGCCCGAAGCACCGCGCCGATGCCGTTCAGGTGTCGAAATACGTTCACGCGGAATCGGGAGACATCGGCTATCTCGTAGGCAAAGTCGGCGGCGTCGTTTTCCTCGAACGCCTGCTGTGTGATGCCGTCCATTATTTCAAACATGCATTCCTTGACGTGCTCAATCGTCAGGTTGTCCTGCTGCAGGATTTGCAGGTTGCCGTGAATGCGCGCGCGCAGCGGGTCGCCGGAAATGAAGTGCAAGTCTGAGGCGTTTTGCTTTAGCGCCGTAACAAGATATTGATCGATCTGCGCCATCTTACTGGTCCTGGTCCACGTTGCTCATGTCCAGCTCTGGCACATAATCGGTGTTGGTTACGAAGCGCTGAAATTTTCTCTTGTCGCTTGCGTAGCGGATTGCATCATCGGGATCAATTTCCTTTGACTGCACTGCTTTCAGCAACGCGCTGTCCATAAGTTGCATGCCAAGGTCTCTTCCGGTCTGCAGCTGCGATGGAATTTGATGTGTTTGATCGGACGTAATCAGCTTGGCGATGGCGCGTGTATTCACAAGAATCTCCACCACCGCACGTCGCCCCCGGCCATCCGGTGTCTTGCAGAGAACCTGTGTAACGACAGCCTTGAGGCTCATCGCCAGGAACGCCTTTGTTTGCTCGCGGAGTTCGCCGGGCAGCGCATCGATAATCCGGTCAATCGTCTTGACAGCGCCGGTTGTGTGCAAGGTACCGAGTACGAGGTGCCCCGTTTCAGCGGCCGTCATGGCCATCATGATTGTTTCGGAGTCGCGCAGCTCGCCCACCAGAATGACATCGGGATCTTCGCGCATCGCCGAGCGCACACCGTCTGCAAAACTCTTTACGTGCGTTCCGACTTCGCGCTGAATGACCTGACACTTCTTGCTTGGGTGAACAAACTCGATGGGGTCTTCGAGACTGATAATGTTCAGGCTGCGAGTCTGATTTAGATGATTGATCATTGCGGCAAGCGTGGTTGTCTTACCGGTACCCGTTGAGCCCGTGACGAGCACCATGCCCTGATGAAAGTCGCAGAAGTCTTTCAAAATTGGCGGTACGTTGAGCTCATCCAGTGACGGCACTTCTCCGGGTACGTGCCGAAATACGGCGCCGATACCCGTGACTTTGCGAAAAACGTTGACTCGAAATCGGCCGCCGTCTTCAGTGACGTAGGAAAAATCCAGATCGTCGCCGGCAGCCAGTCGCCCGCTTTGCTGTTTGCTCAGGATCTCGAGAATATAAGTCTCGAGCTCCGTATCCGAGAGTTCACGAAACTTGATCGGTAGCAGATCGCCGTTCATGCGCAGCATCGGCGGCACGCCGACGGCGAGGTGAACGTCGGAGCAGCCCTGTGCCAGTCCAAGCTTCAGGAATGAATCGATTCGAGCCATGTCTCAGAGTGTAACCGAGTCGAGCGCGTCAGTGAGTTCGCCCATTGATTGGTGGCGCTTGGACTTGTCGACCGACATGGCCTTGCTGATAACCGTGGCGAGCGAGTCCGTAATCTTGCTGTTGATTTCCTGTGCAGCCTTGGCTTTGCCCTGCACGTGCTGGTACATGACCGACATGTGGTCGCCGCGACTGTACGGTGGAACACCGGTGGACATTTCGTACATGAGAACGCCGATGGAATAGATATCCGCCGTCTCGTCTACCTTCTTGCCGAGAATTTGCTCCGGCGCCATGTATTTAGGCGAACCAATGACGTAGCCGGTCTTGGTAAGCTGCGTATCGCCGCTGGATGCCGCCGCTGCGACACCGAAGTCCACGATTTTCAGCAGCCCGTCATTGTTGACGAGGACGTTGGCGGGCTTGAGGTCGCGGTGAATGACGCCAGCCTGGTGTG
>JADFLJ010000201.1 GCA_022564475.1 Pseudomonadota bacterium
ATCGGGACACGACCCGCGAAGCCTATGTCAAACCGTTGAAAGCAGCGATTGAGCGGCTTGGCAAGATTGTTTTTGGTAGCGAATTCGAAATTGAAATTGGCGACGATTGGACAATACTGACGCGGACGCTGCACGGTAAAACGCTGCCATTCGACTATTTGAGTATCGGAGCAAAGGAACAGCTTGGCATCCTGGCTCGACTTGCAGCTGCCCAAATCGTGGCGAAGCATGGCGGCGCACCATTGATCATCGACGATGCACTTGGGTTTTCCGATCCTTCTAGCCTGGAAAAAATAGGTGCTGCAATTGCAGCTGCCGGAGAGCATTGCCAGATCATCATTCTGACCTGTACGCCTGGGCGATTTACGCATGTTGGAAAGGCCGAATTAGTGCGACTTTAATGCTTAAGCACGGTATTAGCTGTGATAGTGGATATCGGTTTGCATACTCACTTTTATGCTATTGCTCGGCCAAACGGCAGCGAAGATAAGCCGTACTGTTCTAGACTGTTACAGCCCTATATTCGGCGCCCAAAGACGATGATCAGGAAGGAGAGGTGGCAATGACGACAATGGCTCAAGCTATTCGCAATTATGTCGAATCCGCTGATGGCAAGGTGACCGCGGACGAAATCAGACGATACATTACGAGTGAGTATCCGGATAAGTGGAAAGCAACAACTTTGCAGGCTCATTTGTATGCTTGCGTGATCAATAATCCGAAGGCATACATTCACCATCCATCGGCATCACGATTCTTGTATCGAAACAGCGACGGCACGTTCGAAATGTATTCAGAGGCTGTTCACGGGCCGAATGAGTGGGCGCCACCCCCGGGAGACGACGAAACCACAGATGTAGATGAGTTGATTCAAACGTCAGTCAGTCTAGAGCGAGACATAGAGGATCACTTGATACACCATTTGGATTCGATAGAAAGTGGGCTAAATTTCGTCGGCCGTCAAGTGACAATTGACGTCGGCCGTGTTGACATTTTGGCTGAAGACTCGAATGGTAACCGTGTCGTGATTGAGGTCAAGGTTGGCGAAGCGAAAGATTCGGCAATTGGTCAAATCGCGCGATACCTTGGCTGGTATTTGAGAACAGAGAGTAAGCCACCCCGGGGAATTATCGTAGCAGGCGAATTTTCGGAAGCTGTTAGGTATGCAGCCAGCGCGATCTCAAATCTGAAGCTGGTCACTTACCAAGTACAATTTTCCTTCGATGAAGCGAAAATTTGAATTCGATAGATCGGGTGTCCAGTTCAATTTCTATGAATCAAGATACTTGTGCGTGAGTTTTGCGTGACTGAGCTGTGCACAGTCTTGCATCGTACTGCAAATTGAGAAACGGACGCCCCGGTAACTCTTTGAAATATCAAGCCTCAGGCGATCCCACTCGCGACTGAAAATCCGCGTGTCGGTGGTTCATCCGAGGCGCATTGTGTCGACAGACGCACGCAGTGCGAGCTGGCGTAGCCAGCGGTCCATTGATTCGGATCGGCCGGGGCCGATCCTCACCCTGCGGGCAGGTTGACTCGATGCGTGCCGCATCTCGCCCTACGGGCGCGCTATGCGCGTCCAAATCGGAGTTCCTGCCGATTTATCGCTGTCTTAGTTCGCTTCGCGAACTGATCTGCCCCTGGCCACCATTTCAAATCGGTGTATTCCGGTCACATGGTTTACACCTTAGTCCGGCGATGAGTGTCAAGATTGTTGTGGCGGAGATGTTGCAGATAAATTGACTGGCACTCGTTCCGGATTGAGAGTCACCGTCGGCATGGCGTAATTACTTGTCAAACAGATAGGTCACTTTTACGATGAATTGATCCTGGGAAAAGCGCGACCCCGGGGTGAGTCCAGATCTGTCGTTCTTGTTATAAACAACAAATAGGTACGACAGCGGTCGATACTCCCATGACAGCCGAAAATTCCAGGCGCTGCGGTCCGATAGATTGTCTCGCTGGTAGAAGCCCGTAATTTGCAGCCGTGGATTCAACGCAAAACGTCCGTTAACCCGATACAGGCGAGTGGTGTTGCTTTCCGTATTGACGCCGAGGTCTTCGAGTTCGTTAATCTGATAATCTACGGATAACTCGAACTGTGGCCAAGGGGCAATGCGGGTTGACACAGAGTAGCTGCGTAGTTTTCCGTCGAAGTAGTTGCCAGTCTCGGCACGAACATTAGCCGCGAATCTCTTCGATTGATCGGTTTTGGCGTAGATCCGGTATCGAGTGTAGTCGTATTCGCCGGGCGCTATTTCAATACCTGCCGGTGAGAACGACTCCTCCAAGTGCTGCCTGTTTGGTTCAATAATCATGTCTATTCGCGCGCCGGATTGAAAACTTAATCGAAGCGGTCGAATCGGCACGTAGGCGAACAGCAACTCGTTGTCATCAGAACTTCGGAAGCTAAAGGCTGAGATGCCAGGGTTAAAGCTACGCACAGAAAGAGGGAATTTGTTCGACCGAAAGTCGAAGTTTGCGATGAGGCTGTTCATCATGTAGTTGGTGTCGAGGAGCTCGAGTCCGATCCCAGGGTTATAGTCTTTGTTGTAGTAGTGAAGCGAACTCAGCGTCATTCGATTACTGCGATAAGACACCCAGAGTTGGCCGCCAGTACCGGTGCCGGTCTTGTCATCATCCGATACGGATACCATTCCCTGTATCGCGAAGGCCTGTGTCGGCTTCCAAAGTCCGTCAACGGTATACGTCGCATTGTTGTTTTCGTCGGATATTTGCCCCGCAACAGAACTCGCGTCGTCTCGGCGATACGTGAGCATTCCACCAAAACGGCTTTGACCCGAGATATTTCGCGCATAACGTGCTACCGCAAAACTTGCCGCGGGAGTTCCGGCAAAGGACTGCTGCCGCATAGCGAGCAGGCCGAGCTGTTGTTTTGATGACCGACTGGTCAATCTCAGGCCGCCATCCAGAGGGATAGCCCCTCCGGACTCATCCAGCCCGATACGGCGACTGAAAAATGGACTAATCCATTCGGTAACGCTCGCGTTAAATATGCTGGCGTTCTCCAGGAAGAATTGGCGACGTTCCGGAAAAAATACGCTGAACCGATCTAGGTTTATCACTTGGTGATCGGCGTCGGCCTGCGCAAAATCGGTGTTGATGGTGAGGTCGAGTACAGTGTTTGGCGTTATTGCCCACTTCAGTTCTCCGCCTACCTCGATGTCGGATCTATCCGAGGAGTTTGTTTCTGTGAGACGTCGCCATAAGACGTAGGGTGTGAGCTGTATGCTTCGATTGGAGGGCGGAGTTATAAAGCCGCGTAATTCACCTGAATAGGCCATTCTCTCAACAGAAAATGCGCGTGGTACTGCAGGGAGACTCGTCTCTTCGTTGAGGCTGCGGACATTGCGCGCGAAAATGATACCTAGTCTGTCTGTGCCCTCCCGATAGCGAAGAATGCGCCACGGTATTGCGATCTCGGCGACCCAGCGGTCCTCGTAAATCCGTGTGCGTACCGTCCATTGGGCGTCCCAATTTAGGTTTGATTCCAAGCCGTCGATCACTTGCAGGTCACGCTGATTGCCGGGCGGCGTGGTTTGGAATACGACAGCATTTCGCTGGTCCATAAAGCCATCTATCGCAATGCCGAACAGGTCGTTCTCGTCGAAAGAGAAGTCACGCTGCAGATTCTGTACGCGGGTCTCGCCCTTCGGTTGGAAACAGATCGCAGCGATGTAGAGGGCGCTCTCATCGTACGCAACGTATACCTCGGTGGCGTACGTCGCAGCGACATTCTGAACTGGTTCCTTTTGCACGAAATCGCCGACCGCCTTGGCCTGCCGCCAAACTTGTTCGTTCAGGTCACCGTCGATGGAAATCGGTGCAGATGAAGGGGTGGCCCAAAAGCTTGGCCGCATGGTAGGCGGCTCAAAAATATCTTGCGCGAAACAGATAAAGGGCGTTAAAAGGCCGATGAAAACGAAGATGAATCTGTCGGGCTGCATTGGGATGCTCCTGTTGATTTGACGCTGCAATGATCAGCTCGGGA
>JADFLJ010000036.1 GCA_022564475.1 Pseudomonadota bacterium
ATGATTTAGTTATCTTTCTTCCCGAACTAGAGAAAATCGACTACTTTTCCACGTCGGATTCTCACTTGTCTTTGTCATACAATTTGAAGTTCGCATTCAAACCAGGTGCAGAACCGAAAATCGAAAAAGTTGTGCCAATTACGATCGGAGTAATATTTGTTCGAAACAAGATTCTTTTGACAACCGTCTATGGCCAAGATGGACTTTTGGCATGGACGCAAGGGTTCACGCAGAGCCTTGCGAACGACATCATTGCTGCAAACGCCTCAAAATGATAGCTGTTCCTGTTTATCTGAAAACCGTTACATCGACCTCAAGGTGCAGCCTAACAATGCGCTGCACTTGCCGCCCGAGCCATATCTGTTACGGCTCTCGCAGTCCCTTTCATATTTGCTTTCGCAACAGCCGCACCAGATACTTGGTGCATTTAGCTTAGGCGTTAGGCCGCGGCGGAACGATTGACACGCGTAACGTTACGCGTTACACTTGTATTCGTGATCCGCTCCTTCAAACACAAAGGACTTGAACGCTTCTTTCTGCGCGGCACCAAAGCCGGAATCCAGGCATCAGATGCCAAACGGCTTCGACTAATTCTGTCACGACTACACGCATCGGTGGCACCCGGAGACATGGATCTTCCCGGTTTGTATCTGCACCAGCTCAAAGGAAAGAGCCGCGGTACTTGGTCAGTCCGGGTTAGTGGAAACTGGCGTCTCACGTTTAAATTTGAGGGTCCGGATGCGGTTAACGTTTACTACGAGGATTATCACTAGCTATGACGATGCAAATGCACAATCCGCCCCACCCGGGCGAGGTTATCCGAGACTTGTGTCTAGAGCCGCTTGAGCTGAGTGTTACGGCGGCGGCTGAAGCGCTAGGTGTGACTCGGAAGACGCTTTCGGCCATCCTTAATGGACACTCCGGCATTAGCCCGGAGATGGCGTTACGCCTTTCGATCGCTTTTGACACCTCTCCAGAGAGTTGGCTAAACCAGCAGACTCAATACGATTTGTGGCAAGCGAAGAAGGCCAAGAAGCGCCTTCGAGTTAAAAAGCTCTGCGCGGCCTAACAATGCGCTGCACTTGCCGCCCGAGTCAGCCGTCAGATGTTTCCTGTCACGTCTCTTGTACCCCTTTTCATACTTGCTTTCGCAACAGCCGCGCCAGATACTTGGTGCATTTAGCTTAGACGTTAGTCAGCACTCAGCTATGTTACGAGATCGTCCTCCCGAGTTCCTTCTTTGAGACTCCGAGTGCTAGCAATCCCTTCACAAGTAAGTCGATTGAAACGGTCGGATCACCCGCCTCCATCTTGGCGACTCGAGACTGGCTCGATTCAATGGCTTTGGCGAGCTGCTTCTGCGTGAGCTTTTGCCGAATACGCCTCGCTTTCAATTTCTCACTTAAAGCCAACTTCATCTCAATGTAGGCCGATTCCTCTGTAGATAGATCGAGAAAATCTGCAACCGTACCTACCTTCCAGCCTTTCTTTTTGAGCTTTGCCTGCTTTCGCTTATCCATGGTCGTAATCTCGTAGTCTCGCTTTACACCTGTCAATGACGCTCTTCGGGGTCTTCCCGGTCTTCTTGGAAAAAACCTCAGCAATGACGATCGCGTCGGAGTCGATTCGGTAAACAACTCTCCAACTGATATCTACGTCTGGGATTCGAAGCTCGTGACACCTACGGCCCATCGATGGCATTGGCCGTGAGTGTGGCAACGAGACTTTCTCGCCCTTCTGTAGCTGCCTCAACAAAAACCCTGCCTGAAGCCTGGCCAGCTTGGAGAACGGTGGCGTTTTCACCTCGCCATGCATCCATACCAGCGGCTTGTCCTTAGGGCTCATCTTGGGTATCAGTATATGTCAGAATTGACATACTGTGAAGGTGCTGACTAACAATGCGCTGCACTTGCCGCCCGAGCCAGCCGTCGGATGTTTCCTGTCACAGCTCTTGCACCCTCCTCTACATTTGCTTTCGCAACAGCTGCACCAGATACTTGGTGCATTTAGCTTAGACGTTAGGCGTCGTTTGACATGCCCTACAGTGTAGTTACACTGTAGGTACGAGCGACCTCACGTTTGAGTGGAACAGTCGTAAGGCCGCGGAAAATCTCCGTAAGCATGGCGTTTCTTTCGATGAAGCGAAGTCGGTCTTCCTGGACGAGAACGCACGTCTGGTAGCTGATCTTAAGCATTCTAATGATGAGGACAGGTTCGTTATGCTGGGGTTGAGTATTCAACTTCGCGTGTTGGTCGTTGTTCACTGTTACCGCGAGAAAGACTCGGTAATCCGACTTATTTGCGCCCGCAAGGCCGACAAATCTGAAAGTCGTCAGTACTCGGAATATCTGCTATGAAAAAACATTACGATTTCTCAAAGTCCATCAAGAATCCCTATCTTAAGAAAGCTAAGAAGCAGCTTACGATTCGGCTTGATGAGGACACTATCGATTATTTTCGATCACTCGCCGAAGATAGCGGCATCCCGTACCAAAGTTTGATTAATCTCTACTTGAGAGATTGTGCATCCGAACACAAGAAGCTGCACATGAAGTGGGCCGCAGGTGACGCCTAACAATGCGCTGCACTTGCCGCCGGGCAGCATCTGTCATGGCTCTTGCAACCCCTTCCACATTTGCATTTGCAACAGCCGCACCAGATGCTTGGTGCATTTAGCTTAGACGTTAGACGTCTCTCCGCGCTGATGCCATTCGGCACACAATGTGCTACTATCGCCACATGAAGCGTTTCAACTGGAACACGGAAAAGAACGAACAACTTCGCACTGAGCGCGGTATCTCGTTCGAAGAAATCCTGTTCCATATTGAGAACGGCGATATTCTCGATATCCTCGAACATCCCAACCAGGACCGTTACGAGGGGCAACGTATTTTCGTTGTTGCTGTTTCAGAGTATGCGCACCTTGTTCCTTTCGTCGAAGATGATAAGGAAGTATTTTTGAAAACGATCATTCCTAGTCGCAAGGCGACGAAGAAATATTTGAGTAAGTAAAATGGCTAAGCTTAGTACAGAAGAAAAGGACATTCTTGAGTCTATAGACGCAGGTGAGTGGCGTTCTGTTCGTGGCAAGAAGAAAGAGTCAGAACGATTCCAGGTTTATGCGAGAGAGACATTTCGGAAAGATCGGCGTGTCAATATCCGAATGGCCGGTCGGGATCTTGAGGCAATACAAAAACGTGCGATGCTCGAAGGCATTCCCTACCAGACGTTGATAGCTAGTATTCTTCACAAGTTTGCAGCAGGACGCTTGGTCGACAAAGACGTCTAACAATGCGCTGCACTTGCCGCCCGAGTCGTATTTGTCACGGCTCTTGCACCGCCTTTAACATTTGCTTTTGCAACAGCCGCGCCAGATACCTGGTGCATTTAGCTTAAACATTAGACTTCAATTCACCCATTTTGCGTAATTCCGCGACGACACACCGCTTGGGGGCGCGGTATAATTCAGCGATGTCACGTCCTGCAATTGAAATAGACAACCTGAATGTCGAGGAGAGACTGGAGCTTATTGAGTCACTCTGGGAGAGCCTGGTTGCAGACCCGTCAAATGTTCCAGTCACTGACGCACAAAAACAGTTACTGGACGAGAGGCTTGACGCGATTGAGGCGGGAGATGATACCGGAACCCCTTGGGAAGAAGTGAAGGCCCGAATCCTAAAACGACTGTCGTGATTCCGGTCCAGTTTAGGCCGGCCGCAAGTCGAGACGTGATTGATGCTGTTGACTGGTATGAAACGCAGCTAGTGGGACTAGGTACGCGGTTCTTTGAAGATTTCGATCAAGTGCTATCTCGAATCGAAGTGTCTCGCCGGCAATTTCCAAATGTATATCGCGATGCTCATCGCGCTCTTCTACGCAGGTTTCCTTATGGCGTCTTTTTCAAGATTTATGAGGCTCGAACACTTGTTGTTGCCGTTGCCGATTTGCGCAGAGAAGCCGGCCGTTGGCAAAGACGCATGTGACGTCTAACAATGCGCTGCACTTGCCGCCCGAGTCGTATTTGTCACGGCTCTTGCAACCTGTTTCATACTTACATTCGCAACAGCCGCGCCAGATACCCGGCGAAAGCGCGCTCTCAGGAATTGGAAGGATACGTAACGGTTCGATTCACTGTCACAAAAAATGGTGCGGTTATGAATCCTATTGTCATTCAGTCCGAACCAATCGGCATTTTTGAGAGTGCGCTTCTTGATTCAATGCACAAATGGCAATATTGGCCTAGAGTGGTTGATTGCGAACGTGTTGACACAGAGGGCGTCGAGTCGACAATCTCCTTTATGGTGGAGCAATAGATGCGAATTTTTGCTTCGTGCAACATTGCACTTCTCGCAAGACACAAGAATGAGCAGCTGATCAATATCCGCCCACACATTTTGTTCGCCCTTCTGTTGTTGGCCTCTTCACCCGCGCTAGCTACGGACTGCGTTGTATTTCTTCACGGGCTGGCACGGACATCCGCTTCTATGGAAAACGTGGCGACAGCATTTGAGGCCGACGGCTATGTCGTCAGTAATCGTGGCTACCCATCGAGGAAGTTCCCGATCGAGGAACTGGCGCCGATGGCGATCGAGGCCGGTATGGAAGAATGCCCCGAAGAGGGTTCCGTACACTTCGTCACCCATTCACTGGGCGGCATTCTCGTTCGTTATTATCTGGAACACAATGAGATGCCAGCGCTCGGGCGAGTTGTGATGTTCGCACCGCCGAACCAGGGAAGTAAAGTCGTCGACAGCTTTCGGGCTGTCCCTGGATACAAGGCAGTCAATGGCCCGGCCGGCATGCAACTCGGAACCGACGAAAACAGCATTCCTTTGATGCTCGGCCCTGTGAACTTTGAAGTTGGCATTATCGCCGGCACAAGAACCTTCAATCCGATTTTGTCACAATACCTTGCAAACCCGGACGACGGAAAAGTCTCGGTCGAGAGTACGAAAGTTGACGGCATGACGGATTTCATCACGATCGCCGTATCACACCCGTTTATTATGGAGTCCGCAGAAGCGATTGAGCAGGCGATGACATTTATTAGCACCGGACGATTCATGCACGACGCGCCGGAATGATGCGATCCAATAATTCTTCAACGACAACGCTAATTGCCGTCGCCCTGCTTCTACTTATCCTGTTTGTATCTGTTGCTTATTTAACTTTGGTGCAGCAGCCCGCCGAACAGCAGCAGGATTCCGAGTTGGTCAGCAAGCTGCTGCAAAATCGGCAGATGTGGGAAAACAGCCGCCCGATGTCGTATCGATACGTCGTGCACCGTTGGTGTTCCTGCGCACGAGAAGACACAACGCCGTTTGTTGCCACTGAAAAACGTGGCCGGAAAACGGCCAGATATCTTGTCAGTCTGGAATCAAGTTCCGGAGAGTTTTTGTCGGAACCGCCGAACCCGGTATGGATCGCAGATATTTTTGATGAGCTCATCAAAGCCGTTGAGAAAGATCCGCAACCAGAGGTCGAAGTAAGCTACGACAGTCGTTACCGCTTTCCTTCGTCAATCAGTATCAGGCATTCGCATCGAGACGCCTACGTGCAATACGAAATTCGGGATTTCGAAATCCTGGAACACCGGCTACCACTCTAACAAACCCAACTCATCGCTTAGCTCGTAATAACAGGCCTTGATTCGTGCGCCGTAACCCTGCCGGTCGAATTTTCGCACAACTCGTGGATTCGCTTCGTCGTCCGATATGGGATCAATCATCTTCAGCAGCTCGTCGTAGGGCAATCGCTGCACAGCGGCCTGTATTTGAGCGATATCGACAGCACAATCGGCGAATCCTTCAATCAACTTCGGCATTAACTGCTCGATATCCTCATCGGCTACACCGGTCGCTGCAATTTTCGTCTTCAACTCATCGAAAGCCGAGCCTTCCATCTCGGTAATGATGTTCTGGCGAACCATGACGGTCAGCAGGCTTACCGGTAACTCACCGGTCTGTATCCACTCGATACTAACGCCCTCTGCATCGATGCCCGCCATCTTGTTGCCGTCACGGACCAACATCTCGCTGCCCCACTCTTCCCTTTCGTAAGACAAGCTCACGCGCGTTCCACGCAACACCAACTTCGCCTTGCTGGTTTTTTTATGGACGTCGCTACAGCGCCCCGTTGAAATCCAGGCTGTCATATTCGCCTCGTAGCTCGGTCGCTTGGTGTCAGGAAGCTTGCCAATAATCTCCAGCTCCGCATAGCTCAGCTCTCGACCGCAGCGTCCGTACTGAGTCTCGCCCGTAAACACGGTATTCCAGGTGCCACTGATCTCCGGCTCCTCTTGGGCCATACACAATCCGGAGCTCGCGAGCAATAGCAAGAATGTCAGTGAATAACGCAGTTGTACACTCAAATCCGAATCCATCCAACGCCGTCCTGATAAAATTACGATACCGCAATGCCTGTGAAAACGTCATTGATAAATAACGGGACTGTGACATTGCCTATAACGAAATACGGGGCCGCATGGGCCCCGTATGGATTGTGACTTATCGATAGTCTGTTGCGCAGCGCCGCTGCGGCAACAGCATTATCGGGTAGAACCCTACTACCGCTTCATTGCTTCGAAGAACTGCGCATTGGTCTTCGTGTCCTGCAATTTATTCAGCAGGAACTCGATCGCCGCAAGCTCGTCCATCGGATGCAGGACTTTGCGAAGCACCCACATCTTCTGCAGCTCATCCGGATCCGTCAGCAATTCTTCTTTACGCGTGCCCGAGCGATTGATATTGATCGCCGGGAATACACGCTTCTCGGAAATGCGGCGATCCAGGTGGATCTCCCAGTTACCGGTGCCTTTGAATTCCTCGTAAATCACTTCGTCCATTTTGGAACCCGTATCGACCAGCGCCGTCGCAAGAATGGTCAGGCTGCCGCCCTCTTCAATGTTGCGCGCTGCGCCGAAAAAGCGTTTCGGACGGTGCAATGCATTCGCGTCGACGCCACCCGTCAGCACTTTGCCCGACGACGGCACAACCGTGTTGTACGCTCGCGCCAGGCGAGTAATTGAATCCAGCAGAATGACGACGTCACGCTTGTGCTCCACCAGCCGCTTGGCTTTTTCGATTACCATTTCGGCAACCTGTACGTGGCGGCTCGCTGGCTCATCGAACGTTGACGAAACAACTTCGCCGCGAACACTGCGCTCCATCTCGGTGACTTCTTCCGGTCGCTCATCAATGAGCAGAACGATCAGGTCTACATCCGGCGAATTCGCGACGACCGCTGATGCAATATTCTGCAACAACATCGTCTTACCGGCTTTCGGTGGCGAGACGATCAGACCGCGCTGACCCTTGCCGACTGGCGCGACCATGTCGATGATGCGTGCCGTCAGATCCTCGGTACTGCCATTGCCCTGCTCGAGCAACAGTCGCTCGGTCGGGAACAACGGGGTCAGGTTCTCGAACAACACCTTTGACCGCGCATTCTCTGGCGCGTCGTGATTGATCTGTCCGACTTTCAGCAGCGCGAAATAACGCTCGCCGTCCTTGGGTGGACGAATCAAGCCCGATACGGTGTCGCCGGTGCGCAGCGCGAAGCGACGAATCTGGCTGGGGCTGACATAAATATCATCCGGACCTGCCAGGTAGGAGCTATCGGCGGAACGCAGGAAGCCAAAGCCATCCTGCAATATCTCGAGCGCGCCTTCGCCGTAAATATCTTCGTCGAGCGCAGCGTGCGCCTTCAGAACCGCAAAGATAATGTCTGTCTTGCGAGAGCGCGCCAGATTTTCAAGGCCCAGCGACTCGCCGAGTTCGACCAATGCCGCAGCCGGACGATTCTTGAGCTCGGCCAGGTTCATGACATTCTTACTGGCTTCGAGCTGCTCGGGTGGAATTACCTCGAGACTGCCCTCGTCGTCAGGATAGTGGTCCTGATTCGGACGACGTCTACGACGCCGGTTTGAACTACCCTTGTTCTTGTTGCCGGTTTTGTTTGGCCGACTTTTCGTTTGATTGCCCAAGTACCCTCTCACAGATTACTGTCCAAAAATTCATTAAGTTGCGATTTCGACATCGCCCCCAGCTTTTGCGCGTGCGGGGCTCCGTCTTTGAAAATCATCAACGTCGGGATGCTGCGGATGCCGAACTTTTGTGCGGTGGCCGGATTGTCGTCAATATTGAGTTTGACGATCGCAAGCTTGTCCGCATATTCGTCGGCGGCCTCATCGAGCAAGGGCGCGATCATTTTGCAGGGACTACACCACTCCGCCCAGAAATCCAGCAATACAGCTTTTTCGGATTGCAGAACGTCCGCTTCAAAATTGCCGTCACTGGTGTGCACGATCTTGTCGCTCACCTCGGTTTCCTCCAAGTGATTGTTGCTTAAATTGCTGATCGAGAATGCTCGTTATCAGTTCCCCGATGCACGAACACCTTAAAATGGATGACGCTACCCTTACTATCAGGCAATATGTCGCAGCTTTATCGCGGATTATTCGCGGCTTCTTTCTGGATTCGATAAAAACGAAAGTGGCGGGTGCGACGACTGTCGCGTCGGTATAGGTCCAATTTGACCGCTTCGTGGCCCATTTTGCAAGCCTTTGATGCACTTTTTCTGGTTCTTTTCATATGTCTCAAGATCATCTGAGTGACCTCAGGTTTGACTCACTTGTGCTCGATGAGCGCATTCAGGCGGGAATCCGCGATGTGGGCTTCGAGTTTTGCACGCCCATTCAGGCGAGTACGCTGCCCATTGCCCTGCAACAGCGGGATGTCGCCGGACAGGCTCAGACCGGTACGGGCAAAACTGCCGCGTTCCTGGTCGCGGCCTTTCAACGCCTGCTGAACTCCGAGGCGCCGGTCGAGGGCCAGAAACAGCCTCGCGCGTTCATATTGGCGCCCACCCGCGAACTCGCCGTGCAGATCGCCAAGGACGCAGAAGTCCTCGGCAAGCACACGGGCCTGATCGTCGGCCTCGCATTTGGCGGTACGGACTACGAAAAACAGCGCGCCCACATTCAGTCGGGTATCGACATCCTGGTCGGCACACCCGGGCGCATTATCGATTACTTCAAACAGGGTGTTTTCAAGCTGGACCAGGTGCAGGTCGCTGTACTGGACGAGGCCGACCGCATGTTTGATCTTGGTTTCATTAAGGATATTCGCTACCTGTTGCGCAAGCTGCCGGCGCCGGACAAGCGTCTGAACATGCTGTTCTCAGCGACACTGTCACAGCGCGTACTGGAGCTCGCTTACGAGCACATGAACGAGCCCGAGCTGGTTCGCATCGAGCCGGACAAAGTCACCGTCGATCGTGTTCGCCAGGCGATTTACTTTCCATCCAACGAAGACAAAATGCCGCTATTGATCGGCCTGATCCGCGAGGTCGGAGATTCGCGCATCATGGTGTTCGTCAACATGAAACGCGATGCTGAGCGAGTACAGGCCTATTTTGAGGCAAATGGCATCAGGTCTGCGGCCATCTCAGGTGACGTGCCGCAGAAGAAACGCCTGCGGATGCTCATGGACTTTCAGAAGGGCGAGGTTCCGATTCTCATTGGTACCGACGTCGCGAGTCGCGGACTGCACATCCCCGATGTGCAATACGTCATAAATTACGATCTCCCGCAGGAGGCTGAAGACTATGTGCATCGCATCGGCCGCACGGCGCGTGCCGGCGCCTCCGGTAATGCCATCAGCTTCGGATGCGAAACCTACGCAATTTCGTTGCCCGACATTGAGACCTATATCGGACACAAGATTCCGGTCGCGAATTACGATGCGTCGATTTTGCCGGAGCTTGTAAAGCCCAAGTTCAAACCACGGTCCAGGCCGCAAGGGCGCCGTGGCGGAAGTGGCGGCGGCGGTCGAAGGCCGCGCAGATAGTCGCAAGAAAGCGGTTTGCGGCACTGCTCACCCTCATGGCTCGCTGCGCTGCGGTGGGACGGTGCCTGCGGCGGGCCCCTCGCCTTCGGCGCCTGTCGACCGGCTTCGCCGGTCTCGGAGTACTTCGATTGAACAGCACCTTAAACCGCTTTTTCTAGAGTAAATCTCGCACGCCCGTGACGCCCGCGAACTCGCTGTCCTTGCGCGGATCGGACGTAGTGTCCGGGTGCGTTACCTGCAGCAACATCGAGACACCGTAGTCCTCTGCACTGCGCAAAACCCTGGCCGTGTCATCGACGAACAGGGTTGTCTTGGGGTCGAAGTCTTCTTCTTTGGCCAGCGCGTGCCAGAAATCCTGTGATTCCTTCGCATGGCCAAAGCGATGCGACGTATAGACCTCATCGAAATATTCAGTAACGCCGGTCACTTCGTCTTTTATGGTCAACGTGTCGCCGTGTGAATTGGTGACCAAAATGACACGAATATCCAGCTCACGAACTGTTTGCAGGAATTTCTCGGCACCCGGCAGATAGCCGATGCGATGATTTTCGTCGCGATGCAGTTTGGCGATGTCGAGGCCAAGCTCATTGCTCCAGTGATCCAGGCAATACCAGTCGAGGCTGCCTTGCATGGACTTGAATTTGGCGAACAGCGCATCACGCGCGGCCTCCGGCTCGAGTCCGTTTTGGGCGGCATAGAGTCGCGGCACATGTTGCCGCCACATGTAATTATCGTAGGCGAGATCCAGGACCGTGCCATCCATATCGAGCATCAGCGTCTCGCAACGAGCAAATGCGATTTTGGGATCGATTTTCACTGCTTTATACTTCGCGCCCGGCCTGTAATCAGGGAAGAGAATGAACTACCAGGAATTGATCGAACCTGTCGTCGCGTTGGCGATCGACGGCGGTGACAGGATTTTGGAAGTGTACGCCACCGACTTTGACGTGCAAAGCAAGGCAGATGAGTCACCGCTAACGCAGGCCGATCTCGCCTCAAACGAAACGATTGTCGCTGGCCTCAAGTCGCTAACGCCCGATATTCCCATCATTAGCGAGGAAGACGGACTGCCCTCCTTCGCCGAACGAAGCCAATGGAAGCGTTACTGGCTGATCGATCCACTCGATGGAACCAAGGAGTTCGTTAATCGGAATGGCGAGTTTACGGTCAACATCGCGCTGATCGAGGATCACCGGCCGCTTCTCGGCGTCGTACACGTTCCCGTTCACAACAAGACCTACATCGGTTGCGAAGGCTTTGGCGCGGAGCTGCGCGACGCCGATGGATCGAGTCGCAGGATTCACGTGAGTGGCGCAGCGAGTACGCCCGTGCGTGTTGTCGGCAGTCGCTCGCACCGCAGTGCCAGTCTCGACGCCTACCTCGAAAACCTGGGCGACTATGACCTTGTCTCAATGGGCAGCTCGCTCAAGTTTTGCGTGATTGCCGAAGGCGGCGCCGACATTTATCCGCGACTCGGCCTGACGTCAGAGTGGGACACGGCCGCAGCGCAAGCCGTCGTTGAGCAAGCCGGCGGTTCCGTCGTCGAACTGGATGGCAAGGCGCTGTCCTATAACGCGAAAGAAGACATCCTCAATCCGTGGTTTTTTGTGATCGGTGCGGCCGATCGCGACTGGCTGGCGCTGTTGCCCGACGGCGAGTAGCATGATCTCGAAATGACCGACAAAGTCGAAACCGAATGTTTTAAAGAACTCGATCGGCTGCGTGAGCTACGCGTCAGCCACCGGGATCTCGACTACCTGATCGATCACCTGCAGGGCGACCCGATGGTCGATCAACTGCGCATTCGTCGCCTCAAGAAGCGCAAATTGCTGCTCAAGGACATGATCACGACGCTCGAAAGTGAATTAATACCGGACCTGGACGCGTAGGAGCGGCGTGTAGGAGGGTCTTTAGGCCCGACCGCCGTGACCATTCTTGAGTCCGAATACGAATCACAAAATGCAATGCGGGCAGGACTCGCCCTCGCGGTAATCCGGTGACTTCAGATCCTCGGTCGTCAAGGGCCGACGACAGGCGTGGCATTGCACATAGCCACCCTCCGCGAGGTCGCGATCAACGGCAACGCGTGAGTCGAATACAAAACATTCACCGTCCCAGCGATTTTCCTCGGCGGACATCTCCGTCAGGTAATTGAGGATTCCGCCCTGCAGGTGATACACCTCGTCGAACCCAAGTTCCAGCATCAATGCCGTCGCTTTCTCACATCGAATACCGCCCGTGCAAAACATCGCCAGAGGCCGGCCTTTGGAACTCTCGGCAAGGTCTTTCGCGAACTCCGGGAAATGCCTGAAACTATCCGTGTCCGGATCCATGGCGCGCGGGAATGTGCCGAGTTCGACCTCGTAATGATTGCGCGTATCGATGACCAGAACATTCGGGTCCTCGATAAGCTCGTTCCACTTCTGCGGCGACACGTGGGTGCCGGTATTTTCATGCGGCAGAATATCCGGGCGCCCGAGCGTTACGATCTCATCCTTGAGGCGCACGCGCATGCGCCGAAACGGGGCTTTACTCGAATCCGTCCAGTGTGGCGTGATCGCCCTGTCCAGCGCGAGACGCTTTTCTATCCACGCCAATGCGCTCTGAATTGACTCGCGATCGCCCGCGATTGTGCCGTTAAAACCCTCGTTCGCGACCAGAATGGTGCCGATCAGTCCCTGCTCGTCACACAGCGCCTGCAGCTCATCACAAAAAGCCGCGGGTTCCTGTAAGTCCAGGAAGCGATAAAATGCCGCGACCTTCATGACGCCTCAGCCGGATCATCTGCCGTCAGTGAGAGAATCGAATGGCGAATTTCCTCGCCCAGTACAAGCCGCGCATCTGCGCCAATTCCTTCGATAGCGTCGTCGAATTCGAGCTTGCCGTCTGCGTTACACTGCAACGTACCCTGATTCTGCAGCAAACGAATAAAGTCCTGAAATAAGGACCTGCTGAAGAAATCCGGCGAGTGCAGCCCATAAATAATGCTCAGGCGCTCAGCGCTTTGCTGGCAAAGCGTCTCCAGCCTGGCGCGTGTCAAACTGCCAGTGCCGTTGCGCACGAGAATTGCAATAACGAGATAAAAGCGCTGCAACATCGGCACCATTGCCTGCCCCAACATCAACAGCTGGTATGCTTTTTCAGAACCGGCCGGCGGGCGTTCCAGAATTTTCTTATTACGACTGCGCTTGAGAATCTGCATTTCGATGAGCGCGTTTATGGCTTCGCTGGTTACATCGTCGACGTCCTCAAGCGGCCATTTGAGCGCCAGCTCTTTCTGCATGAATGGATAGATCAACCGAATCAGACGTTGCAGCTCCGCGTGTTCGAGTTCCCGTCCCTGAATAAAACAGCACGCGATTGAGGCCGGTACGGCCAGTAAATGCAGGATGTTATTGCGAAAGTAGGTCATGAGCACAGCCGTGTGCTCGGCCATATGAATGACTTCGCCCATCGGGTGCTTCGATCGGCTTATGACATCCAGTTTCTCGCCGTGCTCAATAATCTCATCGGGCGTCATGTCGGGAATTGTGACGAGATCGGAATAGCGAAACCGCCGCAACAGATCGATACTAAGCTTCAGTTGCCGGCGCAATTCAGCAGCACCGATTTTTTGCTTCGGCGTCGCGAGCAATGCGAAGGCCAGCAGGCTAATCGGTGTGACAGCGGCAGCCGAATTAATACGCTGCATTATTTCCACGCCCAATTCGTCGACAACATCGCCGACCCATTGTGGTCGATCTTCGTTCTCGTAGTCCCTGTCGCGCCACGCTGGTTCCCTGCGGTCGAGTAACGGGTCGAGTTCAATTGATTCGCCGACGTTCACGTACACCTTGCCGAAATTTTCGCGCAATGCATTGATTGAACGCAGTAGGCCAAAAAGCGATTCCTTGCTTTTTGCCGCGCCGCCGAGCTCTTGGATAAAAGAGTCTCCTTCTATGAGTTTTTCGTAACCAAAATAAAACGGCACAAAAACCACAGGGCGTTTGGGCTCCTTGATGTACGAGTGAATGGTCATCATCAGCATGCCGCCCTTGGGCGATAGCAAACGACCCGTGCGGCTGCGCCCGCCCTCGACAAAATATTCTATGGAGTAGCCGCGGGACAAAACCTGTTGCAGGTAAGAGTCGAATACGGCTGCGTAAATGCGATTGCCCTTGAAGCTGCGGCGCAAAAAGAAGCCACCCCCGCGCCGCAAGATGCCGCCAACGATCGGAATGTTCAGATTAATGCCGGCCGCGACGTGCGGCAGATGCAGGCCTTCCTTGTACATGATGTAGCCGAGCAACAAGTAGTCGAAGTGACTGCGGTGACAGGGCACGTAGATCAGCTCTTTCTCACGAGCCAGGTCGTGCAGGTGCTCCATGTGATTGAGCTCGATGCCATCGTAGATTCGATGCCACAGCCAATGCAGAAAACGTTCGATCATGCGAATGGTGATCGGCGATACGTCGGCGGCGATTTCGAGTATGTAGTCTCGCGCTTTGCGCTCGGCCTTTTCGATCGCGCGCGGATCGTCACCGCCTTCAGCCTTGATCGCCCGACGCACGCCCGGCGCGACCAACACCTGATTGACCAAGGTCCGACGATGCGATAAATCAGGCCCCACCGTTGCGACGCGTCTTTTCCGCAAGTGCACACGAAGTATTCGCGAAACCTTTCGAAATGCGACTGCTGCGCCCAGTTTCTCGGCCGTGATCGAACTCAGCGGCAAAGGTTCGCTAAAACGAATCAAGGTATTGCGGCCATGAATCAGCGTCGCGAAAAACTTTCGTGTCCGTCCGGCGATTTCCCAGGTCTCGGCGAACAACAGCTTGAACAGAGATCGTTCTTTCTGTGGCGATCGACCCCAGTAGATCGCGACCGGTATCAGGAATAATTCCCGCTGCTCACGCTCCGCTTCTTCAACCAGGCGTTGCAGGCGTTTCGAGCCGGTTTTTGAGGGTCGTCGAAAAACAAAGCCTTGCAGTTGCCGCAATACGACGACGCGACTGGATTCGCGTTGATCACAAAAGTAGAGGGCTTCGGTTGGCGACGGCAAACCGTGATCCGCACACGCGCGCTCGAGTACGAGCGTGTCCGCCAGGCCGCCTGTTTCAAGCACGTAGCAGATCGCAGCGTCGCGATCTTTTACCAAATCCGCAGGTGCGTCCGGTTGAATGGCCGGCCTGGCCCAAATAGAAAGCACTTTGCCGGCAAACCAATACAGCGGTCGAACAATGAGAGCCGCGATATTCATCGAGGCGTATTTTACCGAAAAATCGTCGCTCTCCGCGCAGTTTTAGTCCTTGACACCGCCCTCTGCTTCTTCTAGTGCCGCGTCGATTTCATCTTTCGACTTCTGTATTTGATCCTCAATGTCTTTTGCTTTGTCCATCGAGTCAATGAAGCCTGCCGCGATCTCCGCACCCACGGTATCGCCTGGCGCGGTATCCGTTGATTCATCATCCGATGCGCCGCCACACGCTACAAGAAACAGACTGATGGCCATTATCAACACTCTCATGATCATGCTCCCGTTGTTGCTATCCGGTTTTGCCCGCAAATCAGGCGCCTATCTGTTTCAGGAACGTCTTCAGATAGTCGTTTATTTCGTCAATATTCGATGTCAGCCGATGATCGCTGTCAATCAAATGCAGCGTTGCGTGGCACTGCTGCGCATAACGAATGCTGTTTTCCACCGGTACGACCTCGTCGTGCCAGCCGTGGACGATACAGATCGGCATTCCTGGCGGATCGGGCGTCAAGTCCTCATAGCCTTCCATGAAATACGCCGGTGCCAGTACAAACAGTCCAGCCGCGTCCAGTTCATTGGCCGCCGCGGTCGCCACATGGCCACCCATACTCGAGCCGATCAAAATCAGGCGATCGTTTATCTGCTCCGTCTCAGACAAGAGCTTGTGAACACGCTCTGTCGGGTCCGGGATGCCCTGATAATCGATGCTGCCCAGATCGAAGCCCAGCGATTCGACCAGCTCAGCCATCGCGCGAATTTTGCGGCCCCAGGGTCCGCTCTCCTGGCCGTGGGAAAAAATAACAGTCGTCATACGAGTATTCCATCTCCGCTGTCACACAAATCTTCAATATGGCGTACCAGTAACCAGTCGCGATCCTGCCCCCAGGTGACGAACTCGCCCATACGAATGGTTGGCACGCCCCAGGAGCCAGACTCCATCATTGACTGGCGATTGTCGTCCGCATCCTGCCGCCACTCTTCATCGTCCATAGCCGCTTTTGCGTCCGGCCAGAACAGACCTGTTTTGGCTGTCACTTTTCGCATGCCCTTGTCCGTCGAGACATCAATGGCCTTACTCCAGATTGCCTCGCCCGCGTGTAACAAGAAATCGCGCTCACGATGTTGCGACACCGCATAGTGTAAGACGGCAGCGCAGCGTTCCACACCAGAACCCACAGGGTCGGCAATTTTTCCAAACAGCACGCCGAGGCGGCGCGCTTCACGACTCGCGTCCAGGATTATGTAGAGCAATTTCGCCTTCGGTACCTGCATGCCACGCATGACCATCGGCAACACGAGTCGAACTTTGAATTCGAGGCCGAAGGCATCCGCAATCCTGATATACCGGCGCAATGCAAGATAGGAATACGGGCTGCGAAAAGAATGAAAAAACTCCAGCGCAGGTAAATCGCTGGCTGCGGCCGGAGGCCTTACCGGAAGACTGCTGTTCATGACCTGGCGAATCGATGCGATTCCGGGCGCCGCGTTCGAGTGCTTGTTAACGCCCAGCTCGTGCAAACGCTCGACGAGATAATGCAGCCGGTCCACGCCCCAATACCATTCGCCGCCGTAGTGCAGCATCGCGGTGTTGTAATGGCCGAGGTCACGCAATAACTGCTGATTTTTTTCGATCAGCGGCGCAGCGCCTCCGGATGACTCCACACCGCTCGTTCTGCGTGCCACGGCCTCTGCGTCGCCACGCCAGTACGCTGTGATTGCCGCAATGAGCTCGTCGTTGAATTCGGCGGACCCGTCCACGGATGCAAGTGCATCCAGCAACGCCAGTCGGTGTTCGACCGGTTGTGTGCCTTTGTCGAGAAAGGGTATGCCCAGCTCCCGCGCCAATTGTCTGCAATCGTTCAGGGCGTACTCCGGATAGAGCTCCGGCGCCGGGCGCATTCCACCTGTGATGGCTTCGGTCAGGAAAAATCGCAACTCAACCTCATAGTGCGCAGCGAATTCCGGCAAGTAGTGGCACAGCAAATAGGAGTAGGGGTCGTCGAGCTCCAGGAAGACCGAAACAACATGGGGTCGGCTGCTTAACTTGCGCCGCAACTCGGCGAATCGACGCTTTCTCTGCAGCATGCGCTCGCCAATGACGATATTCATGATTTTAGAACGCAGGCGCTGCTTCAACTTCACGATTCATCCCATGCCGACGTTGGCTTCCATAGCAACTCGTCCAAATCGGGTTCCCAACGGTACTTGTGCATGTCTATACGACCCGACATGACCGTAACACCTTCTTTTCTTAGTCGCGTCGTCTGTTCTTCGAACTGCGGGCTATTTTCATCAAACGCGATGTTTCCCGAGAACTGTACGACGCGATGCCACGGGACCTTGTGCACCTTTGGCAGGTTTCGCAAAGTGTAGCCGACTTGTCGTGCGCCGCGCGCTATCCCTGCGATCTCTGCGATTTGCCCGTAGCTGGCAACACAGCCCTTCGGAATATCCCGAATCGTTTCGCGTATACGATGCATGCGTTTTTGTGAATCCAAAATAATACTCGCCTACCCGGCTCGAAGTCGCGCCTTTATTTCGCGCTTCGCGTCTTTGAGGACCGTATCACGGTCAAGGCTGTCAAGAATCTTCTGCACGACTAGTTTGGGGCCCGACTCACCCCAGGATTTTCCTTTGGACAAATACTCAGCCGCGACGCGACCAACGATGAGCGTACTGTAATAAGCAATCGCACCCTGTGCGGCCGCGGTCGCGAACGTCGACCAGCCCATCGTTCCCAGTTTGAGCGCGCTTGATCCTAAATGAATCGCCCAGACCGTGGCCATGATGGCGGCGGATTCCACAACAATCACGCCGACCAGTGAGCCCGCTTCCTTTCGTCTTACCGGC
>JADFLJ010000037.1 GCA_022564475.1 Pseudomonadota bacterium
TCGCGTTAAAGATCCCGACAATGGGCGAACACACGGATGGCGATGATTTTCTTCACGAGGTGCAGGTTGCTGCAAAGTTAAAACATCCGAATATTCTTTCGGTGATCAACGCGAGCTACATTGATGATCATTTTGTGATCGCAATGGAACTGGGTGAGGAGTCGCTTGCAGACCGACTTGAGCGACGCATTTCGATGGCAAGAGCGATGGACATCGCCGGCCAGGCAATTGCCGCGCTGGCGCATGCGCATGAACACAAGATCATTCATTGCGATATCAAGCCCGAGAATTTCATTCTGTTTCCGGGCAATCAGCTCAAGCTCGCGGATTTCGGTTTCGCGAAACTCAGCCTGCGTACGCTGAAAGCCTCTGGTTCGGGGACTATCGATTACATATCTCCCGAACAGGCAATGGGGCGCCCGAAATTTCAGTCTGATGTGTTCTCGTTGGGGCTGGTGCTCTATAAGTTGTTTTCGGGCAAGTTGCCCGAGTGGCCGTTCGAATGGCCGATGGTGGGGCAGGAGCGGCTGAAAAAACGGGTGCGGCCCGAGCTGCTTGCTTTGCTGCGCAAATCGATCCAACTCGATCCGGCGAAGCGCTACCGCAATGCGCTGCAAATGCAGTCGGATTTCGAGCGACTCAAGAGCAATGCCCGCCGACAAAAGCGAGCCAAGACAAAGAATGGGCAGCGCAACGGTTCTTCATGGCGGCAGATGCAGTGGCGGGAATTTCAACGTCGGTATCGACGGGTTCTTGAAACCAAACACCACTGTCGTCGATGCGAGGGTCCTGTCTCACTGAGCATGCAAGCATGCCCGTGGTGCGGTGTCGACAATCCCGGCCGCGGATCCGAATCTACGATGCCCTCAACCTGTCCACGCTGCGAACGTGGCGTTAAGAACGACTGGAATTACTGCGCCTGGTGTTATGGGCCGGGCTTTGTGGAGGAGACGACTCGCAGCTATCCCGACAAACGCTATATCGCGCGCTGCAGCAACTCGCGCTGTCGCGGCCAATTGATGCCCTTCATGCGTTATTGCCCCTGGTGTCGAAGCAAAGTGAAGCGGCCCTGGAAACTAGCAGGCAGCAAGTCAAAATGCCGTTCCTGCAAGTCGGGCATCGCCAGCGAATTCTGGAATTATTGCGCCTGGTGTCGCGAGCCGGTACGGCGGGAATAATGGGCGGAGCCGATTGATGTCAGAGAAACCGGACGATGTTGTCATCCTCGACGGGGCTTTCGAGCCTGATCGCCGCCGCCTCGATGTGGGCGGCGGTTCGCTGATTGCCTTCACGAGTCGTTCGCCGGACAAGCAAACCGAAAATGAAGACACGGTTGCAATTATCCCGTGGGGGCCACAAGCGGTCGTGTTAATTGTTGCAGATGGGGCGGGTGGATTGCCTGCCGGCAAAAAGGCGTCGCTGGCAGCGGCGACGAGCCTCGCCAGATCGCTGCAGCTTGCTCTGGAGAAAACCATGTTGTTGCGGACGGCCGTTCTCAACGGCATTGAAGCCGCAAATGATGCCGTGCGCGATCTCGCCAACGGATCAGCGACCACCTTGACCGTCATGACGATCGAGGGTCGCCTCGCGCGCAGTTACCAGATCGGCGATTCGGAGGCGCTACTCGTGGGACAGCGCGGTCGTATCAAGATGCAAACCACCGTGCATTCTCCGACGGGCTTTGCAGTTGAGGCGGGTTTTCTCGATCAGCGCGCGGCCTTGCATCATGCTGAACGCCACCTTGTATCCAATTTCATCGGTACGGTTGACATGAGCATTGATGTTGGCGCGGCCGTCGAACTGGCATCGCGCGATACGATCATTCTGGCGAGCGATGGTGTCACCGACAATATTCATATTGAGGAACTCATTGAGATGATTCGCAAAGGGTCGCTGGAGGACGCGGCAGATGCCGTCATCGGCAAGGCGATGCAGCGCATGGCGAACGAGCGCCGGGGCCAGCCCAGCAAGCCGGACGACCTGTCGTTGATTGTTTTCAGGAAACCCTGAGGTATCATGTCATGAAGTTAACAAAATCAATGATTTAACGGGTGTTGATTGCGTGCGCGGCGCGTATTATCGTCACTGTTGTCAACCTGGTGTAAGCAAGCAGCGTTGAGTTAGTTAAATAAACGGAACTCAGGGGTCCGGTTCTTGCTCAAAGCCAAGGACGTCAGGGCTTTCAGAGTCGGCCGGTTTACGTCAACATCGCCATCTGGCACGGTCATCAACAGGCGCAACATTATGAAACAAAGCGGATCCCCCGGACGAAATTCAAGCTGGCTCAAGCCATTGCTGGTGATTGCCGTTGCGACCCTTTTCACCGCGGCATGCAAGGACTCTGCGGTGCAGGGCAGTTCTGGCAGCAGTAGTCCGCCCGGAGGGTCATCGGGTGGACCGCCAAGTGGCGGCATGCCCTCACCCGGAGGCGGCATGCCTTCGCCCGGAGGTATGCCGTCCCCCGGTGGCGGTATGCCTTCGCCAGGAGGATCGTCCGGCGGCTCGTCAGACGGCGGCGCTAGCGGCAGTAGCAGTGGCGGCGCCGGTGAGGTTGGCGCAATCCCGCCTCCACCCAGTCAGGGCGGTGGTGGCGGTGGAATGGAAGGTGAGTCTGGCGGTGGTGCAGAAGGCGGTGGCGACAGTAACAGTGGCGGCGGTGGCAGAGAGAATCCCTTCGGTGATGCGGACAGCTCCGACAGCGACAGCGAATGCGGCGACACGGGCGCATTGCCTGGCGGCATCGGCGGCATGGGCCGCGAAGGCGAATGTCTGAGCAGTGAGTCACCCTCAGCCAGCGCAAGTGACAGTGAGTCTTCATCATCTGCGGCCGATTCCGGTGGCGGCGGTGGCAGCTCCGGTGGCGGTGGTGGCAGCTCCGGTGGCGTGACCACGGGCACGGGCGGTGCAGGCAGCGTCGGTGAATTCCCCGAAGAAAGCAGCGCAGAACGTGTCGAGCGACTGGGACGAGAACTTGATGAGTCAATCGGCGGATTTGATGAAACCCTGGGTGCAGAGCAGCGTGAGATAGCGGCGGCGGGTCGCATTATTGAGAGCTACGAAATCGCCGGTGGAGAAGGCCAGGGATCCGGTGGACTTGTCAGCCTCGGTGGACAAGCATCATCGGCAGGTGGTCAGTCTGGTTCGATCGGCGGCGGCCGTAGCCCTGCGGCAAGCAAGCCGCTTGCGGGATTAACGCAGCAAGATATTGAAGAACGTACACCCGACGATATTCCCACCATGGTGGATGACGACATCATCGCGAGACAGATTCGTGAAGCCGCGATCGTCGAAAAAGATCCGGGCTTGCGCGATCGTCTTTGGGATGAATATCGCAAGTACAAAGGCTTGTCGGTAAGCGACTAGGTGATGCAAAAGACATTTTATGGCGTTCTTGCTCTGACCGTATTGGTATTGCCGGGCTGTACCGTGACAGAAATTGTGACGGCTGAAGAAACCGAACTCGTGGTTGCAACTGTGCCGAAGGAGGAAAGCCAGCTGTTAGATGTGGGTGTGATCGAATTTGATCCCGGCATTCCCGAGAATAACGATCCTGAAGAAACGCGAGTCTATGACCAAATCCGAAATGCCGAGTCGCGTTACCTCGCGTATCACCTGAAGAAAACAATGCAGGGTACGGGCCACTGGGGTGCTGTCCGCGTATTGCCGTCTTCCGAAGCGTTTACGGATATTCTCATCAATGGCCGCATCAAGAAGTCTGACGGAGAATTCGTAGAGGTTGAGGTCGTCGTGTCGGACACATCAGGCCAGCAGTGGTTTACGAGGACCTACGAGGCGCAAACCGGTATGTCGTCTTACTCGGAACGCCGCGACCGTCGTCTGGACCCGTATCAGAAAGTATTCAACGACATAGCCAATGATGTGAAGGCATATGCGGATACGCTGACCCCCGAGCGGGTCGAGCGACTGCAGCAAATATCGGAGCTGAAATTTTTTGCCGATATGTCGCCGCTGATCTACAGCGATCATCTGATCGTGGATGAAGATGGATTGCTTAGCGTACAGCGACTGCCGGCCGATAACGATCCGGCCGTCGACAGGCTTCGTCAGATCAGAGAGCGCGACCGACTCGTCGTCGATATGCTCAACGAGCACTATGCAAATTTCTATTATGGAATTTCGATGCCGTATCTTTCCTACCGCAAAGCGTCTCGAGAAGAAGCCATCAATTACCGGCAGGTCAAGCGTGCAGCCAGAATGCAGACGATCATGGGCATTATTGTCGTTGCAGGATCGCTGGCCATTGATACGAATGATACGAGTTACTCGCGTCGCCAAATGAAACGCGGCATCCAGAATGTAGGAATTTCTCAGGGTCTTAAATCAATCATGGGCGGTATTACGCGAAATTCGGAAGCCGCTATTCACATTGAGGCAATCGAAGAGCTCGCCGAGTCTTTTGGCTCTGAGGCGGCACCGATGGTCGTCAGCATAGCAGGGCAGTCCCGGCGCCTGACGGGGACAGCTGCTGCACAGTACGAGTCGTGGCGCAAGCTGCTCCGCGATATTTACGAAGCTGAGACAGGGTTCACCGAGGAAATTGATGTTGGCGTACCGGTACGAGCGCCTGAACCCACGGGATAAGCAGTTGAGCCTTGATGCGTGAACTAAAGAGCGGGACGCAACTCGCCAGTCGGTACACACTTGTTCGAAAACTCGGCGCCGGCGGCGCTGCGGAAACCTGGCTTGCATCGGACAAGCTGACAGGCGCATCTGTGGCGCTGAAAATCCTCGTAGATCAAAATACCGCGCTACAAATATTCAGACGCGAATGGCAGCTCAGTATCCGGCTGGTGCATGCACATATCCGCCGCGTGTTTGAATTTCACGGTGATGACGCGGGTGATAAAAACGTCGCCTTTTACTCGATGCAATACATCGACGGGCCGGATTTTTCGGTACTCGCCGCTGCGGCTCCGGCTGACGTTCTTGCGCCCATCGGCTTACTCGCCGGCGCGTTAGGCTATGCGCATCAAAAGGGCGTTGTGCATCGGGACATCAAAGCGAGCAATGTCCTTCTGGATACCAATGGCGCGCCTTATCTGATCGATTTTGGCAGTGGCGCGGCCGCAGGCGACCGTGTCGGTGGCGGTTCGTTGATCGCCACGAGCCCGCAGCAGCTGGATGGTCAGGCGCCGCAGGCGAGCGACGATATTTTCGCATTGGGTGGATTGATCTATGAATTGATCAGTGGGCGGTCGCCATACTCATCTTCGGCAACTGCTGATGACATTCGGCATCAGGTCCCGCCACGGCTGGTCGCTGCGGATGGAACACAGCTTCCCGAGGCATTGCGATCATTGTTGCAAAACATGCTGCACAAAGATGCGGCGCTGCGACCAGCTGCCGTCGCGGTCGCAGAGGAACTCGCGGCTGCGGGTTACGCTGCGGGGCCAGCGCCAGCCGCGAGCATCGAGCGTGCCAAAGCCGTTCGTGACGAGATTATTCAGTCCGAGACCGCTGTTCACCGGATTCAGCGGCCGGCTCGTCAAGCCGCAATGCCGGAGTCCGGCACGAGCAGCGGGATCAGCCCGCGCGTGCTGGGCATGAGCCTGCTCGCACTGCTGGTGGTCCTGTTGGGCGTCATTTTTCTTCTGCCGAAAACAGTGACCAACGAAAATTCGCCGTTGGTGGAAGATGCCTCGCTTGACGCCGACGCGCCGCTACAAGATGCGCAAACGAGCGACGCCGAACCGGCTGACGTCGCACTGCCAGAACGCGACATCAAAGTCCGGTCGCGGCAGGATGCTGAGGCCGTTCTTGGTCAGTTGCTGTCGCGCATGCGAACGCTGGAAGGTCGCGCCGTGCAACGCTGGGGCGGCCTGCCATTCAAGCGTGCCGAGGAAGCTTATGCGGCGGGTGATGCGGCCTACCTCGAGAATGACTATGCATTGGCAGAGGATAAGTATGGAGAGGCATTTGACGAGCTCGAGCCCCTGCTCGATCAGGTCGACAGGGTATTCAGATCGAATTTTGCGGACGCAGAAAGGGCGCTTGAAAATGGCGACGCCGCCGAGGCTGTGCGGCTGTTCGAGCTGGTCGTAGCAATTAGTCCGAGTTACAGGCCCGGGCTTGATGGGCTGGAACGGGCCAGGAATTTTGACGACGTGTTGTCGTTGACCGATCAGGGATTGCAGCTGGAGCGAAGCCTCGAACTGGTCGCCGCGAAACGCAGTTTTGAACTGGCGATTGAGCTTGATCCGAAATGGCAAGTCGCAAAGACGGGTTTGCAGCGCGTCTTGAAGACGATGAATCAGCTGGAATTTGACCAGCGCATGACCGATGGAATGTTATCGCTGGCCGAGAATGATTTCCTCGCAGCGCGCGCGGCTTTTCGCATGGCACAGGCACTGCAGCCGAGTTCACGCGAGCCGGCCGACGGCTTGATGCAGGTCGATCAGGGAATTCGCCTGGGCGACATCGCGGCGCTTGAGCGAGAGGCTGGCGTGCTGGAAAGTCGCGAGCAATGGCAAGACTCGGCAGACGCCTATAATAGCTTGCTGGCACTGGACAACAATCTGTCCTTCGCCCAGCAAGGGCTCGTTCGATCGCAGCAGATGATTGCCTTGCATCAGCAATTGGACGAGTACATCGATGCACCCGACAGCCTTAGTTCGCCTCGAACGATGCAGACTGCGACGCAGATGGTCCTCAATATTACGCGCATGCCTGACATTGGATCTCGCCTTGGCGAGCAACGAGATGAGTTGTCGCGGCTGCTCAAGCGCGCCGCAACGCCGTTGACAGTGCAGCTGCTGTCGGACAACGTGACTGACGTTTCCGTGTACAAAATTGGTAAACTCGGTAAATTCAGTGCGACCGAGCTTGAATTGCGGCCCGGTACCTACGTTGCTGTAGGCAATCGGCTTGGCTTCCGTGATGTGCGCATAGAATTTCGTGTCGCCCCGGAGATTGATATGCAGCCAATCGTGATTCGTTGTGAGGAGAGAATTTGAGTTTCGACTACCTTTTGATCCGGGACGTTGAGGGCGAGCGACGAATTGAAGCAGCTGATTTGCCGCTGCGTATCGGGACCGGCCACGATTCAACATTAAGATTGCCAGGTCCGGGTGGTGGTCCGCTGGTCCTGCTCGATATACTGGATGGCCAGCCGTTTGTGCAACCGGTTGGCAGGGACTCATTGATTTCCATTAATGGCGAAGCGCTGGTTGCGAGCCGGCGTCTTGCGGATGGCGATGAGATTCAGTTTTACGGCAGCCGTATTCGCGTCTCCACGGCCGACGACAGGCTTGTGTTGTCTGTGCAGCTTGAAGACAGTGCTTACGTCACTCAACCTCCACAGCTTGACGATGCCGCAGAGGCGGCCGCCGAAAAATCCATAGCGCCCGCAGCATTCAAGCGTGCTACCGAGATTCGGGCTGTCAAAGAGATATCAAGTCGCAGTCCGTTGAAGATGATTCTGTTCGGCGGGCTGGCAATTCTTGGTGTCGCCTCGTGGTTGTTATTCACGTCACAGTCGGTGCAATTTCAGATCGATCCCCCGGATCCTGACAATGTTTCGATTACGGGCGGCTGGTTCAGATTGCCGCTTGCGGACCGCGTGCTGTTGCGCCAGGGGGACTACTCGATAAGGGTCGAAAAAGAAGGCTATTACGAGGCGATACAGGCCTTTGTCGTTGGCGAACAGGCATCCATGACCGTGAGTGTGGCTCTGCAAAAACGCCCGGGCGTGCTGACGGTGGTAACGATTCCGGCAGCCGATGCCACGGTTTCGATCGATGATATTCACGTCGGGCCGGCGCCGTTGGGGCCCGTCGAGTTGCAACCGGGCGAACACGGCATACGCGTTAACTCCGAGCGCTATCTGCCATTTTCGGACATCGTGAACATGGCGGGTCTGGGTCGCGAAGAAATTCTCAACGTGCAACTCGTACCCCGCTGGGCTGATGTGAGCATCACGTCGGAACCGTCCGGCGCAGCGATTTTTGCGGGCGAAGACAAAGTCGGCGAGACGCCGGCGGTCGTGGAGTTATTTGAAGGCACGCACCAGCTCAGTGTCGTTCGCGACGGCTTCAAAGCCTGGGATGGCGCGATCACCGTGGAACCGAATGTCGCGCGCGAGCTGCCGCTGATCGTGCTGGTGGAGTCGGACGCGCGCCTGCTCGTCAAATCAATTCCTCGTGGTGCCAATGTAATGGTCAATGGCCGTTATCGCGGACAATCACCGCTTACGCTTGACCTGTCGCCCGACATTAACTACCAAATTGGCCTGTCAAAAGCAGGCTATGGATCGACGACACGCCAGGTGCGATTGCAGACGGCTGCGAGTGCTTCCATCACCGTCGATCTCACGGCACGTACAGGCACTGTGACGATTAATGTTTCGCCGGCTGATGCGACTATTTACGTGGACGGGCGCTCGCAGGGTACTGGTTCGACAAGCCTGCGTCTGAGCTCGGCCCCGCATCGCGTAGAAGTCCGCAGAGACGGTTACGAGTCCTGGGCAAAGACTGTGACACCGCGCCCGGGCTATCCGCAAACCATTACAGCGCGACTGCGCTCCGACGAAGCCATCGCGCGTTCGAAAATCGATACGACGGTTACGACAGCCGATGGCATCGTAATGCGACGCGTCGAACCTGGAACCTTCATGATGGGTGCATCGCGTGGTGAACAGGGCCGGCGGGCAAACGAGGTTCTGCTTCCTGTGACGCTGACATTGCCGTTCTATATTGGTGTCAACGAGGTGACTAACAAGGAATTTTCCAGGTTCGATGCGTCGCATGACTCCGGTGCAGTCGTACACGCGTCGCTGGCCGGCGATGCCAACCCGGTCGCCACTGTGACCTGGCAAAAGGCTGCGGCGTACTGCAATTATCTGAGCGGGCGCGAGGGACTGACGCCGGTTTACGAGGAACGTTTCGGTGAGCTTGAGGCGATTCGGCCGTTTCCGAATGGCTACCGCCTGCCGACCGAGGCGGAATGGGCATGGGCATTGCGTTACGGCGCGACGGCTTCAGCAGCGAAATTCAGTTGGGGCGATCAATGGCCGCCACGCCGGGATGCAGGTAATTACGCGGACCGCACAGCGGCTGTAATAATGACATCCATCATGCTGGGGTATGACGACGGCTACGTGTCGACCGCACCCACAGGCAACTTTCCGGCAAATGTACTGGGGCTACACGATGGCGGTGGCAATGTGGCCGAATGGGTAAACGATTTCTACACTGTGCCGACGCCCGGAATGACGACGCCGATCATTAATCCGCTTGGGCCGGATCGCGGCACCAATTACGTTATTCGCGGATCGAGCTGGAAACATTCGGGGGTGACTGAGCTGCGCATGAGCTACCGGGACTACGGAATCGAGCCACGAAATGACCTCGGTTTTCGCATTGCCCGAAATGCCGAGTAATGCCGGACTTAAATTGATGAGACAATTGCTCTTTCAAACTGTCCAAATTAGCTGTTGAATGACTATCAGGATCTGAACATGCACACGATTCGAAACTTGCGCCACTCGATTCTCGCGTTCCTCGCCGCTATTGTCTTTGTGTCAGCGAGCTGGGCGCAGGATACGAACACAGCCGATGAGCCTGGCGAGGAAGTCGAGGCCACTGAATCGCCGGAGCCGGATCCCGCAGACGTTGACGTCGACGACGGCAGCTATCTGGACGAGGACGAAGAAATTTTCAGGCCGAGTGAGGAAATTCCGGCCGATCAGTCGATACCGTTTCCAACCGACATTTGAATTCAGAATTACAGAAGCCGCCGATCTTATGAAAAAAAAGAATATTCCCGTCGAGTTTGTTTTTCAATTATTCGCGTTGATTATCACGATCATTATTATCCACGCATTTTATGTGTCGGTTGTTCGACCGAATGCGGCACAACTAATTGAAGAGCAGAATATAGCTGCTGCGGCGGACCCGAGCTATGTGCGCGAGCGCCATGTCTGGGTCCTCATAAAGGATCTGGAACAAGAGTCCTGTTTCATACTGATGTTCTGGGCACTCGCGATCATGGGATACAAGTCCGTCCAATTGGTGGCCGAGAGGCGCTTGCTCGATGTGGACCTGATATCGGTGGCGGACGGGATGCGAATTCTCCCCGAAGACGCGCGCGAATTCTCACGCCAGTTACAGGCATTGCCGGATGATCGACAACGGATGCTGCTGCCGCGTGCGTTATTGAGTGCACTCAGGCGATTTAACTCGACGCGCAACATCCAGGACGTAGCGTCGACAGCGCACACGATCTGCGAATCCGAGGCGGAACGACTCGAGTCGGAGCTTTCAATGATTCGATACATTTCCTGGGCAATTCCGTCGATTGGCTTCATCGGCACGGTGCGCGGAATCGGTGAAGCACTCGCACAGGCAGACAAGGCCGTGCAGGGTGATATCGCCGGCGTAACGCAAAGCCTGGGTGTTGCGTTCAACTCGACGTTTATAGCGTTGCTGATCAGCATCTTCCTGATGTTCCTCGTGCATCAGCTGCAGTTGGTGCAGGAACGCCTTGTATTTGACAGTGAAAATTATTGTGACGACAAACTGATTCGTCACATGAAGGTCGACTAAGGTAAAGGTGCCAGCCGTGGGTTTGCTTGCAGCGGATATTAACGACTCCGGAATTACGATCCTCAACGACGGATCGGTACTCTATCGGGAGCCGGGTTTCGCATTGCTCGAAGACGACGGGCTGACAACCGGCAATGCGGCCTATGCATTTGCGCGCGTAAAGCCACGACGAATTCATGACCATTACTGGTCGAACTTGTCGACCACCCCGTTGCCGGACCAGCGATTCCAGCATTTGAGCGCCGCTGATCTTGCCAATCGACAGCTTGAACAGATTCGCGACAAGGTTGCCGGCAAGGGTGATCGCATGGTGGTCGCGGTGCCAGCCTACATGAGCAGCGAAAACCTGGGATTGTTTCTGGGGATCTGCAATGAAGTTGGCTTGCCGGTGGTGGCATTGGTTGATTCGGCTATCGCAGCAACGCGGCGTCGCTACGAGAACTCAACGCTTGTGCATGTCGATATGAGTCTGCATTCGGCTTTGTTAACGCGTGTGGCGCAGTCAGGGCAGGCGCAGGTTGAAAAAACTGCCGTCGTTGACGACTGTGGCTTGATCGCCTTGTATGAGCTTTGGATGAGTACGATCTCGGACGCGTTTGTTCAACAGTCGCGCTTTGACCCGCTGCACACGGCCGAAACAGAGCAGATGATGCTCGATCATATCCCGCGCTGGCTCAAAGCAGCGGCAGGCGGCGGTAAGCTCGAGTTGCAACTCGAATACGGCGGGCTCAGCCATACGGCGGAGCTCGAGTCCCTGGCACTGATCTCCGCTGCGGCACCGGTGTATCAGCGTATCGTCAGCCGGCTACGGGCTTTGTACCGTGCCGATGAAACACCTGCTATTCAGCTTACTGATCGGGCGGCGCGCATGCCGGGTCTGGCAGACATGCTCAAAGCACGGGTGGGCGGAGAAGTCTTTCTACTCGAGTCCGCGGCGACGGCGCGCGGTTTGCTGGCTCGTTGCGGGAATCTGCAAGCCGGCGACAGTCAGGTACGCCTGATTCGGCAGCTGCCCTGGGATCAGGCAGCCGTTAGCGTGCAAATCAGCAGCGGGTCTGCAGACGGTGGTCGGCCAACGCATTTGTTGTTTGAAAATACGGCCTACGCGATTGCTGATCAGCCACTGAATCTCGGTTCTCAAATCGTCGCAGGCGAACGTTGGGTCGATCTGCAAGAAACCATGCCGGGTGTCTCGCGCCGGCATTGTGCGTTGCAAATGGAGAACGGCCAATGTGTTATTCGTGACTTTAGTCGTTATGGAACATTTCTTAACGGCCACAAAATGGATGGCTCGGCTGTGTTGCAGATCGGTGATGCAATCCGTATCGGCACGCCGGGATACGAGCTACGCCTGATCGCGACGGAGAATTGACGTGGTCCGCAGACGTCGACAAACCGAAATTTTCAGCATGTCGTTCCTCGACTGCATGAGCTGTGGTTTTGGCGCCATAGTGCTGTTTTTCATGATCATCAATGCGCAGGTGAAACAGACAACAGAAGAGGACCCCAGCAAGCTCATGGCCGAGACGAAAAAGCTCGAGGTTGAGATACTGGGTGGGCGTAAGAATCTGGTGCTTGCTCGCAATACGATTCAGCAACTCGAGAGCAAGAAGCAGACAGCAGAAGGCATGATTGCAGAGATTCTTTCCTTGCTCGATGAGCTGCGTGCCGAGTTGTCGAAATACGACAATGACACGCTTGCGAGGATCGAGCGTGTTGAGAAATTGCAGTCCGATATCAAGTCGCTTGAAGTAGAAGTCGAGCGTTTGCTGCAACTTGCCGCCGAAGATGCAACAGACGGTTCACGAATTCGCGAATTCGATGAGGACGGACAAGGCGCACGCCAGTATCTGACGGGCCTCAAGCTCAATGGCGAACGCACGCTGATACTTGTTGATCGTTCAGCCAGCATGCTGGCAGACACGATCGTCAACATTATCCGTCGACGCAACATGTCCGTGGAAGACAAGCTCAGGTCCGTCAAGTGGCGGCAGGTCGTGGCCAGCGTCGATTGGCTGACGGCGCAGGTGCGGCCGGGTACTCAGTTCCAGATCTATATGTTCAATAATACCGTCGAACCCGTCATTAAGGGCAGTTTCGGAACCTGGCTGACGGCAAATGACAACACGCAGCTCGATGAAGCTGTACGAGTGGAGAGAGCGCGGCGCAGGTGGGAGCCAGGTACGGCTGAACATCGGTGACGATGGCGTCGGCTGCCACATCTCCCGGTTCCAGAGCGGGACGTACAAGAAGGCGCATCGCCACGGCCCGGGCGCGCATCTGCTCATCCTGGGTGGCCAGGGGTATTCGCTGCTGTGGCAGGAAGGGAAAGAGAAGGAAAAGGTCGATTGGAAACCCGGCACGCTGGTGGTCGTGCCCTATCTGGGCTGCTTCCACCAGCACTGCAACACCGGCCAAGGCCCCGCGCGCTACCTGGCCATCACGGGCGTCTCAGGCGGCGGCCGCCGGTTCACGATCCCGCGGCCCCGCAGGAGCGACGTCAGCCTCGACAAGGGCGGGAACCAGCTCGAGTACGAGAACGAGGACCGTGAGGTCCACGAGCTGTTTGAGGCGGAGCTGGCCCGGAACGGCGCGACCTGTCAGATGAAAGCGCTCGTGCCGTGGTGCACGGGCGAGGTGGGCCCAACGACCGAGGGCGAGTGGGGCGACGACTAGCTGTGCCGTCGCCGATAGCTGGGCAGCAGGCAGTTGAATACGGGGGAGGTTTCCCGATGAGCCGACTTTACGGATATCTGGCCGTGGTCATGGTGAGTATGCTGCTCGTGGCCTGTGGCACCTCCGAGCCGACGCCGACCGCACCACCCACCGCCCCGCAGGACGGCGGGGAGCCCGCCCAGGCGACGGGGTTCGAGGCGGAGTGGGCGGCCCTGATCGAGGCTGCCCGAGCCGAGGGGCGGCTCATCGTGTCGGGCTCGGGAGGCGTGGGCGACATCGTCCCCGTCTACCGGATCTGGGGCGAGAAGTTGGGGATCACGGTGACGGTGGCCAGGGGCAGCGGCCGGGAAAACGCCGACCGGTTGCTGGCCGAGCAAGGCGTCGGACGGTATGACGTGGACATCATCCACGCCGGCGCCGACACGCTCAGCTCTCGACTCGTGCCGAACGAAGCCGTGATCCGTATCAAGGAGATCCTCTTCCACCCCGAGGTCATCGACCTGTCGCTTTGGTTCGGCGGAAAACTCTGGTTCCGCGACTCGGAAGATGCGTACATGCTGGTGCACTCCGCGTCCGTGGACAGCGATTCAAGCCTGGACGGCACGTGGTTCAACACCGACCTCGTTTCGATCGAAGAGGTCGAGTCGTGGACGTCCGAGCGGGACGTTCTCGAGAGATACGGGGGGTCGATCATCGACGACGACCCCCGAGACCTGGGGGGTACGGGCGGTGTGGTCCGTGATCTGCTCAGGCCGGACCGGGGGGTCGACTACTGGATATTCGAGTACTCGCAGGACGTGTTCTACACGAGCGACGCGAGGTACATGACGGACTCGCTCGCCAGAGGCGCTTTCAAGATCGCGTTGGGCGGCACCGGAGGACTCGTGGGGAGAGAGTTTCAGGAGATCCGTAATCTGGGCGCGGCGGTGCAGAACTACGAGACCCTGCGCTTGGAGCGGGGCTGGCCGCTGTACGAGCCTGACGCGGGGCTCGAGCCCGCCGGCAGCGCAGGTTCGTTCTCCGTCGCCAAGAATGCTCGCCATCCGAACGCGACCAAGCTCTGGGTGAACTGGCTCCTCAGCCGAGAAGGCATGACGACCGTGCACGAGACGTTGGGCGAGTCGGAAGTAGCAGCCGGCCTGGATGTCCACAACCGGATCAGCCTGCGCGACGACGGGATTCCGTGGGGCCTTACCGACCCGCGTCTGCGGAGGGAGCCCGGCGTCGTGTACGACATCACGCGGATGGACCCACGGGCGAACGCGTTGCATCAGGACGCCGTGAGGCTTCGCCTGATGATCTTCGAGGAGGCGCGAGGGTTCGGTACCAATCCGGAGCTTGCGGAGCTACGAGTGAGGATGGAGGAAGCGATCAAGCTGCTCGCGGTGGACTGAGGCGCAGAAATCTCTTCACCTGCCACGCCCGTCCTGAGCGGGAATGGCACGGAAACAGGAACGTATGAACAGGGTGCGGATCGCTGATGCGCGCGTGACGGCTGGAAGGGTGCTCCGATCGGAGAAGAGCACCTTCGTCATGGCGGCCATCATCCTGACGCTCGGGTTCTACCTGTTCTATCCGGTCCTCTTGATCCTTGGGCTGAGCTTTAACACCGGCATCCACTTCTTCGTTGGCGAGCGTACGTGGGGCCTCGACAACTGGCAGCTGGCTTTCGACGATCCGCGGATCTTTCAGGCGCTGTGGAACACGGTGTGGCTCTGGGCGGTCGGCGTGCTGTTCAGCTTTCCGTTCGGCATCCTCACGGCGTGGCTGCTGGCACGGACTCGGATCCCGGGCAGCCACGCGCTGGAAGTCTTCTACTGGATAGCCTATGTCACGCCGGGGGGGCTGATCGCCTGGATCATGCTCTTCGACCCCCGGAGCGGCATAGCCAACGTCCTCCTGGAAGCGCTCCCGTTCATCGACAAGGGGCCCTTCAACATCTTCAGCATCTGGGGGATCATCTTCGTCAACGTCGTGGGCGGCGCTTCGGCCACGGTGGTGATGATACTCACGCCCGTCTTCCGCAACATGGACTCCGCGATGGAAGAGGCGGCGCGCATAGCGGGCGCGAGCACGCTGGGGACCATGATGCGGATAACGCTCCCCATCATGGTGCCTTCCATCACGCTGCTTTTCGCCCTGCAGCTGATGCGCATGTTCTCGAGCTTCGAGCGGGAGCTGATCCTCGGTCTTCCGATCGGCTTCTACGTCTATTCCACGCTCATCTTTGACATGATCCGGTTGACAGAGCCGCCTCTGTACGGGCAGGCAACCGCCCTGGCCAGCGTCACGCTCATCCTCGTTGCGCTCATCGTCCCCTTCCAGCGGTGGATCCTCCAGCGCCGTCAGTACACGACCGTCACGGGCAGCTTCAAACCCGGCCTCATCAGCCTCGGCCGCTGGAAGTGGCTCGCATTCGGTTTCGTCTTGAGCGACCATCTGCTGAACATCTTCACGTTGGTCGTCATGGTCATGGGAAGCTTCATGACGAGGGTGGGATTCTTCGACTTTGACCCTGTTTTTAGCCTGAGACACTGGCAGTTCGTACTGGCCGAGCCCCAGTTCTTCTCAGCCCTCCGGACGACCCTCGTTATCGCATTCGCCGCAGGTTTCGGCAGCCCACTTCTCTTCTCTATCCTGGCGTACATCCTGGTGCGGACCCGTTGGCGGTTCCGCTTCGGTCTCGACTCCACCATCTGGGTCTCGGGAGCCCTTCCGGGCTTCCTGTCCGGCTTGGGCCTGATGCTTATGTTCCTCTGGACGCCCGGGCTGCGCGTCATGTATGGGACGATCTGGGTCCTGATTCTGGTGGTCATCATCGCGGGCAATACGTCCGGGGTGAACATCATGAAGGGAGCGATCGTTCAGGTGGGGACGGACATGGAGGAGGCCGCGCGTATCTCCGGCGCGGGATGGACCAAGACGTACTTCATGATCTGGCTGCCCATCATCATGCCGACGCTCGCGCTCATCGGCCTGTTCAACTTCAACAGCGCGGCCAACACCACCGGCAGTGTAATCCTGCTCGCATCGAGGGAGACCATGCCGATGGCGATCCTCATCCTGCACTGGCTGCTGCCCGGTGCCGGGCTGCGTGAAGCCGCGGCTGTGGTGCAGATCATCCTTGGCGGGATCACGCTTGTGAGCGCGCTGGCCGCGCGGTACTACGGACTCAGGCACGGCGTTCGACATAGGTGAGCGCGACGGGCCCTTGTGAGAGGGTGATATCAGGAGATAGTGACCATGGCAAAGCGTCTCAGGAAATCCCTAGCGATATTCGCTGGCGTCGTCTTGATGGCAGGCGTCCTGAGCGGATGTGCGGGCGACACGGCTGACCTCGAGCAGCAGATATCGGACCTCGGCACGCAGGTCGAGCAGCTGCTGGCGGCACAGGAGGAAGCGTCGGCACAGCTGGCCGCACTGGAGGGGCAGCTGCGGGTGGCCTCAGTGGGCGCGACGCTCGTGGTCGAGCCGTCCATCTTCAAGTTCCCCGAGCGTCAGTTGAGGACCCAGGGAGATGTCTGGTTCAGCGGCTCTGGATTGGCGCCAGGCCAGCTGTTCACGCTCACGATAGAGGCGCTTGGAATGGAGGGCGTCGTGGTCCCGCTTCCCGGCGACGTACGGCGGGCCACGGACGAGGGGACCTTCGCCGTCGGCACCCCGGGGATCCGGCCAGGCCGGTTCTTGGACCCGGGGGTCGAGGTGAGCGGCGGCGCGTTCCTCGTGAAGCTCTGGGACCAGGAGACAGAGGAGCTTCTCGCGACGACTCCCTGGCTCGTGTGTGGCCAGAGCCGCGAGAACGCATGGTGCGATGCCGCGGTGGAGACGGCGATCGTGCCGGAGCCGATCGTCGAGGGCGCCGGGACCATCTACCGCCTAGACCGGTTCCAGGTCGAGGACGGCCTGTTCCAGCTGCGCACGGGCGCCGAGGGCTACTGGGGCTACGGCCCCGATGAGCGCATCAACGCGAACGAAGGCGACGGGATCGTGATGACGATCAAGCTGGGCGACACCATCAGGTTCGAAGCGTTACGGACCAGTAGCAGCCGGTCGACGGTGGAGCACCACTTCGCCATCGCCGGGCTGGGAATCGACGTCGAGGTGGGCCCCGGCGTCCGGATCGAGCCCTACGAGATCACGCCCGACAAGGTTGGCGAGTTCGTGATCGACGATCCGACCGACCCGGGCAAGCACGGGAAGGTGCTCCTGATTGTGACGGAATAGATCAGGGCCGCACGGGTATCAAGAGGAGTCACCGCATGCTGACGCAAGAGGAGAACGATAGGCTCACCCGTGTCGGGCGCGGCACGCCGGCGGGCGAGCTGCTGCGCCGCTACTGGCATCCGGTGGCGGTGGCCCAGGAGCTCACCGACGAGAGCCCCACGCTGTTCGTCCGCCTCCTGGGCGAGGACCTGGTC
>JADFLJ010000202.1 GCA_022564475.1 Pseudomonadota bacterium
GCGATACCGTCTTCGTTGAAGAGCCCAGCTTCTTTCTGGCGTTCCAGATATTTCGAGATCACGGTCTCAAAATAGTCGGCATTCCAGTCGACGATGATGGAATTTGTGTGGACGCGCTGCGACAAGAGCTTGCTACTCATAAACCCGCGTTTCTATACACGATTCCAAGTTACCAAAACCCCTGTGGACTATGCACGTCGGAGGAGCGTCGGCGACAGATCGTCAAACTGGCCGACAAACACGACTTTCTGATCGTTGCCGATGAGGTGTATCAGTTACTCAATTATTTCGATACACCGCCGCCTGCATACGGCACGATGGCCGCAAGCGAGCGAGTGCTGTCACTGGGTTCGTTTTCTAAGATTCTGGCCCCTGCTCTGCGGTTGGGTTGGGTACAAACAGCTCCAAACTTAAGAAAAAAAATTGGCGCCAGCGGATTTGTCAACAGCGGTGGCAGCATCAACCATATAAGCTCTCACATCGTTCGACAGACGATTCAAAACGGCGCCCTGAATTCGCATATTGAACATCTGCGATCGGCATATCGCGGCAGAGTGACCGCGATGGATGACGCTTTGAATGAACATTTCGGCAGCATTGCCCAGTGGACGCGGCCGGATGGTGGGTATTTTTTCTGGGTGCGGTTTAACGAAGCCGTAAATACGACCCCACTCCGTGAAAAAGCACGCGAACTCGAAACTGGTTTTCAAGCGGGCGCTGTTTTTTCAAGCCAAGGGCAATACAGAGATTGTATTCGGCTTTGTTTCGCGCATTATAATGAAGACGATATTCGCGAAGGCATCGCCAGGATGAGGCCGCTCTTCCGACGTGTCTGATCATTTGCTCACTCAGCCAGTAATTCGTTGCAATGTAGCTGCTTATTGTAATCGGCAGCGTACTAGAAAAACAAAACATGACCGACGATCCGGAGCTCAGGTACTCCGGACTAAAAAGAGCATTGAGCTAAAGGCCGACGGCTGCCAGCAGCTCGACTTTGACGAGCGGCTTGGAAAGGCAGACCTCGGCGCCGAGTCTGATAATTTTGGCGGCACTTCCCGGGGTCGAATCGCCGGTAATGGCGACAATGCGTATGCCTTTGGTCGCCGGATCCGCCTTGAGATTTTTACATAGCTGGAAACCATCTAAACCCGGCATGATGAGATCGAGCGTCATGATGTGTGGCTCAAACTTTTCAACCATTTGTCCCGCCGAAAAGCCATCATGAGAAGTTTCTATCTTTGCTGTCGGGATCTGCTGTCGCCAATATCCTCTTGATCATTCTCGTGACTCGCTTGTCATCATCAACGATCAGAATCCTCAGAGACCCTTCTTCCGGACTCGCTAAATCTATGCCGTGCTCACGGGCGAATGCCTCTATATCCCGGTACTGGAAACGGCGGTGGCCGCCCGCGGTGGTCGTACCGCGAAGCTTGCCGGACTGATTCCACAGACGCACTGTCCCAGGTTCGACGCGAAGGAGTTCCGCAACCTCGCTGGGTTTCAAATAAGGTTTTGATTTCAGCCGCCTTGTCATATTTTCGCCGCGTTAAGTGGTCGAGACATGCAAGGATAACATCTTAATAGTTTTTAGCGAAATTCACTGTACACACGAAATTAGCTCTATTATCGCTTTAATGAGTACTGAGCTAGCGAATCAAATACACATCTGTATTTGAATCCATTCCTGATTGGTTTAGCTCGCTAGCGCTGTGCTTAGTCGCTCGGCAAGGTCTTCGTTGGAGTAGGGCTTTTTTAACTCAGTAATCCTGGACCGGCCCGACAACGTCTCTTCGACTCGGCTCCCGTGGTAGCCGGACGTGAGAATAATCTTAATGTGTGGATAGTTTTCTGCCGCCCAATCCGCCAACCCGTATCCATCCATTTCGCCAGGCATCACAATGTCGCTTAGAATCAGATCGACACATTCTCCGGACTCGATAATGTTTTTTGCTGCGTTGGCGTTTTCAGCTTCTCGTGTCTCGTAGCCCATTCGATTCAAATTGCGCAAGACCACTCTTCGAACACGCGGTTCGTCCTCTACCACCAAAATTACACCGGATCCATGCGCCAACATCGGTGTGACGCACTGCACTTCGAGCGTGCTGTTTTCGCCGCTCTCTACGGCCGGAAAATACATTGATACTGTGGTGCCTTCGTCGATGCAGCTATCAATCTCGCAGCAACCCCCGGACTGTTTGGCAAAACCGTATACCATGCTCAAACCGAGCCCGCTGCCTTTTCCAGGCTCTTTAGTTGTGAAGAAAGGTTCAAAAACCCGCTCGATATTCTTTTCCTCTATGCCCGTACCTGAGTCGGAGACACTAATCTTGACGCAGTCACCCTGGCAACTCTCAAGATACCCAATGCTATTACTTGGCATTATAATCTGGCTCGCACTTATCGTGATAACGCCTCCGTTGGGCGTAGCGTCACGTGCATTTAGCGCCAAATTCAACAGTGAATTTTCCAACTGCGACGCGTCGACGTAGATAAAGAGATCGTCTGTCGGAATGTTGACCTTGATCGCGGCGCCGTCCCCCAGAGTTCGTTCAAGAAAACGGGAAAAAATTTCGATTAGATCGCAAACGTTTCTGATTTCTGGGCATAGCGAACTCATACGCGAAAATGAAAGTAACCGTTGCGTTAACTCAGCCCCGTCTTTAGTGGCAGACAGCGCATCTGTGAAGGCCTCCGCAACCTCCTCGCTTGCGTTCGTAGTGTCCTGTTGCAGGATCTGGATATTGCCGCTAATTATGCTTAGTAGATTATTGAAGTCGTGCGCTATTCCGCCGGTTAACTGTCCGACTGCCTCCATTTTCTGCGCCTGCCGTAGGGATCGTTCCTTCGCTATTAAATCCGTTCTGTCTTGGTCGATCGTTATAACGCGTGACCAGTCCTCTTTCGCATCATCGGGAACTATTGTATGACTCTGTATCTCGACATCATTATTTTTATACGACTTAACGGTGTAATTTTCATACAGATCCTTATTCCCAAAATAGAGCATCGCCAGACCACGACCACAGTCTAGTTCAAATGTATTGTCGATAACTTCAGGGTCCGCCCGACTGCCGTTCTCTTCGACAAGTTCATACAGCGTGTATGTATATGGATTTACTTGGAGAACCTTGGTCATGTCATTCAGCTCGGACAGGAAATCCGGGAACCTTGTAAAATAATCGACCAAGTGAGAGATGCTTGGTGAATTCAGCCTGTCCAATTTTTGTTTGACCGCCGACCAGTCTTCTTCCCAGACAGAAACCGGCAGCTCATCTGTTAAATGTCGGTAAAGTCGGTCTTTTTCAATCCGCGCGCGCTCCATTTTATTTCGTTCGCTAATATCCAGACCAATGACGATTACGCCGGTAATGGCACCCTTGATATTTCGACGCGCAGCCATGTTCAACAAGAGATCGACAGTCTCACCTTGTTCGTTGGTCAGCGAAAACTCGTACTCCGACGTTTCCACGCCACTCAAGGCGTTTAATAGAACTTCGTATAGCGCCGCGACTCTTTCTCCGGCAGCGAACGGCTGTCCGACCTCCAACAAGTCACGACCGATCATCACGTCCCTGCTGATACCTGTAATCTTCGCTGCAGCTTGGTTCCATTCGTTGATGGACCCATGCTGATCGATGCCGAAAATCGGGGCATTCGCGATATCGATGAGCTGTGACAGTTCGGCGGCAATGCCCTCCTGCTGCTGACGTGCTTCAACTTCTTTGGTTAAATTAACGAACATTGCCCTGCTGCCCACGACCATCCCGTCATCGCTTTTATCAGGGATGGCAACCAGTTCTGTATGTATGACTGATCCATTCTTGGCAACGAGGTCTCTGTGAGCGTTATACAGACCGACTGTTGTTGCGGTAGCG
>JADFLJ010000203.1 GCA_022564475.1 Pseudomonadota bacterium
CAGGACTCGAACCTGCAACCCCCGGCTTAGAAGGCCGGTGCTCTATCCGGTTGAGCTACGGGCGCTCATCGTCCGACATTGCTGCAACAACCATGCTACCGGAATGGAATCTCCTGGTCGGGGCAGAGAGATTCGAACTCCCGACCCTCTGCTCCCAAAGCAGATGCGCTACCAGGCTGCGCTATGCCCCGTCGCAAGAGAATATTCCTGGCGACATCCGGCCGAGGGCCTGACGTCGCGCGGGCTGCATAATACGGGCGGCCATTAAGGCAGTCAATGACCCTGGTCGTCGTTGCAGCCGGCGCGCTACTGCAAATGGCGCGGGTTTGCTATCTTGCATCCCAGACCACGCTTGAGGACGCTCAATTCATGAAATCCGCGCTTATCGCCCTTGGTTTAATCATCGCCACGAGCAACGCCGTCGCCGCCGACAAGGTCCTGCCACATCAACAGATCGTGGTGGAAACGACCGAGGGCAGCTTCACTCTGGAGCTGGCCCTCAGAGAGGCGCCGCACACGGTTGAGCATTTCGTCGGGCTGGTCGATGCCGGTTATTACGACGGCCTTATTTTTCATCGCATCATCGGTGATTTCATGGTTCAGGGTGGCGGCTATACGCCCGGATTCAAACTCAAAGAGGACGAGCAGACAATAATCAACGAGTCAGGTAATGCCTTAAGCAATACGCGCGGTTCGATCGCCATGGCCCGCACAGGCGATCCGCACTCGGCGAACTCGCAATTTTTCATCAATCTCGGCGACAACTCGCGGCTTGATCCGCAAAAGAGCGCGGTCGGCGGACGATGGGGCTACACGGTCTTTGGCTACGTGATTGAAGGCATGGATGTCATCGACAAGATCGCGCTGGTACGAACCGCTCCACAAGGCGAACATGAGAATGCCCCGATTGTTCCGATTGTCATTAAATCGATGTCACGAAAATCCTACGACTGATGACCACGCTCTTTATCTCCGATCTGCACCTCGAAGCCGGCCGCCCCGAGATTGGCATGCAGTTTCTTGCATTCCTTGAGGGCGAGGCCCGCAGCGCCGAGGCGCTCTACATTCTCGGAGACTTGTTCGAGGTTTGGGTCGGCGACGATGACCCGAACGAACACTATGCTGAGATGAAGCTCGCACTGCGCTCGCTCGTCGATTCCGGCGTTCCTGTGTACTTCATGCACGGCAATCGCGACTTCATGATCGGTGCCGACTTTGCTGCCGAGACGGGCGTGAAAATCCTCCCCGATCCGCACGTTATCGAGCTTTACGGCACAAGCGTGTTGTTGAGCCACGGTGATGCCATGTGCACCGACGACCTCGAATACCAACAGCTGCGTCTGATGACGCGTAATCCGCAATGGCAGGCAATGATGTTGACGAAGTCGCTCGAAGAGCGAATCGCGTTTGCCGCTGCTGCGAGCAGCAAAAGCCAAAATAGAAATGCCTCCCTGAGCGCAGAAATCATGGACGTTAACCAGAACGAAGTCGAAAAACTGATTGCCGAGCATGGTGTGGATGTCCTGCTGCACGGCCACACGCACCGACCCGCCGTCCACGATATCGATCTGGGAGAACGGGCGGCGCAACGCATTGTACTCGGCGACTGGTATGAGCAAGGCAGCGTGCTGCGCTGGAACGAAAGCGGCTATTCCCTGGACGTCATGCCGCGATAGCGTGACGTCACACCGCTACCTTCGCCCGCGGTCGTAGGAGCGGCTTCAGCCGCGACCGACTGTAGGAGCGGGGGAATGTAGGAGGGCCTTTAGGCCCGACCATGTTGCGGTCGCGGCTGAAGCCGCTCCTACCCGCTAAGACCGGGGGAATGTAGGAGGGCCTGCATCACCGGATCATGCAGCGGCGTTAGCCGCGAGCGGCTTGCCCGAGTGGAAACGAAACTGCGGGTCCGGCTCTGAGATCAGCTGCGCCTCGACAATCAGCAATTCCTCAAGTCGCGTGTCGATTTCTGCATCGCTCACATCGCACTCGCTTTTCGCGAGCGCTATGTATTGTTCGAAATGTCGCGCCTCGGACGCCAGCAGACCAGCATAAAACCGGCCAAGCTGTTGCGGCAAGACCGGGGCAACTTTTGCGAAGCGTTCGCAGGATCGTGCCTCGATGATCGCGCCAACGAGCAACAAGTCGAGCAACTTCTGCGGCTCTTCGCCGCGTACGGCGTCGCGCAAGCTACGCGCATAACGCGAAGCCGACAGCCGTTCGAACGCTATATCCATGTCCTGCATGATCGAACGTACCTGTTCGAAATGCCGCAGCTCTTCACGCGCCAGTCGCGACATTCGTTGCGCCAGGGCAGTCCGGTCGGGATAACGATACAGAAACGCCAATGCCGTCGATGCTGCTTTGAGTTCACAGTTGGCGTGATCGAGCAGCAATTCCGGAATTCGACTGCCGGCCTCCGCGACCCAGGCGTCTGGCGTTGCTGTGCTCAGGAAAGCGGCGATATTGCCCGGCAGCTCTACATCCATTCCAAAATCTCTGCGGCCGATTGCAGGCGATCGTCCGGTTTTTTGGCAAGTAGCATGTTGATCAGCGACTGGTACTGGGACAAGCGTGGCGGCAGCAGCGGAATCGGCGCTTTCGCGTGTTTGTAAATTATCCCCATCGCAGAATCCGCCACGAAAGGCTTCAGGCCCGTCAGCATCTCGTAGAAAATAACGCCCAGACTGTACAGGTCACTGCGAAGATCGACGCCGTTGCCATGCCCCTGCTCCGGACTCATGTAATACGGCGTTCCGAAGATCTCGCCGCTGTCCGTGATTTCCAATGTCATGCGCATTCGCTTGGCCAAACCAAAATCAATCAGCACGACCGAGTCATCGCCACGCAGCATGATGTTGCCGGGTTTGAGATCACGATGCAGGATGCCCAGCTTGTGGATCTCGCCCAATGCGCTGGCAATCTGCAAAAAGTAACGCACAGCGGTCGGCGCATTAATTCCGGCGTTCATTTTTGATCTGAGCTCGCCGCCGTCGAGATACTCCATCGCGATGTGCGCATGGTCGTCACCCACGCCGAGATCGTAAATCCTGACAATATTCGGATGATCGAGATCAGCGATTAACTCGTATTCCTGCAAAAAGCGATCGAACGCACCGACACTGCCGTCAACGTCGGGGACCTGCCGCAGGACTTTGAGAGCGACCATCAGGTCAATGGACTCTTTCCTGGCCAGATACACCGTCGAATGCCCGCTGCTGCCAAGTTTCTTGATGAAGCGGTAGCCACGAATAAGCGGGTTGATGCCCGTGTGCTCGTCGCCGACGAACAAGGAACCCGTCGACTCTGTGCGATTCCGTTCGGCGAGTAAAGCTCCCAAGCGGACAATCAGGGCATCGTGACCAATCGATTCCCGAACGAAAAAGGCATCCGCGCCGGCTTTCCGACTTGCTCTCTCGTCGCCCTCCTCGCCAAAATAGACAACGGCGGGAAATCCGGGCGTTTTGACAAAGCGCTTGAGTGTATCGACACCCTCGCGCTCCCCGAGCGCGCTTCCCAGCATCACAATATCGTTGCCGGCACCTGAAAACTCGTCAGGTAAATGGCCGGCCTCGGTCGGATCGTAGGCAGAAATAATGGCGTCGGGCCAGTGCGTCGTGACGTGATGCATCAACAAGGAGCGAAAGTCGGCCTCCCCGTCGATGATCATGATCTTGATGCTCATTGGCTCATTGGCTCATTGGCATTTGCTCGCGCTGCAAGCAGCGTAGTTCCGGACGGCGTCAGCTTCCGACAGCGGCGAGTCCCTTACGTTTGCTGCGGCGTTTTTTCTTGTCCGAATCCTTTCTACGTTGCTCAAGCTCGTCCAGGTACTCCTCT
>JADFLJ010000204.1 GCA_022564475.1 Pseudomonadota bacterium
TTATGTTGCCTATACCACCGGAGTAATCGAGGTCCCGGATAAATTCAAAATATCGATCGTTCTCGTAAGAACCGACATACACACCGTTAACCGAGCGGCTTTCATTGTCAGCAGATTCCCACGCTGACGCCTCGGCATAATCGTCACTACAAAGCTCGTAAGAAATCGACTCGTCCTTGACGTGATATATCGTATAACTCCCTGTCGTTTCGGCGCGCTCATCAAGGATAAAGCTCTCCGGTACGGTGTAGGTGTTATCATACGCCATCGCCAAGATGTCCTCGTCGGATGGATACACTTGCAATGTGTCATCCGACGCCGCTCCTTCTTCATCACGACATGCACTTGACGCTAAGCACAATATTGCGACAACGCGAATTATGCGATTCATTGTTCGCCATCCCTGTTCTGAAAACAAGTAACCACGGTGTTATTGCTCCCTGAAACTCGCGGAGCGCTTCATCTCTCCCCACTCCGGGACTTGTCCGCGGAGCCAGCCAATCAGTCCCTGGATTCGCCAGATGAGCGTTATTTGCCGATAGCCGAAGTTTTCCAAGATCGCTACGGCGAATAATTTGAGTAGATCGCGGATGCGGGGATAGACAGCAAATGACATTTCTTCGAGAACCAATGCACTCGTCGAAAGCATCACCCCGAGTCCAATGGCCAGACAGAAGAACGTTGTTGCGGTCTCCCAGGATACCCAGCCATTGAGGCCTGCAATGGTCATGAAGATGTAACCAGCGATCTCAACTACCGGACCAAACAGCTCGAAGACATAAAAGAACGGTACTGCCAGCCACCCAACCGCACCCGCCTTGCGATTAAAAAGCAGGCTCCTGTGCAGTGCCAGACTCTGGCCCAACCCGTGTTGCCATCGAATTCTTTGCTTCCCAAGCGAATCCAGATCTTCCGGCGCATCGGTCCAGCAGATCGGATCGGAAACAAACGTAATCCTGTAGTCCTCGCCCGACTCACAGAAGTATCGGTGCAGCCTAAGAATAAGTTCCATGTCCTCACCGATTGCCTCGCGATTGTATCCACCGACCCGAACAACTGCTTCCTTGTCAAAAACACCAAACGCGCCGGAGATAATCAGGACGGCGTTCATTTGTGTCCAGCCCATCCGCCCATACAGGAATGCTCGGAGGTACTCGACCACCTGAACGAGAGCCAAGAAGTTCGACGGCAGACCAACCTTTTCAAGAAACCCGTCTCGCATAACGCAACCGTTAGCAATACGCACCGTGCCGCCAGTCGCTACGGTATTCGGTTCTTCGAGAAATGGTCGGATAGCACGGCGCAAGCTGTCAGGTTGCAAGATTGAATCGGCATCGACGGCGCAAAAGATCGGGTACCGGCAGGAATTGATACCGGCATTCATTGCGTCGGCTTTGGACCCCCCATTTTCTTTGTCGATTACACGCAGCGTGGGGTAGAGGGCTGATTTGTATATTCCCCTGATTTTTCCGCAGGGAATTCGTTGCCGATAGGCCTCAGGAAATGGCCGCAGATTGAATTCGTCGATCAGCTTTTGCAACGTGTCGTCTGTTGATCCGTCATTGACGACGATAACCTCGTAGTCTGAATACTCGAGTTGAAGCATTGCCCGGGTTGACATTATTATCGAGTCGGACTCGTTGTAGGCAGGAACGATGACGCTAACTGGAAGATCGAGACTGGAAAATATATTATCGCCTGCTGCGAGTTCGGCAACCTGCAGATAACGACGAATTCGAAAAACCGCGAAGACATTCAGCGTTGCATAGACCAAATAGATAACAATGAAATAACCAAAGAACAGCCACTCCACCATTTGCAGATAGGAGTTTGGTCTCATACCATCCCCACCTCTGCCAGTGCCTGCCGCAAAATGTCCCGTGCATATGGGTCTTGTTGTCGGTCACAAAGTTTTCGAAGAGCGTTTGGGCCCAAAAACGGCAATTTGGTAATTGCTTGTGCGGCGCGATACCGGACCCACCACTCAGCATCGGAAAGTAGCGGCTTGATAATTTGGTAGTCCTCACGTCGACCAAGTCGACCCAGTAAGTTTGCCGCCTGCATGCGAACGAACCAGACTTTATGCTTCGTAAAGTCCGCGATCATCTTGCTGGGTAACCGGCCCCGCACCGATTTGAGCGCGGCCGAAATCAGGGCCGGCTCGTTACGAGCGATCAGCAACCGCACGACGAGTGAGTCGATGTCATTCATAAATGCCGATTCGTAGAATTGCAGCAAATGACGTGCCTCTTCGGAATCTGCGATCTCGATTGCATGGCACAACGACGCAGTCACGGTATCCGGACCTGCGAGATAGAGCATTCGTCCAACCTGGGTACGCGGCCAAGACGGGCGCTTGCCGATCATCGGCATGATCAACCCGATCGCCCTTTTTGCATTGATGTGAATCAGTGCAGTCGCGCCGGTAATGGATATTATGATGTTCTCGTCTTTCAGCAGGGCCTCGATTTCATTCCAGCTTTCGTCATCTCGAAGAAATCCCAACGCCTGAACGGCAAGCAATTTGTTACTCACGGATCGTCGCTGCAATAGGCGATGTGCAACACGAAGCAGGCCAAGTTCCTCAGCGAGCAACCCGAGGGAGCTACAGCTACTACCTCGAACAAGCATTCGAAATCGACACCATTCGCGCAGAAGTTTTGTCCGTGACCCACGCCGCAACGCGAGCAGGTCACTCTTGCCGCTAAAGTCATCGGTCATCGTGGCGCGGGCAATTATCGGCCACCACCGGATTCGCAACCGCTCGAGATCTCTGTCATGCAAGATACGTGCGGCGCGCAGTCCCAGCGAATAAAGAAACAGTACGACCGTCAGGCTCACCGCAATCGTGACGGCCATAATCGCTGCGTTGGATGGAAGTTCAGAAGCCACCGGAGATCGAAATCCCAATCGCGTTACGGCGATAGAATTGCCCCTGACGATGCGTGGCCAGTCACCATCCGAAACCCAGGTACTCATCGACAGGATGGCGCCCGGTGAGCGCGACCGAACTGACGTCAGTCTTGAGGCGTTGACCCGGACTCACGATTTCGACCTCTTCGCCGCCCGCCAGGATGACTCCTAGCTGGAAACCTGAATCCGCATAGAAATTGGCTGTCAATGCGTGAATGAACGCCTGTTGGGAAGAAAGACGCGCCCTGTCTAGTGAGTATGCGATGCGGTACTTGCCGAAATACCGCTCGGTGACTAATCCGATTGAATCGACTGACGCTGTTTCATAGTCGCGGCGGCGCCACCTGGCTCCACCGACCCATCCATGTTCGAAACGTCGACTGAGCCCCAGGTCAATTTCGGTGTCAGGAAGGAAATTCGGCGAGGAACTGATAGCGAGACCTACAGTGGTGGTCCAGTTTTCGCCCAACTCAAGCGACCCACTGAAACCGAACTGCGTGTCTCTCGTAGCAAATCGATTCAATGTGCTGGCCGACAGCGTGACCAGAGCTTTTTCCGTCAGGTTGCGACCGAATAAAGCACTGACCTGCTCCCAGTCCGGAGCACCATTGTCCAGGAACTCGCGACTCGCGCTAAACTCCCAGCGGTACTTCCTTGAAACGGTTTTACTGGTTTCGCGATGCCACTCGGCGCCCGGAAAACGCTCGGTCGCCATCTGCCGAAATTGATCGACCGATGCGCTCGACTGTTTGCGCGCTTGCGTATTTCGGACACGATACTCGAGTTTCCAGATGTCCTCATAGTCCGGCGCCAGTTTTCGTGCCTGCTCAAGAAAGCGGAGCGACCGTTCAAGGCTGTCGGACCAAAACAAGATTTGCGCATAGCCGAA
>JADFLJ010000205.1 GCA_022564475.1 Pseudomonadota bacterium
GAGATGCGGAGGTCTGGAAATGCACCTGACCCTTTTTTCGCATTTTTCGCTTATTTCGCACTCTACTAAAGATTGCATTCAGACCTTTTTTCGCTTTTTTAGCTTATTTCGCATTGGGTAAATAGGTATGGGTAGATATCTTGAAATCGCAAATCAGGTAATAAGTGGAGTAGATAATCAGCCACTTGCGGAATCTGATTCAAAAGCCAGCTCTTCTACGCATTGCGAAAAAAGCGAGTTAAGCGAAAGAAGCCTCGAGAAGGCGAGGACTCCACAAGTGTGGTCAGTAAATCAATGGTCAAAGAAGTTACAAAAGTTTCCTGACGAACTGAGAGCGGCTGCTGGCGACGATTGGGCAGAGTTGTCGCAGGTTCCAGCCCAGTTGATCGCATTCGCCAGTCTTGAAGCTACACGCCAAATAAGAGAGTCAGGGGCAATACCGGACTCCTACATAGCCATAACTACATGCGCCGGCTGTAAGAGCCAAGTACCGATATTCGCCGGTTGCCCGCCAGAAGTTCGATCATGCGTCTGGTGTATCAATGGCCTTGTTGCCCCGCCAGTGCCGGGAGTCATAAAGTGACGCCTGCGAAGAATGAGACATGCCAGCGTTGTAGCCTTATGCCTATCTGGATTCCGACGGTCGAGAACGTGTCGTGATGACCACTGACGATCAACAAGCCGTTGGGCGATGTACCGTTTTGGGCGCGGCAAGGCAAGGTATTTTTGGTTGACAGGTCATGACGAAACGAAAGATTAAGAAGCGAAAGCGCGTACTGAATGACATTCATCGCAGCTTTATTATTCAACAGCTTGCGTGCTTTCTGAGTCCAGGCGAAACGGCCGAGGCTGTCAACAAGGAATTTGGCCTTGATGTCTCGAGGCAGGCGATGGAGAGGTACGATCCGCACAAGCACGCAGGTCGGCGGATAGCTCAGCGGTGGAAGGACTTGTTCGAGTTCGCACGTAAGGCCTTTCTGGATGATGTGGTGGCGCAAGTCCCACATGCTCACAAATCTGTTCGCATCAAGAAGCTCGCGCGAGCGTCGGATGCCTTCGAGAAGAGCAAGAACTACATGGCGATGGCCCGTATGCTGGAGCAGATAGCCAAAGAGGTCGGTAATGTGCACACGAACCGGCGCGAGTTTACGGGCAAGGACCGAGGGCCGATCCAATTTGAGGACATTGACGGTATGACCGACGAGGCGATCGATCAGGAGTTACGTCAGATATTTGGCATTAAAGATGCCGATGTGCGCCCGGCGCCCGAGCGCGAACCGTGAATCAACTAACACACCGCACAGAAGGGGACCGGTGCCGAAACGATGTTGGCCACATCAGCAATGGTCCCCGCAGGCCGAGGCATCCCGGCGCTACAGGGAAGGCGCAGACCCCAGATCAAGGATACGGCCCTGTTGAGACAGCGGCTGTCGGAGTGAAATCAACCAGATGCCAGGATTGTAACGATGTTTTGTGGGACTAAACCCATTCTTAGAAATGTTATTGAGGTGCACTATGAATACTCGCAGCAAATACGATCATGATTTATGTGCGGCATATGTGGCTATTTCAGATACCACGGATCAACTCAGAACGAAAATGCCATACGAAATCATTGCGGCCGCTTTATTGCAAGAAGTTCAACAGATTCTGGAAGGTTTCACTGATTTAGAGGAGTGGGAACTGACCAAATCAGAGCTTCTGGATGTTCGAAACGAATTTGAGAAACGCGCTGAACCCTTTTGGTCAAACGATGTAGACAATGACATCGTGGCGGAAAATTACAATAAGCGTTATGCGTAGGCCAAACAAATGGCTTATCCCGCGAATAATCAGACGCCGAGACTCACCCTATGTAGGTATGGACCGAAATCGCTTCAATGCCATCGTGAGGCCATATCTCACCGAAATTCCGATTGGAATCCAGGGAATAGGCTTTAATCGACTTGATCTTGAAATCGCTCAGGTTTCATGAATTTCGGATTCGTCATTCGACTCGAGCAAACCGGCCGCCTCTAATTCTGATTCGATTTCACTTGGCGAAATGTCGGACCATTCGATTGCCTCATCAAACTTTTTCAGGGCGATTTCGCACCGACGAATATAGGTCCAAGGCGGATCTGACTGTGGATGACCCCAGCGAACTCCAAGAGAAGTGACGGATGCACGTGAATTAAATGATGCGGCACGTCTCGACGATGCTGAGGCAGTCTTGAAGACAGCCAAAAGAGGGCCATCGATTGCGATGCACCAATAGCGTTTTTCCCCCACGTGTGAAGTTAATACAGGACGCAATCTATTAAACCAGTTGGAGCAGGTGTACAATTTGAATATAGGTGCAGCACCGACTAGCACTAAATAATCCCTTGAACGATGAAAGAAAGAACGGCACCAAACGCGGTGCTCCGCGGCCTCTCCCAATGGCCCACATTCCTACCCGCCCCGATTCGTGGGCAAATCTCCCGAAACCGAAAACGATCTCAAAACCAATTTTACAAAGGATGAATTATGACGACAGTAGAAAGATTGTTTGACGGGCCTCTGGACATCGTTGGCGACGTCCACGGGCAGCTTGATGCCCTGCGGGATCTGGTAGGCCAACTCAACTACGCACCGGACGGCTCGCATCCGGATGGACGAAAGCTGGTTTTCGTCGGCGATCTCGTGGATCGCGGTCCAGATAGCCCTGGCGTTGTCGAGCGAGTGATGAACATGGTCAATGCAGGTAATGCCCAGTGCATACTCGGGAATCATGAACTGAACATCGTGCGCGATTCCAGAAAACTCGATAATCATTGGTTTTTCAACGAGTGCACCTCATCGGAAAATGAACAACCAACTCTGTCTGTCCAGCAGAAAGAAATTATACGGTGCTTTTTCAAAGAATTGCCGCTGGCCCTCGAGCGCGATGATCTGCGAATTATTCACGCCTGCTGGCACCGTGAATCGATCGCGCTTCTGGAAAGACGGTCCGACGTGAGCTCGGATATCGGAAATGAATATCGAAGATTTCGGAGTGAGGCCGACCGTGATCTGAAATCCAGTGGCGTTTTTGAGCGATACAGAAAGGAGCAAGAATTATTCGGTGAATATGTGCGATACGGGCATAACGATCCAGGCGAACATTGGCAACAACCGCGGTTGCTCGAAGGTTACGCCGCTGTCAACGAAGCACGTCAGATGGGAAATCCTATTGCCGTGCTGACGTCCGGCCAGGAACGCGCAGCGACAAAGACCTATCCTGCCGGTGGCAAGTTCCGATTCGTCGATAGGGTCGCCTGGTGGAATAATTACCGCGATGAGCAAGCAGTAATCATCGGTCACTACTGGCGTCTCTATAATTTCGAGATTGTGAAAAGGCCGAGAGCCTCCGGCATCGACGTCTTTGAAGGAACGAAGCCCGATCAGTGGCTGGGCCCTCGGAAGAACGTTTACTGTGTCGATTTTTCGGTTGGCGGGAGAGGCAAAGATTTCTCAAGCGACGTCTGCCGATTGGCAGCAGTGCGTTGGCCGGAGGCCACAGTGATGTTCGATAACGGTGCGGAAATGGCGACGGATTACGTGGACCATTCTTGATGATCGATGGCATCGGGTCGCTCAGGCTGCCGGCATATCGGTCGAGGAACTGGTGGCTTCCTTCACCAGCCTGGAGTCGCCAAAAAAAGGTTTCCCAATGGCCGCTTTGCCCCTGCGACTTCAACGGGTCGATGCAACACATTGGTTAAATCGTTCAGCCGGTGTTCTAAAGTCTAGCGTTTTTCTCGGTCGTTCGTTGAGTTGTCGTGCTACTGCATTCAATCTG
>JADFLJ010000038.1 GCA_022564475.1 Pseudomonadota bacterium
GCAGCTTTTGCGGCCGCAGTAATGCGGCCGCCTTTTTAGGACCATATCAATGTCTCATCAGTTCGCGAATATCATGTTCACCGGCAGCGTCAAAGCCGCGCAGGAGCATTACGGTTCCAGGGGGCGTCTGCAACGCTTTACAGAAATGTCCGGACCCAACGATGAATTCACAGAGCGCGAAGCCAAGTTTATCTCCCGTCGAGATACGTTCTATTTGGCGTCGGTGAATGAAGACGGCTGGCCTTACGTGCAACATCGCGGTGGGCCGCCTGGCTTTCTACGCGTGCTTGGCCCGACACAATTAGCCTACGCCGATTTTCGCGGCAATACTCAACTGGTCAGCATCGGCAACGTATCGAGCAATGATAGAGTTTCGCTGATACTCATGGACTACCCGAATCGACGCAGACTCAAGATTCTTGGCCGAATGCGAGTCGAAAATGTGGAAGAAGCGTCAAGTGCAGACCTGTCATCCGTGGAGCTGCCAGACTACACCGCTCGAGTCGAGCGTATTGTTTACATTGATCTTGCAGCCTTCGATTGGAATTGCCCGCAATTCATTACCCGGCGCTACACAGAATCCGAATTCAGGAGCATCACATGACACAGATAACTGCAAAACTCACGAGTGGAATGCTCGTAAACATCTCCAACGGTCGCCACGAGTGGATAGCCGACGAGCCGCTGTCCGCAGGGGGCGGCGACTCGGGTCCAGACCCCTACGAACTACTACTGAGTTCCCTCGCTGCTTGCACCTGCGTGACGATCGCCTGGTATTGCCAACATAAGGGCTTGCCGCTCGAGTCTGTATCGACCACTTACGACTTCTCGCGTGTGCACGCGAATGACTGTGAAGATTGCGATAAACCCGATAAGGGACTCATAGATAAGATTACGACCAATGTTCATATCGTAGGTGATTTTGATGAGGCGCAGCGGAAGCGCCTCGCTCAAATCGCTCAGCGCTGCCCCGTTCATAAGACACTCGCACAGGGTGTGCAGTTTGAGGACCACGCGACCTTCGGTACTGGGAATGCCTCGTGAGCGATTATCGTTACTGACACTGCATATGTTTTTTATGTTCACAGAACATGCACGAGATAACAACTTATGACCGCGACTACGTCGCCGAAAATCTGGAAACATAATGCCCAACACGCAGAAACTAAATATCGCTGTCATTTACGGCAGTGCCCGCAGCGCCCGTCAGGGCATTAAAGCGGCACACTTCGTTGTGCGAAAGCTCGAAGAACGCGGCCACGATGTCACACTGGTCGATTCGCAGGATTACAACTTGCCACTGTTAGATCGAATGTATAAGGAGTATGAGTCGGGCACTGCGCCTGAAGACATGCAAGCCATTGCCGATATCCTCGCTACCGCGCACGGTTTCGTTATTGTCAGTGCCGAATACAATCACAGCATCCCGGCTGCCCTCAAGAACCTGCTTGATCACTTCCAGAGCGAATACCTCTACAAGCCAAGCGGGATCGTGACCTATTCCGCGGGGCCATTCGGCGGTGTGCGTGCGTTGATAAACCTGCGTGCGATTTTGGCTGAACTGGGAACACCCAGTATTCCAAGTGCGTTCCCGATTTCCCAAGTTCAAAATGCGTTTGAGGCCGATGGCACGTCTTTGGATGCCGCCTACGACAAACGGATCGCCAAATTTCTGGACGAGTTGGAGTGGTACGCGAACGCATTACGCCAGGCGCGCGATCAAGGCATTGCCAGCGACAGCAGTCCAGTGCAGCAACAGATGTGCCGCGGATAAGCAATTTTCCATTATATTAGAACGCAGGCGTCAGGTACAACCTGGGGCCATGGTGACTTGTTCGCAACGTGCCACGCAAGTCTTCGTTTTTTGCGCTCAGGCGTGTGTTGTAAAAGCTATAGCCGAAACCCGCTCCGAACACTTCGCCAAATTGACGTTCAATCTCAAAGCCAATATAGGTCATGTGACCAATAACAACAGTGCGAATACGAACCCCGTCCGCACAGGAAGTTTTTTTCTGACATGGGGCTTCTCGTGTCTGGCTTGCTGGCGATGTTACACGACCACAGGGATCAGGTGGCAAGCACGCAGGTAGTTTCGATTTCGATGCAGGCTTCGTCTTCGATCAACCCAGCGACCTGCACGCATGCCATGGTCGGATAATTCTTTCCCATAACGTCGCGGTAAGTCGCACCGATCTCCCTTAGCTGTGACAGATAATCCTGCTTGTCAGTGATATACCAGGTCATCCTCACCATATGCTCGGGCTCAGCCCCGCCTTCGGCCATGATGCTGCGCGTGTTCACCAGCACCTGGCGCAATTGATCGACGAGCTTCTTTGATTGAAATTCCCTGTTCGAATCCCATCCGATCACACCGGCGATAAACACCAGCCGGCCTGCGTCCACGGCGATGCCATTGGAATAACCACTCGGCCGTGGCCAACCCTCGGGCAGCAGGATTTTCATTGATTGATGCTCGCGGCAATGTGTGCACGCGCTATGATGACCTTCTGCACTTCCGATGCGCCTTCATAAATTCGTAGCGCACGAATTTCACGATAAAGCTCTTCGACCTTCACGCCTGACACAACGCCCATGCCACCGAATATCTGCACGGCTTTGTCGATCACCTGTTGTGCAGACTCGGTCGCGTAGAGTTTCGCCATCGCAGCTTCTCGTGTGATGCGCTCCTGTCCGCTGTCTTTCGCCCACGCCGCTCTGAATACCAGCAGCGCGGAGGCATCAACATCCAACGCACTTTCTCCAAGCATGGCCTGTACCAACTGCAAGTCGTGCAGCGGCGCGCCAAACAGCTCGCGCTCGTGTGATCGGCCTGTGGCCTCATCGAGCGCGCGGCGTGCGAAACCGAGTGCTGCAGCACCTACGGTAGGCCGGAACGTGTCCAGCGTAGCCATTACGGCGCGGAAGCCGCTGCCACTTTCACCCAGCAAGTTCGCAGCTGGAATCCGGCACTCATTGAAGCGAATGGTTGCGAGCGGATGTGGCGCAATGACGTCGATGCGCTCGGACGCATCCAGGCCAGACGTGTCTGCATCGACAACGAACACCGACAAACCTCGCGCTCCATCTGCCTCTCCGGTTCTGGCGAGAACGACATACTGATCGGCAATGCCACCGTTCGAGATAAAGGTCTTGCAACCATTGATAACGTACTCGTCGCCATCGAGCGTCGCCGTTGTTCTTGTACTGGCTACATCAGAGCCCGACTCGGGTTCTGTTAATGCGAATGCGGCACAACGGCTTCCATCGGCGACACCTGGCAGATATTTCTTTTTCACCGCGTCGGAACCCACAAGCGCAATCGTGCCGGAACCCAGCCCTTGCATAGCGAAGACGAAATCCGGCAGCCCGGAGTAATACGCGAGGCTCATGCGAATCAGGCATAAGGAGCGGACGTCTGGAGTATTGTGCACACCGCCATAGGCCTTTGGCACCGCGTATTTTGCGAAACCGGCTTCGCCAAGCATCGTGAGTAGTTTTCGACAAGCTGCGTCGACGTCATCTTTAAATCCGGGCGCCTCAACAACGGGCAATAAAGAATCACTGCACCACTCATCGAGATCCCTCACCAATGCGCGATGATGATCTTCGAAAAACGGCCAGCTCAGGTAGCTTGAATCCGCCATCGTTCAGTTCCCCTCAAACTCTGGCGATTCTTTATCGACGAACGCCCGATAGGCGCGCTCGAAATCACCGGTTTGCATGCAGATCGCCTGCGCCTGCGCCTCCGCCTCGATCGCCGTATCGAGACTCATGTCCCATTCGACATTGAGTTGGTTTTTCGTCATGGCATTCGCGAAATTCGGTCCCGCCGCCAGCTCTGACGCCAGCTCCGCTGCGGCTTCAAGCAATTTCGATTCATCGACGACGCGATTGAAGTAGCCCCAGGCGAGTCCCTCGTCCGCGCTCATCGCGCGGCCGGTAAACAAAAGCTCCGCAGCGCGTCCCTGGCCGATTATTCGCGGCAGTATCGCGCAGGCCCCCATATCACACCCGGCCAGGCCCACGCGATTGAACAAAAAATAGGTCCTGGCGGCAGGCGTCGCGATGCGCAGATCCGCGGCCATCGGCAGTATGGCGCCAGCGCCAGCAGATATTCCGTCGACGGCGGCGATAATCGGTTGTGGGCAGTGTCGCATTGCTTTTACGAGGTCGCCCGTCATACGCGTAAATTCAAGCAGGCCTGTCATATCCATTTCGACGAGCGGACCGATAATTTCGTGCACATCGCCACCCGAACTGAAATTTCCCTCGTTCGGTGCCAGTACTACTGCTTTGACCGACTTCACATAGACGAGCTCGCGAAAGGTATCTCGCAATTCCGCATACGATTCAAACGTCAGTGGGTTTTTTCGCTCGGGTCGATTAAGACGAATCGTGGCGACGCCGTCGTCGAACGACCAGTCAAAATGTGCAGGTTTGAATTTTGCAGGATTCAGATTCATTCGATCATGTCCTTTTCAGGTTATTTCGCCGCCGCCAATGACGATCGACTGCCCGGTGATTGAGCGACTCGAGTCCTGACACAGCCAAAGCACCGTATCCGCAACCTCTTCGGGCGTGATGAGTCTTTTTTGCGGGTTGTACTGCACCAACTTCGCCAGTGCCTCATCACCCGACCGGCCAGTCGTTGTTGTGATGTTCGTTACCGCGTCATCGACCATTTGCGTATCCGTGAAACCGGGACAAACACAGTTCGCCGTGATGCCCGTTGTCGCAAACTCCAGTGCCAGCGATTGCGTCATGCCGATCAAGCCGTGCTTCGACGCGGCATAGGCACTGATGTATGGCGCACCTTTCAAGCCTGCTGTACTCGCGATATTGATAATACGACCTTCGTTACGTTCGCGCATGGATGCCAGTACAGCTTGCGTACATAGAAACACGCCCGTGAGGTTTACGGCCATGATGTTTGACCATTGTTCCAGCGAGGTCTTTTCGAACGCTGCGGCGTGTGCGATGCCCGCATTGTTTACGAGGATATCAACAGGGACTGCTTGCTCGAACACGGCGCTGATGTCGGCTGCATCTGTGACGTCCAATTGAACGCCCGTCACGCCGTCGAGTTCGGCAGCGACTGCTTTGACGCGCTCAATATTGCGACTCGCAATCGTCACTCGCGCGCCCGCCGATCGGAGGCTCTTCGTTATGGCCAAGCCGATCCCGGTTGCTCCACCGGTAACCAGTGCGTGTCGACCTTCAAGTGATTGCATCGTGTACTCCCTGACGTTCCGTCTAGTCTTCTTGTTCGAGGTGTTTGCGCAGGCGAATCAATGACGCTTGCAGATTCTTGAGTTCAGAATCCGACAGCCCTTCGAATCCGTCCCGTACCCAGTGCCCATGCTCGATTGCCATCTTCTCAAATAGCGTTGTGCCCGTCTTACTGAGGCGAACGATAAAACTGCGGCGATCGTCCGGGTTCGGGCTGCGCACGACAAGGCCATCGGCTTCCATGCGGTCAATCAAACCGGTGATATTGCCGCTGCTCGATGCCAGGAGGCGCGTTGCCAATGCCGTGACGGGCAGTGTCATGTCGGGCGCCCGGTACAACTGCGACAGCGCGTCGAAACGCGTCAGGCTGTGGCCGTAATGCTTGCGCAATCGGGCGCCAAGCCGGGTTTCCTGTGTTTTCGCGCAACGCAGCAGCTCCAGCCAGAGACGCACAGACTGCTGCTCACGCGGGTCTTTGATGAGTTTGGCGGCTGCCATGGCCCTATTTGCTGCATTTCCGAGTCAAAACGACACGCACATCATAGCCGTCTTTACTTTATATATAAATACTTTATCTATAAATACTTTATATATAAGATATATGTGTTTATCAGGCCTTATGGCGCGAATCAGGTCACACAGTATGAAAATCTCTATCGTCGGCGGCGGCCCCGGGGGCCTGTATTTTGCGATCCTGACCAAGGTCGCGCGGCCTGACTGGCACATCGAAGTATTCGAACAAAACAAACCCGACGATACCTTTGGTTTCGGCGTTGTTTTCTCGGACAGCTCACTCGATGAATACGAGACACGCGACCAGGTCGTTTACGAGCGCATGCGCGAGGAATTCGCATATTGGGACGATATCGACATTCATTTCAAGGGCGAGAAGATGACGTGTCGCGGCAATGGTTTCTGTGGCACCTCCCGTGTGCATCTCCTCAGTATCCTGCACGACCGTTGCAGTGAGGTCGGAGTCGATCTGAACTTTGAGCAACGCATCGATCCGAGCACCATTGAGGCGCGCTTCGCGGACTCCGATTTGGTCTTAATCGCAGACGGAATCAACTCGGCCGTACGTGATGCACATAGTGGTGCTGACGGTTTCGATGTCGCCGTCTCAACGCGTAGTAATCGCTTCTGCTGGATGGGCTCGAAACGCCCGCTCACGGATTTCACGTTCTTCTTTAAGGAAACAGAACACGGCGTCATCTGTGCACACACCTATCAATACACGCAGGACATGTCGACGTGGATTTTCGAAATGACCGACGGGTGCTGGCAGGCACACGGCTTTGAGGAAGATGACGAAGAAGGATCGGCTGCGATGTTGCAGGAAATCTTTCAAGAAGAACTTGAAGGGCACTCTCTCATTCTCAATCGCTCAAACTGGCGCCAGTTCCCGCGACTCTTTTGCAACACCTGGCATGTCGGCAAGATGGCGATTCTCGGCGACGCCAAAGCGTCCGCTCATTTCTCAATCGGATCCGGCACCAAACTCGCGATGGACTGTGCGATCGGCTTGTTCGAAGCCACCGTCAGTCACCTCGAAACAGACGGCATCAACGCTGTGTTCGACGAATACGACCGCTCGCGGCGAATTCCCGTGCAGATAGTGCAGCACAACGCCGACGTATCGCTCGCCTGGTTTGAGCACATGGAGCGATCCTGGGATATGGATCCTTACCAGTTCGCGATGGTCGTCATGTGCCGCGCCAAGTCGGTCACTTACGACAACTTGCTGTTGCGGGATCCCGAATTCGTGCATGCCGCCGACACGGAATGGTATGCGCGTTACTTCGAGGAGTCCGGTTACGATTATCGTGACTCCCGGCCAACGCCGATGTTCACGCGCTACAAGCTCCGGGACATGGAGCTGCGCAATCGTGTCGTCATGTCGCCCATGGCGCAGTATTCGGCCGATGCTGACGGCAACCTGACCGACTGGCATCTCGCGCACTATTGCGGCGCCGCCCGCGGCGGCATGGGACTGATGTTTGTCGAAATGACCTGCCCTGCACCTGAAGCGCGTATCACACTTGGTTGCCCAGGCATGTGGACTGACGATCACGAAGCCGCCTGGAAACGCATTGTAGATTTCGTGCACGCCAACACCCTTACGAAAATCGCCATGCAACTCGGACACTCCGGCCGCAAGGGCTCGACACAACTGGGTTGGGAGACGATGGATTATCCGATTGCGGAAGAGGACCGGAACTGGCCCGTGCTGTCTGCCTCCCCGATTCCGTGGGTGGCGGGTGAGAACCAGGTCCCGGCCGAAATCGACCGGGATGGGATGGATAAAGTCTGCAGGGATTTCGTGCAGGCGGCAGAGCGTGCGAATCGAGCAGGCTTTGACATGCTCGAACTGCATTGTGCGCACGGCTACCTTCTCGCCAGTTTCCTGTCGCCGCTCAGCAATGTACGAACTGACAAGTACGGCGGATCGATCGACAACCGCATGCGATTCCCGCTCGAAGTATTTCGTGCGCTTCGCGAAGTCTGGCCGACGGGAAAACCGATGTCAGTACGAATCTCCGCGAGCGACTGGAAGCAAGGTGGCATTACAGAGGCCGACACATTCGCGATCGCGGCAGCATTTCGTGACGCCGGTTGTGACCTGATCGATGTGTCAGCAGGTCAAACCGTACCCGACCAGGAGCCCATCTACGGTCGCATGTTCCAGACCGGCTTCTCGGAGGCGATTCGAAATGTAACAGGCATTGCGACGATGGCTGTGGGTGCAATAACCGAAGCGGCTCAGGTCAATACAATCTTGCACACGCGACGCGCCGACCTGGTCGCCATCGGTCGTGCGCAACTCTGGAATCCCTTCCTCACACGTCAGGCCGCGGCCTGGTATGGCATACGACTGGATGATGACGACTGGGAAAAACAATATCTCGCCGGTCGAGCGCAGGCATATTCGGTGCAGAAGAAATCAAGCGAGCAACAGCTGGAGTGGCAGCTCAAGGCGCGGCCGAAACGACACTTCACATTTCGTGACAACGATTAGCTGCTTTGGCGCAAAGCAAAGCGTTGAATCTTGCCGGTTCGGGTCTTGGGCAGTGCGTCTATGTATTCGATTGCTCGCGGATACTTATAGGGCGCGATCGCCTGCTTCACGTATTCCTGCAGCTCAGTTGTCAGACTCCCGGACGCTTCTGTGCCGGCCGCAAGAACGATAAATGCCTTGGGTACATGACCGCGTTCTTCGTCCGCTGCGGCAACCACCGCACACTCCGCGACGGCCGCATGACCCAACAGCGCTTCTTCGACTTCCGGACCACTGATGTTGTAACCGGCGCAAATGATCATGTCGTCGCCGCGCGCCACGAACCAGTAGTGACCGTCTTCGTCGCGAAGGAACACGTCACCCGTGAGATTCCAGCCAGCTTTCACGTAGTCTGTCTGGCGTGAATCTGACAGGTATTTGCAACCCGTCGGTCCGCGCAATGCCAGCAGACCGGGCTCGCCAACGGCAACATCCTCGAGTGCATCATCGACAATCCGGATTTCATATCCCGGCACGGGCACACCGGTCGAACCAGGCTTATCGCCCTCGCCCGTCATGGACAGGAATATGTGAATGATCTCGGTCGCGCCGATGCCGTCGATCATCGTTGTCCCGGTGCGCTCCATCCACTCCAGGTAGACAGGTTTTGGCAAATGCTCGCCGGCTGAAACGGCAATGCGCAGGCTGGACAGTTTGTCGAGGTGGTCATCGGCCAGCAGGATCTTGTAGGCGGTCGGTGCCGTGAAACAGATTGTCGCGCCCGTGGCGGCAATGGCTTCAGCAAGCAGCGGCGGTGCGGCGCTTTCGAGCAGCACCGTGCTCGCCCCAACGTACAACGGAAACGTCAGCAGACCGCCCAAGCCAAACGTAAACGCGAGCGGTGGTGAACCGATGAACACATCATCGGGCGTCGGCTTCAGAACCTGCTCGGAAAAGGTTTTGCACATCGACATGACGTCGCTGTGGAAATGCATGCAGCCCTTGGGTTTTCCGGTGGTGCCGCTCGTGAACGCGATGAGCGCAACATCATCACCCGCGGTTTGCACAGTTTCGAATTGACTATCGGCATTGCCAAGCTGATCTTTCAGGTCGTCGGAAAGCAGCAGCGTGTCCAGGCCCAGCCCGCTTAGTTCATCAGCAAGCCGCGTCTCCACGATCGCACAACAAACCTGAGCTTTGTCCGCAATCGTCCGCAGCTCCGCCGCACGCAGCAGCGGCATTGTGGGCACCGCGACGGCGCCGCATTTCAATACTGCCAAGTAACACGCGGCCGAGAAAGGCGAGTTTGGAAATCGCAGCAACACGCGATTGCCGGGTTCAATCCCGTAGCGCGTGACCAGAACATTGGCAACGCGGTTTACGCGTGTTTGCAGTTCGGCGTACGTCCATGACTCGTCAAGGGACCGGACGGCGGCTCTATCGCCCCGTCCTTCCCGTACATGGATGTCGAGCAAGGGATCAACGCAGTTCAGCCGCGGCGCACAATCGAGCGACGGCAGCGAGAACACGAGCTTCGGCCAATCGCTCGCAGGCGGCAGATTGTCGCGCGTGAATGTGTCTGTGTGGGCTGACGGATGCATCATCTGGTTCCTGCGGTGATTGTCGCTCAGACAACCCCCACTTGTCTCTACCTCACGGGGATGGAATGATGCGGCATGCGGCCTGGCTTGAAAATTCTTACGTGCTTGTTTGGAATCGGCATATTAACCGGCGCCTGCGTGAAAGAGCCGCAGCCGGGCGCGAGCGATCAACCTGACACACAGTCAATCATTCGCCGTGGCAATGGCGGCGAACCCGGCTCGCTTGATCCGGCGCTCGCAGAGGACATACATGCGTTTAGCATCCTGACAGATCTGTACGAGGGTCTCGTCACGGTGGCTGCGGACGGCAGTACCCTTCCGGGCGTCGCCGGGTCCTGGGAGATCGGTGACAACGGCCGCATCTACACATTTGTGCTGCGCGACAACGCCCGCTGGTCGAACGGCGAACCCGTGCTGGCGGCGGACTTCGTCAACGCGTTTCGGCGCGTCGCGAATCCGGCAACCGCGTCGGTCTATGGCTTCCTGCTGGAAAACATTGGCAATTTTGCGGCAGTGCAATCGGGCGACTTACCTGCAGAGCAACTGGCCGTCATCGCAATCGAAGAACGCCTGCTGGAAATCCGGCTGACGAACCCAACACCCCACTTCCTCGCCGCACTCACGATGCCCGTCGCGTTTCCCGTTTATACGACAGCGTCAAAGCCGAAGGTCTCAACCGCGCCGGAAACTTTCGTTGGCAATGGCGCCTACATCCTGGACAGTGTCGTGCCGGGTGGTGCTATCAGCATCAAGCGCAGCCCGACCTTTCGGGACGCCGGCTCCGTCGCCGTTGAACAAATCATCTACCTGCCATTAGCTGATCCCGACGCCGAACTCAACATGTATCGTTCCGGCGAACTCGACATCACGCACACGATTCCACCGACGCAACTGCAGATGCTCAGGGCCGATATGCCGGAGCATGTGCGTATCGCGCCATCGCTCGCGCTTTACTATCTGGCGTTTGACCTGACCGAGCCACCGCTTGACGATCGCCTGCTCAGGCAGTCGCTCAATATGGCGATCGATCGCGAACAACTGGTGTCGATCATCGGCCGTGGTGAACAGGCGGCATTCGGCATCGTCCCGCCGGGCGTCGCTAATCATGACGCTGCGCGGTTCACATGGCGGGAACTGCCGGCCGCTGAACGCCAGCAGCAGGCGCAGGAATTGTATCTGCGCGCAGGCTACGGTGATGCGTCACCGTTGGCGCTGCAGCTGACTTATGACGCGGGCGACATACACGAAAGAATCGCTCTTGCGATCAGCAGCATGTGGCGAGAAGTACTCGGCGTAGAGGTCACTATTTTCAAAATGGAATGGCAGTATTTCCTGGCGACCCGGGAAAACCGGGCTGCATGGCAGGTGATGCGATTTGCGTGGTTCGGCGATTACGACGATGCCTCTACCTTCATGAATATCTTCCGTTCGAACGATCCGCAGAACCTGGCGGCGTACGCGAATCCCGACTATGACAAACTGGTGGCGGATGCATCTGCCGAGCCAAATGATCGACAACGCGCTGCACTAATGCAGAACGCCGAGGCCTTGTTGCTTGACGATTACCCGATCGCACCGCTGTATTTTTTCGTCAGCAAGCACATGGTCAGTCCGGGCATCGCAGGATTCGAGAACAACATACTCGACCGTCATCCGAGCCGGTTTCTGTCTGTCAATCGCGCCGACTAGCGGCCTGTCGGACCTGGGCAAAAAAAAGGGGTCGGCGCTTCCCTGCGCCGGCCCCTTTTAACACCAGATTATTCCTAGTCTTCGAGCTCGAGTTCGTCCGCAAACATCGTGTTGACCGACGTTTCTGTGCCGTCCGCATCGACGAGGCTGCCCTCCGCCACGGCTGCCCAGAAATCGTCTGGCGTCATGGGCAGATCATCGTTGCTACCGCGGCCGTCAAAATACTCGGTAATCAAATCATCCGTCATAATGATCACACCCAGTACGGTCAAAGTAGGCCTGGCCACGCCCCCGACCTCAACGAAGCCACGCAATTCCGTCTCCGGACGCGGATCTTCCCGCTCGAGAATGACGGCTGCCAATGTGCCGCTGTCCGCAGGGAACTCCTGTCCCCTTACTTCGACGTAGTCACCGGCAAAGATGTCAGCAATCCTGAGAGGATCTACGTCGGCGTTGGTCTTGTCTTCAAATCGCGTCAGCAACAGGTCAGTTGCGATCGTGATATCCAGGATGATCAGAGAATCGCCGTTGACCGAGTCCACCAGACCTGTCACGCGCAGGTTATTCGCCTGTTTGAAGTCGATTTTTGTCGCCAGCAGTACGCCGGCGCTGTTGAATTCGCCTTCTGCCTCAATCTTAAGATTCGGTCCGAGATCCGATGCCGAAAAGCCTGCCGGTTCATAGATTGTGTTGCCGTCGGTTGTCACCGGTACGCCGCTGACCGCGAAGTCCGTCGCTGACACGAAGTCCGTGATGAAACCCTCGATCTCAATGTGATCGCCTTCGTCATCGGCGAAACGAGCGCCCTTGAATTCGACGCGCGTGGCGATCAATTCGTCGCCGGCGCCGGCGCCACCGCTAACGCCCTTTGCCTCGACCGGATCGCCGTCGCTGATCGCACCGCTCGGAAAATTGTCCACAGCGGCGCCACTGAAATCCACGGTTAGCGCGTTGATCTCGAATGTCATGGCCCCGGCGTTGATGTTGTTTACCACACCCGTGACTTCCATCTCGCCGAGTATTGATTTGCACTCATAACGCGTCGCCGCAATGCTGCCATCAGCCATGACCGGTCCCGAGACCTCGACCGCCGCGACAGCAAGAAGGCCGTTCAGATCCGCCGGGCAATTGTCATCAACCGACGTGTCCGGGCCCACCAGGACCGTCTGGCCAAGCACCACGAAGCTGCCCGCGCCCGAATCAACACTCCAGACGGGGCCTTCCACGACATCATCAAACTCGACCGATGTGGCAACCGCATTGCTATTGTCGTCATCGATCGTGCCTGTTACGACGACGAACTGGCCGACTGCCAGGTCCGACTGAATTGCCGCAGCGCCGTCCCTGGTGAACGTCGCATTCGCTGTGTCGTAGCGAATACCGTTGACAATAACGCTGCCGAAGCCGGTGATCGGGCCGACAGCGATTGCTACACCCGTGCGAGTGATGCCGCCTGTCGGAGGCGGAGGTGGAGGCGTAATGCCCCCTCCACCACCGCCGCCGCCGCCGCCGCCGCAGGCGGAGACCAGAGTAATTGCCAGAAGAAACGCGCAGATGTTCTTTAATCGATTAAACATGTCATTCATCCTTGTTAAATTTCGTCATGAATCAGGTAGACACCTACGCCCAAGCGAATTTTGCGCGTAGCAGTGTCTGCCGGATCGTGAACCTCGTGATTGGTGAGCCACGCATCGATTTCCTGCAGGAATTCGAGACCTCGGCCCTCCACAAATTCTTCAAAATCTTTTGCCGCAGCGGCAGATACGACGGCGTTGTCTGCGATGCCTTCAAATCGAGGGGGTAATTCACGCTCGTCGTTCAGGTTGTGATCCAGCGTAGCTGCATGATCATGCAATGCGACACCTAATTGCCGGACCATCTCGGGGTCAAGACTCGTATAAACGACATCGCGTTTGAGCACCCGCACATAGCCACCTTCAAGTTCCTGAATCAGCCCGCGGTGTGCCATTTCCTTACGGATGGCACCGTGCGGAAGATCTCCAGCATAGCGTTTCAGCAGGCTCGGCAAACTCTCCGATGGGCCAGTTGCGAGCAGATCCTTCGGCCGGCCATCGGCGTCCGTAAATTCCGGATCGACATGCCAACCCGTGAGAATCCGTGCAATTTGGTTGCCCTCCCGAACACCCGCCTGATCGTTCGCGGAGTGTTCAGTGTTCAGAGAATCCCTGACCCTGGACACTTCACGGCGACTCAGGCCTGTGAGCATGGCTACCCGGGAGTTGTTCGTAGGGCGTCCATCGATCCCGTAGTCCTGCCGGGCGACATCCACGTAGACCTCCTTCGAGAGATCGCTTAGTTCGCTCCAGACGATTCCACGCCGCAGTAAAAAGCGAACGACGGGTCGTAGCAGGTAGCGGCAACTATTTAATACGTGTTCTTTAAACAAGGTCGGCTTTCCTTGCGATATCTTGTATGTGTGCTGTTTTAGCACATATACAAGACTCATTGCAAGGAAAAAGTTCGCCTGGTGGCAAATGACCGTGCACTGATGCGTCCGGACAATACTAGATGACGGGCGAATCCCTATCGTATTGGCTCTCAGAAGCGGGTCGCGTTGACCCAGCGGGAGTCGAACATGTCGATCGGACTATTGAAGTACAGGCGGAAAATCAGCGGCGCGATACGCACAGCCAGACGGCAGGGTGCGTTATCCAGGCAGGAGTCTGACTATCTCAAATCGATGGTCACAACCAGCGGCGCCGCATCGTCCACTGCGACGCTGATCAACGCGAAGGGCTCCCCCGATTTTCTATACGCTGCTTTGTGTGATGTTTCTCAAACCGCCAGAACAGGGGCAGGCACAATCCGACCCCTATGACAGCGCATTTTATCGAAAGTATAAAGCTGTCCTGCACGGCTGTATCCGCAAGCGCTATCTAACGACGGTAATTGTTGTCGGGATGTTCGGAACAGCGCTTTGGGGCTTCACGTTTGTGGATCAAAGCTTCTTCCCGGGGTCCACGCGACCTCAATTCATGCTCGACGTCTGGTTGCCACAGGGTACCCATATCGATGAAACCGCTGCGCAGGTCAGGGAAATAGAACAATACCTCGCTGAATTCGACGAAGTAACGCATGTCACGTCGTTAATCGGTCAGGGTGGTCTGCGATTCCTGCTCACCTACGCACCGGAAAAACCAAACAGCTCCTACGCACAACTTCTGGTCGACGTAGACGATTACAGATCGATCGCGAAGATCGGACCCATCATCGATCATGAGTTGGCCGCGAGATACCCCGGCACGCTGGCCTACCACTCCATGTTCCAACTCGGGCCTGGCAAGATCCAGGCGAGAATTTCCGGGCCTGATATTTCCATATTGAGGCGCATCGCCGGCGACACCAAGGCCATTTTCAACGCAGACTTCGATTCGAAGTCCGTTCGTAGGGATTGGCGGGAACGCGTCAAGATCATCCGACCCGTGCTTGCGAACCAGCGTGCAAACATAAGCGGCATCACTCGGCCGATGGTGGCAACCGCCATGGCCGAAGCATTTCAAGGCCGGGTGGCGGGCTACTATCGCGAGCGCACAAAACCTGCACATCTGGAGTCCGATTGCCGAGCGCATGATTCCGCTGCGCCAGGTCGTGTCCGAGTTCGATACGGCGTTCGAAGATGAAATCGTCAATCGGCGTAACCGGAAGAGAACCATCACCGTGTTCGCAGATCCCGAAAAAGGTCTGGCCACGGAGCTTTTCGCGAGGGTAAGGCCGCAGGTGGAAGCTTTGGAGTTGCCGCCCGGCTACTCGCTTGAGTGGGGCGGTGAGTACAAGGATTCCGGAAATGCGCAGGAAGCGCTGGCAAGCACGATACCCGTTTTCGTACTCGCCATGATCCTCGTGACCATCGTCTTGTTCAATTCGCTGCGGCAGCCGTTGATCATTTGGCTGTGCGTCCCGCTGGCATTAATCGGCGTAACGGTTGGGCTGCTGTCGACAGGCCAGCCATTTGGCTTCATGGCACTACTCGGATTCCTGAGTCTGATGGGGATGTTAATCAAGAACGCAATTGTCCTGATCGATCAGGTCAACATCGAGGCAGAAAGCGGTAAGGAGTTAGTCACGGCAATCGTCGATGCGGGCGTTAGCCGACTGCGCCCTGTAGCCATGGCCGCATTGACCACGGCACTCGGCATGATCCCGCTATTGATGGACGCGTTCTTTGCCTCAATGGCGATTACGATTATCGGCGGATTGATGTTCGCGACAGTATTGACGATGGTGATCGTTCCGGTGTTCTACGCAATGTTTTACAGAGCTTAGTAGCGCTAGTCACCGCCACCCCAATCGCGTGTCTTTTCGCCGCGGAGGATTGCCCACTCCTCGTCCATCATCGCGATCAACTCCTCGCGCGTGTAACTGTATTCCTGATCATGGTTCAGGTTTAGCAGCTCCTCCATCGCCTTGCCGATCGTAATCATCGCCTGGAACTGCTCGGGCACAACCAGGTAATGCTCTTTCGGATTATCATCGAACAGGGCATGTTGAATGGCATCGGCGACTGCTTTTGGTGATTCCCCTGTCGAGGCGTCATCGCTTGCCAGGCTCTCTTTGCAGTAATCGAAATACTGCTGCATCACATCGGCAAAGTATTGGTACTTCTTTTCAGACTTGTTCGCAAGCATGCGTTTACAGCGCGTCATACCGATTTTCGAGCGATAGTTGCCTGGCTCGATCGCGATTACTTTTACGTTCAGCGCCGCCATTTCGAACGCCAGTTGGTCCGTGAATGCCTCAACCGCATGTTTACTCATGAAGTACATTCCATAGCCGGGAAGACCTCCGGAAAGAATGCCAGCGATAGAACTGATATTCACTATTCGGCCTTGCGCTTCGATGACCAGTGGTGCGAACGCCTTTGTGACTCGAAAAACACCGTATACATTTACATCAAACAAAAACTTGAGATCGGCTTCGTCCGCTTCTATGAGGGGATCGATTATATTCACGCCCGCATTGTTCACGATGCCCCACAGACCCCGACCTTCGGCACGGATTAGATCCACAACCGCGTCGATTTCTTCCTGCACGGTCACATCAAGCCGCACCGCCATGATGTTGTCGATCGTATTGAGTGCCTCCAGGTCGCTGGCTTTACGCGCGCCCGCATACACGAAGTAACCGTCGGCAGCGAGTTGCTCCGCGGTAAATCGTCCGATGCCCGTGCTTGCGCCGGTTACAAGAACAGCTTTCTGCGCGTTGCCTTCCTGGGCCACCGCTGGCGTCACCTGAAATGAAACCGAAAAGGCCATGGCCAACACTACACACAGGATTTTTCTGAGCATTATTTTCTATCCTGACGAAGGATCTTTTAATTTTATTTTGCAACATTGCGCTGCAATCCTGATCATCCATTGAATCAAGATTTAAAACTGCGTCAAAGCCATAAGCCATTATTGCAGAATATTGCTCAACACTCACTTTATCAGTTACCGCTATAATATCCATAACGATATCGTTGCTCTGATTCAGTTTATCAGCAATCTTGCTGTTCTCGTCACCCCCACCATCTAAACATACAATCACTAACAGAG
>JADFLJ010000206.1 GCA_022564475.1 Pseudomonadota bacterium
TGGCACCGAAGCTGTGAAACGCAGTGTGCGTCTTGGCCGCCGCAACACCGATTTTATTGAAGTGCTAGACGGACTGGAGCCCGGTGAGCGCGTAGTGACATCACCGTATACAAGCTATGTCGGCATGGACCGACTATCGATTGACTGAATGAGGACATAAAGATGCTCAAACTACATGACATGTTCAAGGTTTACCGGACCGACGAGGTAGAGACCGTGGCGCTCAATGGCGTCAATCTCGAAATCGACCAGGGCGATTTTGTCGCCGTAATGGGACCGTCTGGCTGTGGAAAATCCACGCTGCTGAATATAGTAGGGCTGCTCGATAACCCGAGTGACGGTGATTACTTTTTCTTTGACGAAAACGTCGCGAAGTACTCGGAATCTCAGCGTAGCGGGATTCGCAAAAGGAACATTGGTTTTATATTCCAGAATTTTAACTTGATCGAAGAGTTAAATGTTGCAGAAAATATCGAGCTGGCACTGCTATATCACAAAATACCTGCTGCAAAACGCAAGCAGCGAGTTGCCGCTGTCATGGACCGTATGGGAATCGCACATCGCGCGAAGCATATGCCGGGGCAATTGTCGGGTGGTCAGCAGCAACGCGTCGCAGTTGCACGCGCGGTCGTTGGCGATCAGCCGTTGATCCTGGCGGACGAACCGACCGGGAATCTCGATTCGGTGCATGGCCAGGAAGTCATGGAGTTACTGCGCTCGCTGAACGCCGAGGGTACGACCATCGTCATGGTTACGCACTCGCCGTCGCACGCCGATTACGCGCGACGCACGGTGAATCTGTTTGACGGCCATGTCGTGACTGACAGCCTTCGCGCTGCATAGACGGCGACCTACCAGTATACGAGGCGAAAAATACCATGATCTGGAATAACATCAAAATCGCGCTCCGCAATCTGCGCAAGAACAAGTTGTTTTCGACTATCAACATAGCGGGCCTGGCGCTCGGCCTAAGCATATATATATTCGGCGGGTTGCTTGTGAGCTACGAGCGAACACACGATGCCTTCTTTGATAACAGCGAAAATATCTACACCATAGGATCCGTTCCGGCGCCGGATTTTGATGTTGGCATCGAACTGATGAACGCGGCTTACTCGGCCATCGGTCCGATCATTGAAACCGAATTGCCAGATGTCGAGGCGGTTGCCCGAACGATCACAGAAGAATACCTGGTCACGATGGGCGCGGACAGCTACTACCAGAAGATCCGCTTCGCGGATCCCGATCTGTTGCGCATCTTCAGCATGCAGTATATCCATGGGGACAATACGGCGCTTGACGATCCGTCCGGCATAGTAATCAGCGCAACGGCAGCAAACAAGTATTTCGGTACAACGGATGTACTTGGTGAAGTCGTCACACTGGATAACGAATTCGACTACCGCATTGCGGCAGTGATCGAAGACATCCCACAGAATTCGCATTTCAATTCGATGCCCGTCATTGACGTCGTGCTCGACGTCATTGCGCCGATCAAAGCGCTGGTACGTATGCGGGATTGGGATGAAGCTGGCGGCTACAATAACCTGTCAATGGGCAACCTGACCTACGTCATGTTGCCGTCGACGCTCGATGGCGCCTGGCTGCAGACCCAGATTGACAGCATCTTCGAACGACTGGTGCCGGATTCGGCCAAAGAGACGATCGCTTCAATTTATGCCAGCCCGATCTCGCACGCCAACCTGTCCATCTGGGACTCGCTCGGCTTACCGGTCGTTACCGTTGTGCAACTCCTGAGTTTCCTTGTGCTCGTCGTGGCCTGTGTGAACTACACCAACCTTGCGACAGCACAGGCACTTGGAAGAAGCCGCGAAGTCGGCATGCGCAAGACGATGGGTGCTACACAAGGCCAATTGCTAATGCAATTCCTGACTGAGAGCGTGCTGATGGCTTCAATTGCGATGGTCGTCGCTATTGCTGCCCTCGAAATAATCATTCCATTATTCAATAACGCGGCCAATAAGGTCATGACGCTCGACTACATGCGGACCTTGCCATGGCTGGTCGTAACAACACTCCTGGTTGGTCTGTGCGCGGGCCTGTACCCGGCATGGCTGATAACACGTGCGAGCCCAATCGACGCGCTGCGAGACCTCGCGCGCAAAGGCAAGAAAGGCTCGCGGGTGCGCGCGGTCATGATTGGAGCGCAATTTGCGATATCGGCCTTCATGTTGTCGATCGTGGCCGTTGTTTACATGCAGAACCAGAAAATCAACGAGTCCAGCTACATTTTCCCGCGCGCGGAAATTTATAGCCTGAATCGCATCGGTGTCGATTCAATACAGGATCGGTTGGACACGCTTCGCCACGAACTTGAGTCACTACCTAACGTTGATAGTGTTAGCTGGTCGTCGCAAGTGCCTTACGAACAAAATCACTCAACGACCAGTGTCACACAGATTCCTGGAGACGAAGCTGGAAAATTCAGTATCCACCTACTCCAGATGTCACCCGAGTTCCTCGATACCTATGGAATTCCGATTCTCGCGGGCAGAAATTTGAACCGGAATATATCCAACGATATTTACATCGACGAAGAAACGGAAGTCCTCAATGTGCTCGTTAATGAGCTTACGTTGACTAACCTAGGCATCGCATCGCCGCAGGACGCCATCAATCAGCGCTTCTTCGACCTTGATGAAGAGGATACGTTGCGCGAGATGGTAATCGTTGGCGTGGTGCCAACACAGAACATCGTTGGGCTGTTCAATGAAGAGAAAGCCTGGATGTACTGGTATAAGCCGGATGCATTCAGAATTGGCTCAGTTCGAATTACAGGCGGCAACATGCTGACAACAATCGAGGAGATTGAAAACGTCTGGGATCGAGTAATTCCCGAATATCCGATGCAGGGTAGATTTCTCGACGACGTTTTCGACGAGATATACAACGTGTTTAAATTTATGAATATGGCGCTCGCTGGATTCGCGTTAGTTGCACTATCGCTCGCGCTAATCGGATTATTCGGGCTGGCGGCGTTCATGGCGGCACAGCGCACCAAGGAAATCGGGGTGCGTAAGGTACTGGGCGCAAGTTCAATGCAGATCGCACGATTACTCGTGTGGCAATTCTCGAAACCCGTGGCCTGGGCCCTGGCTATTGCTTTGCCATTGGCCTATTTAGGGTCCAATATTTATCTGGATTTCTTTGCCGAGCGAATTCAGTCCCCAATCCCGATACTCCTTGCAGCTGGATCTATTGCAGTGCTTTTGGCGTGGTGCACCGTTGCGGGACACGCGGTGCGCATTGCCCGATCGAACCCTGTGCTGGCATTGCGATACGAGTAAAGCCGTGTTTGCGGCTATTGGGAGCAGGTCGCCGGTAGTGAGTCAGGAAGATTCCACCGGCGATTTTTCAGGTCCTGAAACTGGTCCGCGCTGAGATGCCCGCCACGAATCCTGAGCCAATCGGCGACGACGTCACGCGTTAGTCGCGGATCGTCCTCATAGGTGAATCCATCCGCCGGCATTGCCGGGGTCAATATATCGTCACCCCCCGTAGTGAGAAAATCATTGGCCACAATCCGGATGCGATCGCCGTCTTGAATGTCACGGCCATTATCGAGAGTCATGCGGATGCTCATCTGGTCGCCGTCGCAATCGACAAATACACGCATGCCGGAAAATCCTGCGCGACGCCTGTGATTGTGCGCCTGGCGAGCAATTATTTTGCGCAGGTCCTCCCCGGAAACGTCGACGACCACGATACGAT
>JADFLJ010000207.1 GCA_022564475.1 Pseudomonadota bacterium
CCATCGTTGAAAAGGCAGTGATCGACTGGGCTACATCCTGGATGCTAATGGCCCGCCTTGTGGCGGTAACGATGATCTCTTCGATGCCGAAGCTGTCATCCTGGGCAAGTGCCGTTGCCGCTGGACTCATTGCTGCCACCACCGCGGCCGCAAGCGGCGTCATCTTAAAACGCGTTGCTGTCAAGGTTCTGGATTTCGAATTGGGCTTGGTCATCATTCATCCCCCGTGATCGTTAAGATCATGCTGTTTATTCGATGGGCGAAATTTTTTATATTATTATTTCAAACTGCACGAGCATACCCGCCATGCAGATTGGAATTCCATTGTGCATCCCGACTATTTTCGTGTCAAGCCGCCTGGCATTTACGGGGCTATGCGATGATCTTTTTGAAGACTTCCAGGTCGATATTCCGCCCGCAGACAACCGCGACGACTTTCTTGCCTTTGAACCGCTCTTTAGTCTTGAGTATGCCTCCAATACCCAGTGCACCGGACCCTTCGGACACCAGACGGTGTTGTTCGAACAGCAGGCGGATGGACGCGGCAATCTCGTCTTCGGTCAGCAACATGATTTCGTCCACGTATCGCAGACACAGGTCCAGAGTAACGCTGTCCAGATCCACGCCGCCAGCACAGGTATCGGCCAGCGTCGGCTCCGTGTCCATAGAGATCATCTTTTTGTTGCGCACCGATTCATACATGACCGGCGAGTTAGCGGGCGAAACACCATAAGTCTGTATATCCGGATTGTGCGATTTGAGCCAGGCCGATGAACCGGTCAGCAGTCCCCCCGCACCGCAGGCGAAGAAGGCTGCGTCCAGATCCGGCAATTGCTGTGCTATCTCATAACCGCAGGTTCCCTGACCGCCTACAACGATCGGGTCGTTGTAAGGCGACACATAGGTCTTGCCTTCCTCATCACCCACCCGGCGGGCTTCCTTCTCCGCGCCCCAGGCATCTCCATCAAAGACCACGAGGTCCAATCCATGAGCCCTCAAGATCTCGAGACGCGATTCGTCCATGTCATTACCAACGTAGATCGTCGCGCGGCGATTTCTAAGACGCATTGCCTCTGCTACGGCCAGGGCATAATTTCCTGTCGATGCGGTGACCACGCCTGCATCCAGTTCCGCTTCGGTCAGCGACAGAATTTTGTTAATCGCGCCGCGAAACTTGAACGAAGCCGTTCTTTGCACCAGATCCAGCTTGAGCCAGACTTCTCCGTCGATCTGGTCGCTCAGGTAACGAGAGAACTCAAGCGGCGTGGGGGACAAGTAGTCCTTACTTCTTTCATATGCCTCTCGTACCAGCTGCGCTAAATCGAGTGGCTGATTCTCAGCCGTCACTATTGTCTCCAGAATTCATGGATTGATTAACCATTTTGGCTATCTGAATGTCCTGTATGGCAACGCCCGTCAGATCGACCACCGTAATTTGATCTTCACTGCTCCTACCGAGTTCCGGGTTCTTGATCACGTTGCCCAGTTCAAGAATGGAACTCTCTTCAAGCATTTTGTTTTCGACCGCATGGAAGCACTCACCATGATCGACGCACTGGGAAATGCTGTCCGCGACGACGCGGTCGGCCTTTGCCAGAAGCTCAGCTTCCAGTTCTTGTTTACCGTGATCGTCGGAGCCCATCGCAGTGATATGTGTACCCGGCTGGACCTGATCGGCACGTATCAGCGGTTCCCTCGCGGATGTCGTCGTGACGATGAGATTGCACGTCGATGCGAGTTCATTGATATCGGTTGCGGCTTTGAGTTCCAGTCCCCAGTCCTGAATCGTCGCGTTCGCCTTGAGGTCGCCGATCATCTTTTCCACTTTGCCGGCATCCCGACCCCAGACAAGGCATTGCTGGCAATCGACGATATCTTTCAATAATTCAAGCTGCATTCTGGCTTGTGCGCCCGTGCCAATAATTCCGATACAACTGACGTTTTTGGGCGCCAGATGTCGCGCGGCAACGGCGCCAGCTGCGGCCGTGCGCATATCGGTGAGCCAGCATTGGTCGTGAAGCACCAGTTTGAGATGTCCCGTTTGCTGACTGAATACCAGGATCACGCCATCCGCAAACGGCACGCCGAGTTTCTCGTTGTCGTAGAATCCGGACGCCACTTTCAGAACGTACACATCGTCGCCTTTGACGTAGCCATACTTGATATGGACATCGCCCGGCGGTTCCTTGAAATTTAAGAATCCGACCGGCGGGACGACAACTTTGTCTTCCGAATAAAGAACGAAGCCGTCTTCGATCGCCTGGATCAGCTTCGGAACATCGATGAGTTGTTTGATCTCATCAAGTTTGAGTACTTCAGCCATTTTTTCTCTCTCTTACTTGCCAGCTGTTGCGCCGCCGTCAATCGCCAGCGACGTCCCCGTGACGAAGCGCGCCTGGTCCGAGGCGAGATACATAACCGCGTGGGCTATTTCTTCAGTGGACGCGATCCGTTTAAGCGGCGCGTAGTCGATCATTTTTTGCCAGGCGGCTTCAGGATCCGGCTTCTTTTTCACGCTAATGCGGATCATGTCAGTGTCGACATAGCCAGGACAGACGCAGTTGACGCGTACGTCGGGGGCAATTTCCAATGCCATTGCGCGCGACATGTTAACGACCCCGCCCTTCGTTCCGCAGTAAACAGTAATCCCCGGCACCCCCATCAAGCCGGCATCCGATGCGATGTTGACGATATTGCCGTTGGACTTTTTTAGTTCCGGCAAGGCCGCCCTGCAGCAGAAAAACAGGCCCTTAAGATTAACGTCGCAGTGCGCGTCCCACATCGCCTCGTCGCAATCCGCAATGGGCCGACCCACACCAACACCGGCGCAATTGACGAGGATGTCCAGTCCGCCGAACGCGTTGATCGCCGTTTCTACCGCCGATTCGCAGCCTGCGACAGTGCCGATGTCGCCGGGCGTTGCGACCTTGTGCTCGTATTCGCCAAGTCTCTCCAGCGCGGCGCCAGCAGATTGCTCGGTACTACCGTGAATCGCTACACGCGCACCTGCATCCAGAAACATTCTTGCAATATCAAAGCCAATTCCGCGACTGCTGCCCGTCACGAGGACGCGCTTATCCGTGAAGTCCAAATCGTTTCCCCTGGAGTTACTTGCTTTTTATTTGGACGCTGTTCCGGCCAGAACAACATTGCGTAAGTCTTCGCGAGCCTTTAGCATCGCCGCCAACCCGTCCCGTGCATTGTCGATATGCGCGCCCAGTTGGTCCGCAGCACCGTCCGCGTCTTTCGCAATGATTCTTTCTATGAGCCCCTGATGCTCGCGGTGAGCGGCAGCAATTGAGACCGGATCGGCAAGCGACGCATCCACCCAGTCAACCCAGATAAAACATCTCACCTTGTCCATCAGGTTATGAATCGCCTGATGCAGTGAATCGTTTCCACTTGCCCGGGCAATAAGATTGTGAATCTCCAAATCCAGTTCGACGGTTCTGGCATGGTTCGTCGGGTTAGCAGCCAATTCCTCTGACCTGATCAAGATGTCTTCGAATTCTCTTATGTGAGCAGGCTCAGCGTTCTGTGCCGCCAGTCTTGCCGCATTAACCTCGAGAATCTTTCGAAACTCGTACAGGTCGGTCATCTCTTTCGCCGTGTACTGCCTCACGTAGTAGCCGCGCCGGCTGCGTGCCTCCACCAAGCCCATCATTGCCAAACGACCCAGAGCTTCGCGAACCGTCGTCCTGCTGCCGCCCAGTT
>JADFLJ010000039.1 GCA_022564475.1 Pseudomonadota bacterium
TTCCGGATATCCGTGATGGCCTGAAGCCTGTGCACCGGCGGGTGCTGTACGCAATGCGTGAACTGGGCAACGACTACAACAAGGCGTACAAGAAGTCCGCGCGTGTGGTGGGTGACGTCATTGGTAAATACCACCCACACGGTGACTCCGCCGTTTACGACACGATCGTTCGAATGGCGCAGCCATTTTCGATGCGTTACATGCTGGTCGATGGTCAGGGTAACTTTGGTTCGGTCGATGGTGATAGCGCTGCTGCGATGCGTTACACCGAAGTCCGAATGTCGAAGATTGCGCATGAACTGCTGGCCGACATCGAAAAAGAAACAGTCAATTTTGCCGAAAATTACGACGGCTCAGAGAGCGAGCCGACCGTCATGCCCACGCGGTTACCCAATCTGTTGGTCAATGGCTCCTCCGGCATCGCCGTGGGCATGGCTACGAATATTCCGCCGCACAACTTGATCGAAGTCGTGAATGCCTGCCTGGCGTTGATCGATGATCCGTCAATCGAAGTACCCGGTCTGATGGAACACATGCCGGGTCCTGATTTCCCGACGGCAGGGATCATCAATGGTGCGCAGGGCATCTATTCGGCGTACCTCACGGGCCGTGGTCGCGTTTACATTCGCGGACGCGTCCATGTTGAGGAGATGAGAACGCCGGGACGCGAGCGGATCGTGGTCACCGAGTTGCCGTATCAGGTCAACAAGGCTCGATTGATCGAGAAGATCGCAGAGCTTGCGAATACCAAGCGTATTGAAGGTATCAGCGATATTCGCGATGAATCGGACAAGGACGGCATGCGGATCGTCATCGAGCTTAAGCGCGGCGAGTTATCCGATGTCGTGCTGAACAACCTCTACAAGCAGACGTCGTTGCAAAGTGTATTCGGCATCAACATGGTGGCGTTGCAAGACGGTCAGCCGAAGTTGATGAATCTTAAGCAGATGCTTGAGGCGTTTCTCTCACATCGCCGCGAGATTGTTGCGAGGCGCAGCATATTCGATCTGCGCAAGGCACGTGACCGTGCACATGTACTGGAAGGGCAGGCCGTCGCGCTCGCGAATATTGATGCAGTCATCGACTTGATCAAGGCCTCGGCGACGCCGGCAGACGCCAAGCAAGGGCTCATGAGCAAAAGCTGGGCATCGGGTTCCGTCACCGGGATGCTGGAGCGCGCGGGCGATACAGACACTCGTCCGGATGAGCTGGAAGACGGCTTTGGGTTGGTGGACGGCGAGTATCATCTGTCGGCCGTGCAGGCGCAGGCTATTCTCGATCTTCGTTTGCATCGATTGACGGGCCTTGAGCAAGATAAAATAATCAAAGAATACAAAGAGATACTTGATAAAATTAAAGAACTTTCTGACATTCTGGCAGACCCGGATCGGCTCCTGACGGTAATCCGGGAAGAGCTGGCCGAGATCCGCGAGAGCTACGGCGACGAACGGCGTACCGAAATCGTGCAGGATCACACGGATCTGAGTGTCGAAGACCTGATTCCTCAGGAAGAAGTCGTCGTGACCTTGTCACACGGTGGTTATGCGAAGTCGCAGCCGATCGATACGTATCAGGCGCAACGTCGTGGCGGCCGCGGACGGTCCGCGACCAAGGTCAAGGACGAAGACTTCATCGACAAATTGTTCATCGCGAATACGCACGACATGCTGCTGTGTTTCTCGAGTCGCGGAAAAATGTATTGGTTGAAGGTGTACCGCGTGCCGCAGGCCAGTCGCGGATCGCGAGGCAAGCCGATCGTGAACTTGCTGCCGCTTGAAGACGGTGAGCGGATTAATGCGGTATTGCCGATCAAGGAATTCGATGACAAGAGCTTTGTTTTCATGGCGACGTCGGCCGGAACCGTCAAGAAAACGCCTCTGAGTCAATTTTCGCGTCCGCGGACCAGCGGCATTATTGCGATTGATCTTCGTGGCGACGACAAACTCGTTGATGCCGCGATTACGGACGGCGAGCAGGACATTCTGCTCGTTGCGAGTTCGGGTAAGAGCATTCGCTTCCATGAGTCCGACGTTCGACCCATGGGTCGCGGTGCAGCCGGTGTTCGCGGCATTAAAATGCCGAATGATCATGAACTCATCGGCTTGACGATCGTCCAGGACCTGCTGGTATTAACCGCAACCGAAAACGGCTATGGCAAACGTACTGAGATAACGGACTTCCCGGTTCAGGGACGTGGCGGGCAAGGTGTCATCGCGATTCAGACCTCGAAACGCAATGGCCGGACCGTCGGCATGCTCCAGGTGGGTGAAGACGACGAGATAATGCTGATTAGCTCGAACGGCACGCTGGTTCGTACGCCCGTTAAAGACGTTTCGGTCATGGGACGCAATACTCAGGGAGTTCGACTGATTCGAGTGGAGTCGGGACAACGACTGGTCGGGCTGGCGCGTATCGAGTCCATTGGCGAGGATGCCGACGAGGACGCGGCTGAAGAGTAGCCGGCAGGGCATGCGCATTTCCGATACGTCACGAGTATTCAACTTCAGCGCGGGTCCGTCTGCGTTGCCGTTCGATGTGCTTGAGCAGATTCGCTCCGAGCTGCTCGACTGGCAGGGCACGGGCATGTCCGTCATGGAAGTCAGCCACAGGGGCGCAGAATTTCTTGAGCTGGCAAAGCGTTGCGAGGCGAATGTTCGCGAGCTACTCAGCATTCCAGACGGCTACAGCGTGCTCTTTTTGCAAGGTGGCGCTACGTTGCAGATGTCCATGGTGCCGATGAATCTCGCGGCGGCCGGGGACGTTGTGGACTACGTGGTGACCGGAATATGGAGCAAAAAGGCCGTCGCTGAGGCGCAAAAGTTTTGCACCGCGAACGTCATCGCAAGCTCGGCGGACCAGGACTTCAGCGAAATCCCGGACCCCGCGTCCTGGGTACGCAGCGATGATGCGGCGTATCTGCACTACACGCCAAACGAAACAATCGCTGGCGTTGAATTTCATTACATTCCCGAATCCGGGGTGCCGCTCGTAGCGGATATGTCGAGCACAATATTTTCGCGGCCAATCGATATCAGTAAGTTTGGCGTGATTTACGCGGGCGCACAGAAGAACATCGGGCCGGCCGGACTAACGCTGGTGATCGTTCGTGACGATCTTCTCGAGCTCGCGCCGAAGAATTTGCCACACCTCATGACCTGGCGTGCATACGCTGAGTCTGGCTCGATGACGAACACGCCGCCGACTTTTGCCTGGTACGTTGCTGATCTCGTTTTGCAATGGCTGATGCGGCAGGGTGGATTGGACGCGATCGCTGTGATCAACGAACGTAAAGCCGGCAAGTTGTACGACGCCATTGATGTGTCGGACTTTTACTCTAATCCGGTGCGGAAGGATTGCCGGTCGTGGATGAACGTGGCCTTTATTCTTGCGGACTCGTCGCTCGATGCTAAGTTCCTGGCGGAATCGAAGGCGGCAGGACTGACTAATCTCAAGGGACATCGTAGCGTAGGCGGGATGCGAGCATCAATTTATAACGCCGTACCGGAAGCGGCTGTCGATGCACTGCTGGCATTCATGAGCGAGTTCGAAAAGAACAACAGGTAGGAGGGCCTTCAGGCGCGAAAAGGAACATTGCAGTAGTAGGGCCTTCAGGCCCGAAAAGGAACTATGCAGTAGGAGGGCCTTCAGGCGCGAAAAGGAACATTGCAGTAGGAGGGCCTTCAGGCCCGAAAAGGAACTATGCAGTAGGAGGGCCTTCAGGCCCGAAAAGGAACTATGTTTAAAATACTAACCCTGAATAATATCGCCGAGGAAGGTCTGCGACGCCTGCCGAGCGATCGCTACACGGTGGGAGCAGATGAGACGCAGCCCGACGCGATCATTCTTCGTTCGCACGACATGCACGACATGGATATTCCCGAGTCGGTCGCCGCAATAGGTCGAGCCGGTGCGGGCACTAACAATATCCCGGTAGATGCAATGTCCACGCGTGGCATACCGGTGTTTAACGCGCCAGGAGCAAATGCGAACGCGGTAAAGGAGTTGGTACTGGGCTCCTTATTCATCGGTGCGCGCAATATTTGCGCTGCCAGAGATTACGTCAAAGCGTTGGACAAGACGGGTGCTGAACTGAGCAAGGCCGTTGAGGCGGGCAAGAAGCAGTTTGTAGGCTTTGAGTTGCCCGGCAAGACACTCGGAGTTATTGGTCTTGGCGCCGTAGGCCTCGAAGTCGCGAATGCCGCATTGGATTTGGGCATGAAGGTCGTTGGTTTCGATCCGAAAATGACGGTGCAAAATGCCTGGAAGCTGTCGCCGGGTGTCCAGCATGTCGAAACCCTGGAGGATCTGTTCCAAAATGCGGACGCGATCACCTGTCATGTGCCACTTATTGAAATAACGAAAGGCCTCGTAAATCGTGACCGACTGGCATTAATGAACGACGGCGCAATGGTGCTCAATTTTGCACGCGGTGGCGTTGCTGATACTGCCGCGATAATTGATGCACTCGATTCGGGCAAGCTGCATGCATATATCTGTGACTTTCCGACACCGGAATTGATTGCTCATCCGAAAGCTGTAGTGCTTCCGCATCTTGGTGCATCAACGGGTGAAGCCGAAGAGAATTGTGCGATCCTCGTTGCGGAGAACATCAGGGATTACCTTGAGAATGGCAACATTCGATACTCCGTCAATTTTCCTCAATGCCGTTTGCCACGCGTGAACGGTCATCGTTTGACGATCGCGAACGCCAACGTGCCGAATATGGTCGGACAAATTTCGACCTGTCTTGCGGACGCGGGTTTGAATATTGAAGATTTGCTGAACAAATCGATCGGACCTGTCGCGTATACGATCGTCGATGTGAACGCTGAAGTGACAGAAGAAACCAGGCATAACATCCGCGCGATCGAGGGTGTCCTGACGTTGCGAAATCTTGGCAAGCCTGTAACCTGAGCGCTTATGGACAAGGGCCTAAAACTCCCTAGATAGCAGCACGTTGCGAAGCACAGGTGACAGGACACATTAAGCATGGCCAAGCGGGCAAAAGACGCGGCGCCGGAGCTCGGCGAAATCCGCAAACAAATCGACAGTATTGATGAGCGCATTCAGGCGCTGATCAGTGAACGCGCGCGGTGTGCGCAGGAGGTCGGTAAGTCCAAGGGTGAGGATGCGACGGCCATTGACTACTTCCGCCCAGAACGTGAGGCGGATGTATTGCGTCGGGTTCTCGAGCGCAATGACGGACCGTTACGCGATGAAGAAATTCTGCGTCTGTTTCGTGAAATCATGTCGGCCTGTCTGGCACAACAGGAGCCACTAAAGATTGGTTTCCTCGGGCCGGAAGGCACCTTTACGCAAACGGCAGTATTCAAACACTTTGGCCATTCGGTCCGTGCGCTGCCGTTTCATACCATCGACGAGATTTTTCAGGAAGTGGAGAGTGGTGCCGCGGATTTCGGCGTCGTTCCAATAGAGAACTCAACCGAGGGCTCGGTCAACAACACGCTGGACATGTTCCTGACGTCGCCACTGAAAATTGGCGGTGAAATAGAGCTTCGAATCGAACAACATTTGCTCGGCAACGAAAAGGGTCTGGAAAAAATCAAGCGTATTTGCGCGCATGAACAGTCATTGGCGCAGTGCCGTGGAGGGGTGCGGGAAAACCTGCCGAACGTAGAGTTGATTGGAATGTCCAGTAATGCGGCCGGCGCGCGCCGGGCACGCGATGAAGAGGGCACGGCTGCCATTGGCCCCGATGTTGCTGCGGCTGTTTATGATCTGAATATTCTCGTCAACAATGTTGAAGATCGCCCCGACAATGCCACCCGATTTCTGGTGGTTGGCAGGAAACTGCTCGCAGCCAGTGGCAATGACAAGACGACGATATTGGTTTCAACCAGCGATACAGGAGTCGGGTCAGGCGTGTTGTTCAACCTTCTTAAGCCACTGGCAGAACACGGTGTCAGTATGACGCGAATTGAATCGCGTCCATCACGGCGCAAGAACTGGGACTACGTTTTCTTTATCGACCTCGACGGTCACGCCGAGGAAGCACCGCTGGTCGACGCGCTGAAAGAGCTCGAGTCGCGAAGTTCATTGTTTAAGGTGCTCGGCGCCTATCCGAAGGCGGTCGGCTGACCGCCACGGCAACGCCCCGTCATGGATTTTCGTGTAGAGCCGTCCACTATTCAAAACGCTGAGGTTGACGTTCCCGGCGACAAGTCCGTGTCGCACCGGGCGCTAATGCTGGGAAGCATCGCGACCGGCACCACTGAAATCAGCGGCTTTCTCGCGGGCGAAGACTGTCTTGCCACGCTACAGGCCTATCGCGACATGGGCGTCGCAATCACGCAACACGATGCGACACGGCTCAGCGTTCACGGTGTCGGCGCGGCTGGCCTGCGAGAACCCGCGGGGCCACTCGACCTGGGTAATTCGGGCACGGCAATGCGGCTCATGGCGGGCGTCATGGCCGGGCAGGGCTTTGACAGCGTGCTGACCGGAGACGAGTCTTTGACAGGTCGACCGATGCAGCGGGTGATTGCGCCACTCACCGAAATGGGTGCAGCCATTGAGAGCGATTGCGACGGCACGCCGCCGTTGCAGATTGCCGGTGGCTTGCGTTTGCACGGTATCGATTACGAACTGCCAATAGCCAGTGCGCAGGTTAAATCCTGCATATTACTGGCCGCCTTGTTCGCCGACGGGCCAAGCCGTGTGCTGGAGCCGGCTGTGACACGGGATCACACCGAGCGCATGCTCAGAGCCTTTGGCGCCGATATTGTCGTGGACGGCCGCACGATCACGCTGCAGGGGCGGCAACAACTGCAGGCGTGTCCCATCGATGTGCCGGCCGATCTGTCGTCGGCGGCGTTTGTGATCCTGGCCGTCTTGCTCTCAAAAGATGCCTCCGTATTGATCCGAAATGTCGGCGTAAACCCGACTCGCACGGGTGTAATAGATATCCTGCAAGCCATGGGCGGTGATATTTCACTGCAAAATCCACGCTCACTGGGTGAGGAGCCCATTGCCGATTTGCGCGTCAGATCGTCTGCTTTGAGCGGCGGTGAAGTCGACCCGACCCTGGTGTCGCTCGCTATCGACGAGTTTCCAGTGATTTTCGTCGCTGCAGCCGCCGCCAGCGGTAATACGAGCTTTTCCGGCATTGGCGAATTGCGGGTGAAGGAGAGTGACCGGATTGCCGCGATGGCGGCCGGCCTGAGAGTGCTCGGCATTACTGTTGAAGAGTTCGACGATGGCGCGATCGTGCACGGTGGGCAATTTTCGGGCGGCGAGGTCGACAGTTTTGGAGACCACCGAATCGCGATGTCGCTCGCAATCGCTGGCACGGTGGCGAGCAGTCCGGTGACGGTTCGCAACGTTGCCGGCGTGAATACCTCCTTTCCGGGATTTGTCGAGTTAATGAGCAATTTGGGCGTCAGGATCGGCGTAGAGTCTGCGCCATGACGGACTCAGTGAGAGTAATCGCTATCGACGGGCCCAGCGGTTCCGGTAAGGGCACGATTGCGCGGCGAGTGGCTGCAGCGCTTGGCTATCATCTTCTGGATAGCGGCGCCCTGTATCGATTGACGGCGTACGCGGCCGGCCGGCAGGGCATCGCGCTTGGTGACACGGCAGCATTGGCGGATATCGCCAGAAATCTGCAGATTGAGTTCGGCAGTGACGCGGAGGGCAACGAGCGGGTCTTGCTCAATGGAGAGGATGTCACATTTAACATAAGAACCGAGGACGCGGGCAACGGAGCGTCCCAGGTGGCAGCGCAGGCGCCGGTTCGAGACGCGCTTTTGGAGCTGCAAAGATCCTTCCGAAAAGCACCGGGTTTGGTGGCCGACGGCCGGGACATGGGGACGCATGTATTCGTCGATGCGGAGCTAAAAATATACCTGACAGCCAGTGCCGGAGAACGGGCGCGAAGGCGCCATAAGCAGTTGATGGACAAGGGTATTGATGTTAGCCTTGCCGCGCTTTCGCGGGACATAGAGGACCGCGACAGGCGTGACACCGAGCGATCGGTGGCGCCGCTGAGGCCAGCCGAGGATGCCAGGTTACTGGATTCGTCGGGCCAGTCGATTGAGGCCGTGACCAATACCGTCCTCGACTGGGCGAACACTGGCTGAGAATTCGACACAGTCGGAGTACTCCACTCAGAGAGATTTGGTGGAATCGAACATGGAGTTCGGTTCTTTTTTTAATGACCGTTAGTTACACGAAGTAACGATGCGGATGGGTGAAGGCCCGGGGTATGACAGCCGCGGAGTCTTTTGGTTAGTTAACATGTCTGAAAGTTTTGCTGAATTATTTGAAGAAAGTTTTGCGAGTAAACGGATCAAACCCGGTTCAATCATCACCGGTGTTGTTGTCGCAATTAACGACGATGTAGTTATCGTCAGCGCCGGTCTCAAGTCCGAGGCCGTCATTCCAATCGAACAGTTTAGAAACGATCTTCGCGACGGCGATATTGCTGTGGGCGATGACGTTGAAGTTGCACTGGATGCAGTCGAAGATGGCTTCGGTGAGACCAAGCTGTCTCGCGAGAAAGCGATTCGTGCAAGAACGTGGATCGATCTGGAAAAAGCATTCGAGAATTCCGAAATCGTCGAGGGCGTCATCAATGGACGCGTCAAAGGCGGATTCACAGTTGAGATCGACAACGTCCGCGCATTCTTGCCGGGCTCACTGGTCGATGTTCGTCCGGTACGTGACCCCGCTTACCTGGAAGGCAAGAGTCTCGAGTTCAAGGTCATCAAGCTCGATCAGCGTCGCAATAACGTCGTGGTTTCACGCCGTGCGGTCGTTGAGCAGGAGTACTCGGCCGAGCGCGAGCAGTTGCTCGCGGAGCTGAAGGAAGGCAATTCAGTCAAGGGTATCGTCAAGAACCTGACCGATTACGGCGCCTTCGTCGATCTTGGCGGAATCGATGGCTTGTTGCACATCACGGATATGGCCTGGAAGCGCGTCAAGCATCCTTCCGAGGTTGTGAACGTGGGCGACGAGATCGACGTCAAAATTCTGAAGTTTGACCGCGAGCGTCAGCGTGTATCGCTGGGCATGAAGCAGCTCGGCGACGATCCGTGGAAGGATCTCGCACGCCGTTACCCGCCGCAGACGCGTCTGTTCGGCAAGGTGACAAACATCGCCGACTACGGTTGCTTTGTCGAAATCGAGGACGGCGTCGAAGGTCTCGTCCACGTTTCCGAAATGGACTGGACCAACAAGAACGTCAACCCGTCACGCGTTGTGTCGGTTGGTGAAGAAGTTGAAGTCATGGTTCTGGAAATCGACGAAGAACGTCGCCGCATCTCGCTGGGTGTTAAGCAGTGCGCGTCGAATCCGTGGGCTGAGTTTGCCGCTACGTACAATCGCGGCGACAAGGTCTCCGGTCAGATCAAATCGATTACCGATTTCGGTATCTTTATTGGTCTCGACGGCGGTATCGACGGGCTGGTTCACCTCTCCGATATATCCTGGGACATGCCTGGCGAAGAAGCCGTGCGCAATTACCAGAAAGGTCAGGAGATCGAGGCAGCTGTATTGGCGATCGACGCCGATCGTGAGCGCATTTCTCTGGGCATCAAGCAGCTTGAGAAAGATCCGTTCTCGCAATGGCTCGCAGAGCATCCCAAAAACACGATCGTCAAGGGTGTTATCACCGAAGTAGATCAGCACGGCGCGCTGGTCGACCTGGGCGAGGGTGTGATTGGATCGTTGCGTGCATCCGAGCTGGCCAGGGGCCGTGTTGAGGATGCTCGAACAATACTTAAGGTCGGAGAAGAGGTTGAGGCCAAGTTCACCAACGTTGACCGCAAGAACCGTTCAGTTGCGCTGTCGATCAAGGCTAAAGAGGTTCATGAAGAGGCAGAAGCGATGAGTAGTTACAAATCTGAATCGGGTTCTGCCCCGGCCGGAACCACGCTTGGCGAGCTTTTGAAGGAGAAATTGTCCGGAAAAAGTAAATAATTACGTAAAAACAGTAGCCCGGACCGGTCGGTCCGGGCTATATTTGTCTTTACGAATCGGTGAGTTACGAGTCACAGCCGGAAAAAGCCATAAAAATGACTAAATCTGAACTCATAGAAGCGATTGCCCGAAAACAGAAACACCTGCCGACGAAAGATGTCGAGCTCGCAGTCAAGCACCTGCTTGACCTGATGAGCGACTCGTTGGCGACTGGGCAACGAATTGAGATACGCGGTTTCGGCAGCTTTTCACTGCATTTTCGTCCGCCGCGGATTGGGCGCAATCCCAAGACCGGCGAGGCCGTCGCGCTATCCGGTAAGTACGTGCCTCACTTCAAGCCCGGCAAGGATCTGCGTGAGCGGGTCAATCAAAGTCGGCATTTCGCGATCAAGAGCTGACGTCGCGGCAGAAAGATGCTCAAACGCATTGCCGTGATAATGCTGGTCGCGATCATCTTCGCGGCCATGCTCGTATTCACGTACCACAACAAGAGTACCGTGGACATCGATCTCATTCTGACGACGGTCAGTCCGTCTGTTCCGGTAGCATTCACGATCGCTTTTGCGATTGGTTGGCTGTTTGGGATTCTGTGCATGGGTGCATGGGCACTGCGCCTGCTGAATGAGCGACATAATCTGCGCCGCTTGCTGCGAGTGTCCGAGTCGGAGGTGACCAGCCTTCGAAACCTGCCACTAGACGATGCCGACTGAATCCACCTTCTTACTGGCCGGACTTTTCCTGTTGCTCGCCGCAGCAGGCTGGGCGCTGGGTCGTTTCGGTGAGCGAGAGGAAGAAGATCCGCCGCCGCCCTTGAATATCGACTACCTCAAGGGGCTGAATTTCCTGCTCAACGAGCAGACGGACCAGGCGCTTGAGCATTTCCTGAAGATGGTGCGAGTGGACGACAAGACGATTGAGACTCACTTTGCACTGGGCAGCTTGTTTCGTCGCAGAGGCGAAATCGATCGCGCCATTCGTATTCACCAAAACATCATCGCGCGACCGGATCTCGCATCCGAGCAGCGTGATCAGGCGTTGTTCTCCCTCGCCAAGGACTATCTGAAGGCGGGGCTATTGGATCGTGCCGAGAAGATGTTTACACGATTGTCGCAAGGCTCGCGCTACCAGGTCGAAGCGCTGGAAAACCTGACACGCATTTACGAGCAGGAAAAAGAGTGGGAAAAGGCGATCGAAGCCGGCCAGCAACTTGAAGTTCTGGGAGGTCGCTCGCTGGCATTGCAAATTGCTCATTACTATTGCGAGTTGGCCGAGGCTGCTGCGGTAGCAAAGGACTACGGCGCGGCGCGGCAGTACGTCAAGCAGGCTCAGGCAGGTCGCCCACGCACGCTCCGTGGCGCACTAACGCGCGCACATATTGCACAAGAGACTGACGACAGTAAAACGGCGCTGCGTCTGTACCATCGCATTATCGATGAACATACCTACCTTATCGCTGAGGCGTTACCGGAGATTGTGGCGATTTATGAGCGTGAAGACGCTATCGACGATCTCGATAAGGCCTTCAGAAAAATGCTGAAGAAGAACCCGGAAATGAACACGTTGGTCGCCTATACGGCAATCGTGAATGACATCGGCGGTATTCCTGTTATTGATGAATGTGTTGAGAAATACCTGCGGAACGAAAAAACGCTGAGTGAGTTCATCGACATGCAGAGTGTAGCTGCAGGAGACGACGTGGCGATGGCTCGAGTTCGCAAGGCCTTGTCGAATCTTGCGTCTTCAACACCGCGCTACCAGTGCCAGGAATGCGGATTTTCAAGTCAAAAACTTCTTTGGCAGTGTCCCAGTTGCCGCAGTTGGGAAACCCAGCGGCCGGCGTCTCGCGTGCAGTTCGATACGGTCTTGCAGCACAGCATTACCGGTCCCTGAGTACCACAGCAGATATTCCAAAATCATTTCGGCTAAAACCGGCCATTTTTGCGTGGCGCAAGAATGCCCGGGCTTTCGTAACCTCTCGTTGCTGCGCTTTTTGGCGCGATCGACTAACGAGGAATCTGAAATGAAATCCATGAGCAAGATCTTGCCGCTGGTTGCGGTGCTTTTTCCAATGCTTGGCTGGGCAGGCCCGGTCAATGTAAATACTGCCGATGCCGAAACTATTTCGGCCGAGCTCAAGGGCATTGGAATGTCAAAAGCCACTGCGATTGTCGAGTATCGCAAGAAGCACGGTCCGTTCAAGAATGCTGACGAGCTTTCGCTTGTAAAAGGCATTGGCGAGCGCACCGTTGATTTGAACCGATCCGATATTCGCGTCAGCTCGGAAAAGAAATAGGGCGCATCCGCGTTCGGCCGATTAAGGTCGCACTGGACTTGCCAGTGCGACCTGTCCCACGTAGTGGCGTGACTGGCATCATGACCTTGCCGCTGCAAATTGGCTATGATTGACCTTGGTAAGCCTGCTAAGGAGCTCTGCGTTGGCACAGGTCGTTCGTTCTGTTGTATTTCCGGTTGCTGGTCGAGGAACTCGATTCCTCCCGGCGACAAAGGCAAGTCCCAAAGAGATGTTGCCGATTGTCGACAAACCGCTCATTCAGTATGCGGTTGAGGAGGCCATTGAGGCGGGCGCAACTAAACTCGTTTTTGTAACGGGCAGCTCAAAGCGCGCGATCGAGGATCATTTCGATGCGGATCCCGAGCTGGAGAAGGCGCTGACGGAATCGGGCAAGACTGAATTGCTGGATTCAATTCAGGGAATAGTGCCGGACGGTGTGTCGTGTATTTACATTCGTCAGGGCGAGCCTCTCGGATTGGGACACGCTGTTTTGTGCGCGCTGCCAGCGGTGGGCGATGAGCCGTTTTTCGTGCATCTGGCGGATGACCTGATCGATGGAAGCCCCGGCTGTCTGCAGCAGATGGCCGCTGAGTATGCTGAGCATGGTGGAAGTGTGGTCGCTGTGGAGACCGTGCCGCAAGAGCATACCTCGAGTTATGGCATTGTCGCCGTAGACGCAAGCGATCGAAATCGCATCACCCGGATTATTGAAAAACCGGACCCGGCCGATGCACCTTCGAACTCAGCTGTTGTGGGTCGGTATCTGCTAGTGCCGGAGATTTTTGACGAGCTGCAGCACATCGGTCGTGGCGCAGGCGGTGAGATTCAGTTGACCGACGGTATCGCTAACTTGTTGGAAAAGTCGCCGGTTTACGCATACTCCTTCGATGGCGTTCGCTATGACTGTGGCAGCAAGCTGGGTTACCTGCAGGCAACCGTAGCCTACGGCATGAAACATCCGGAAACGGGTGTAGAATTTACTGCGCACATCGAGCAGCTCGTCAAGGGCACTAACAAAAATTAGTTTGCTGACCGGGCAAGCGCTTGCGCCAGCAATACTTCGAAACCGTCTGTGGCATCGATCTGCTCAACGCGAGCCCGCTGCGAGTCAATATCGGCTTTCATGCGGGCCATGAGATCTTTGAAGCGCTGATCGTCACGCAGGCCATACCAGCGTGCGTCATGGAACATGTAAAAATAGTCCCGATAGCCGCCGGCGACAGCGACCTCAAGCGCGGCAACGGCTGCATCATGCTCACCGGCTACTGCGTGGTTCGTAGCGATTAACGCAAATGTATAGGGGTCACGACCACGACCATCCTGCTGCATGGTGTCGATGCCAGCAGCGATCAACTTTAGTAATTCGGTCGCGCGCTGCTCGTCGCCGACCTGCCTGTAGCCGTAGGCCAGCAGCTGCAGGAAATCGATTTGCAAAAAACCACCTATCTCCAGCGTTTCAAAGTCGTAGGTTGACTCCATCAGCCTGACTCCGTCGTCGGACTCGCCGGACAGAATCTTCACGGCCGCAAAGACTTGCGTGAAAAATGCCGGCATGCGATCGAGGTCAAACCCCTGCTGTTTCGCCACCGTGAGTACGGTCTCTTCCATGGCGTCGAACTTGCCCTGCAGACGATACAGGTAGCTGCGACGCATCCAGGTGCCGGCGTCAACCGGCCTGGCGCCCTCTGCCCGGTCCTGCCAGTATTCCGCGGTCTCGGTCATCCCCAGTCGAGCATAGCCGTAGGCAAGATATGCGTAGTAGAAGTGCGGTTCTGATTCCGGTACCGCGTGCGCCAGAATCCACTGTTTTCCCGCGCCGATCATCTCGATGTAACGACCGTAGGTGTCATACATGTGAAACAGCGATGAATACACCATTTGCGGTGGCTTAGGCAGGTCGAGCAGGCGTAGCAGCTGTGTCTCGGCGCGGTGAAAGTCGCCGCGTGTCCGATAACGGTTGGCGAGGTTGGTAGAGAGCACGGGATCGAGCGGATCGCGTGCCAGCGCCTCTTCCCATTGGGCGAAGGCTTCCGCAATCTTGTGCTGGCCACCGAGTGCGTTGCCGAGCCAGTTACGGGTGCCGACGAGGTTTGGATCAAGCGCCAGGGCCTGGCGCAATACCGGCTCAGCTGCCGCGTAGTCATGCTTCTGCAAGAACGAAAGGCCCTGGGCCGCAAGACCGATCGCATGTTCGGGATCCAGTTCCAGAGCGGCTGCGATCGAACGGTCCGCTTCTTCCTTGCGATCCTTGAAATGCACGGCGTCGCGGCCCGTGAGCATGAGTGCGATCGCCCGCCCGGCGTGCGGTTCCGCATATCGATTGTCGATTTCGATCGCATTGTCGAAGTGTTTTATGGCGTTCACCTCGAATCCCGGTGTGCGGGCACGCAAATATTCGCGCCCGAGCAGGAATTCCTGATACGCATCGATATTTGGCTGGTATCTACGATTGTCGATAAGGCTTGCAGACATCGTATCGGCGAGACTGGAGGCGACGGCGGCGGCGATTTCGCTCTGAATAGCAAAAATACCGCTCAACTCCCGGTCAAACTTCTGGCTCCAGATCTGAAAATTATTCTCATCAATGAGCTGCGCAGAAATCCGCAGGTTGTTTCCATCCTTGCGCACACTTCCTTGCAGTATGTATTTGACGCCAAGGATGTCGGATAATTTTGCGGCGCCGAGTTCAATGCCTTTGAATGCAAATGAAGATGTACGCGCGAGCACATGCATGTCGCGGTAGTCGGCCAGGCGGTGAAGTATTTCCTCGGAAATACCGTCGCAGAAATAGTCGTTGTCGGGATCCCCACTAATGTTTACAAACGGCAGGACGGCCACGGAGTTCGGCAACTTGTCGACAATCGTCGTTAAGGCATCATCCTCGGATGCGGACTTGAGAACATCGCCCACGACGCTATACACAATGAGACCAACGGCAATAGCGAGCCCTGCCAATGTCAGGTAGTCGCCACGCCGTAGGTCCGCGGAGGGTGTACCGCTAACAGAATCAGCGGCCACTGTGCGAACGATGCCCGCCGTCGTGATGTCGTACATCCACCCGAACAAAATCGCGATCGGAAATCCGAGGAAAGCTGCTATGAGTAAATAGCGAAGAGCTGCATCCGGGATACCCCAGGCAGGGAAGAAGACGTCGGCAACCTGGATGATTAGCCAGGCCGCTATAACATAGAGGGCTGCGACTCGCAGCACGCCGCGCCGCCTTAGTTCGTCAATCAGGCCGTTGTTCACGAGCCCTCTGCCTCCAATTCTCACTTGCTCGCAAGCTTATCAAAGTGAGCACCGGGTGATGGGGAATTCCACGTCTTACAACGACAGCCGAATGGCCATGAGCATTCTGGATTGTGGGCGATTGGTAATCTGGCCTCGAAAAAATGCAGATGACCTGGCGATGGTCTACGTGCTACTCCTTGGCGATACTTATTCAGAAGCGCTAACGGTAACGGTTGCCCAACCCGGAAGTGAATTGCGAATCGCCAGCATTGAATGGGGCCGCCCGTAAAAAGGGCCCGCTGACCGCTCGAAAAAAAATGCTCCTGGCTAGGTTTTTTTTGGAGTGGTGCCAAGGGTGCCAGACGGCCGCGCGATCTACATAGTAGGAATTGAGTTGCGCCTAGCTTGATAGCCAGTTTTCTACGTTCAAGCCGTGCACTCGCCGAAACTCCTTCTCATTGCCTGTAACAACGGTTAGTTTCGACGCCAATCCGTGCGCTGCGATGAGCAGATCATACGGACCGATCGGCGTGCCGAGTTTCTCGAGGTCAACGCGAATCCGACCGTAGTGGACGGCGATATCGGACGGCACGTCGAACACAGCAATTGCTTCAAGAATCGTCTCGATCTGCCGCCGAAGTCTGGATGATCCGCGTTTGGTTAGCCCGTACTCAATTTCGCAAGCGACTATAGGATTAATCCCGAACTCGTCAGGCTGTAGCGCCGCAACGCGATTCGCGACATTGCCTTGCGGGTTTCGGGCTATCTCACCAATAACATTTGTATCGAGAAGGTACGTCACTGGCCGAGGGGATCGGGATCCAATGGTGGCAAGTCGTCGACATCCGGCAATGTCTCTTTCGCCGGCAATGGTGACAACTCGCGGAGTACTTCGGCTAATTTGCGCTGCGGCGCCGGCTCAAGAATAAGTCGTTTCCCCACCTTTCGAATAATCACACGCTCGCCCGAGAATTCGAACTCTCGAGGAATGCGTACCGCCTGGTTGCGGCCGTTGCGGAAAAGTCGTGCTTCGCGTTCCTGCGACATGGCGATGATCTCCAATCGGCAAATAGCATAGGCCCAAGCATAGGCTCAAGCATAGGCCCAAGCATAGGCCGATAACACAGCGCTTACAAGGAACCAGTCGAACACCAGTTTCACTATTACTAATGATTTTAGTCAGATTCCCAACTGTTCTGGCGGGGTGTTCGAGTAGACGAATATTGCCGGAGGCCGGAAAAAACAAAGCCCCTGCAAGAGAGGCTATGCCGGTTCTGGTTTTTCTGGAAATCTGGCTCCCCGACCCGGACTCGAACCAGGGACCAATTGATTAACAGTCAATCGCTCTACCAACTGAGCTATCGGGGAATCACGTCTGAACGCGGCCGCGATTTTCGTTCAGGCCCCGCCTTAAGTCAAGCGTAGAGTGCGCGTTCAATACGTTTCATTGCTTCTCGAAGCCTGTCGATGGGACAGGCAAACGAGAGCCGC
>JADFLJ010000208.1 GCA_022564475.1 Pseudomonadota bacterium
TTGCGTTGGGCGAAACAGCTTCGGGCGCGCTTGAGGGCGCCGATGCGTTGGTCATCCTGACCGAGTGGCAGGAATTTCGAAGCCCGGATTTCCAGTCGCTTAAGGAACAGCTCGCCGACGCCGTGATTTTCGATGGGCGAAATCTTTATGAGCCGGCTGCCGTGAGTAAATTCGGGCTGCAATACTACGCGATGGGTCGCGGAAGCTCCGTCGCCAGTGTTTCGCTTGGTCATAGCCGCCGGAAAACGGATTCCTAGGAATGTCGTTCAAGTAACATCGACTCGATAATTATGGCGCCAATAATTCCAACAATTCTCTCAGGTGGTTCCGGTTCTCGTCTGTGGCCGGCTTCCCGGTCGATGTATCCAAAGCAGCTTTTGCCGCTGATGGGCGATCGAACCATGTTGCAGGAAACCGCGCTCAGGCTTGAGGGTCTGGAAGGCGCGACTGGCGAATGCATCGTGGTGTGCAACGAGGCACACCGGTTCCTGGTCGCGGAACAGTTGCTGGAGATCAACCAGGCGGCACAGATCGTGCTCGAACCCGAGGGTCGGAACACAGCGCCGGCCGTAGCATTGGCCGCATTTCTGGCCAGGGAGAAAAATGACGATGCGGTCCTGCTGGTCATGCCGGCAGACCATGTCATTGCCGATATCAAGGCTTTCCAGGATGCCGTGGCTAGTGGAATGTCGGCTGCAGTCAATGGCGACCTGGTAACGTTCGGCATCGTGCCGACACGTCCGGAAACCGGATTTGGCTACATCGAAGCCACGAGGGAAGGCAACGCAGCCGTGGCCGTAAAAAGTTTCGTCGAGAAGCCGGACCTCGCCACAGCGGAATCCTATGTTGCCGGGGGTGAACACTTCTGGAACAGCGGCATGTTCCTCTTCGGCGTGGACGCGTATCTCGACGCACTTAAAGAATTTGTACCCGACATCTTCGATGCCTGTGAGAGAAGCATGTCCGATCGAGTCAATGACGCGGATTTTGTGCGGCCGGACGCCGACGCATTCAAAGCCTGTCCAGGCGATTCGATCGACTACGCCGTCATGGAAAAAACAGACACCGCAGCGATGGTGCCGCTGGATGCCGGCTGGAGCGATGTTGGATCATGGGCTGCGTTGCACGAGGCGCGTGGTGGCGATTCCATGGGCAACACCGTGGATGGCGATGTGTTGCTACACGACTGTAAAGACACGTTTATTCAGGCAGAAAACCTTCTCGTGGCTGCCGTTGGTTTGACCGATGTGGTCATCGTCCAAACTAAAGATTCAGTGTTAGTCGCGAAGAAGTCGCGGTCACAAGACGTCAAGATCATTGTCGATGAGCTCAGGAAGCAGGACAGGGAGGAGACGAAACTGCATCGGCAAGTGTTCAGGCCCTGGGGCAGTTACGACAGCCTTGAGAGCAAGGACGGCTTCCAGGTTAAACGCCTGATCGTAAAACCGGGCGCTGTGTTGTCATTACAGAAACACGCGCATCGGGCGGAGCACTGGATTGTGGTGCGTGGCCGGGCTCGCGTTACCAAAAACGATGACGTATTCGACCTTGGCGTGAATGAATCCACGTATATCGCGATTGGGGATGTGCATCGCATAGCCAATCCGTTTGACGAGCCCGTGCACATTATCGAGGTTCAGTGCGGCGACTACCTCGGCGAGGACGACATCGTGCGCCTCGAAGACAATTACGGTCGCGAAGGCACGAATACGTGACCATCGACATCACCTGTTTCAAAGCCTACGACATTCGTGGACAGATCCCGAATCAGCTCAATGCGGATGTGGCCTATCGCATCGGCAATGCAACGGCTGCGTTCCTCAACACGAAGACAATCGTGGTTGGTCGGGACATGCGACTTTCAAGCGCCGAGCTCACTGACTCCGTCGTAAGGGGTCTGACAGAAGCCGGAGTTGACGTTCTCGATATCGGTCTGTGTGGTACCGAAATGGTCTATTTCGCCACGATGCATCTCAAGGCGGGCGGTGGAATCATGGTGACGGCCAGCCACAATCCGGCCGATTACAACGGTCTGAAGCTGGTCCGGGAGGATGCCCGGCCGATCAGTGCCGACAGCGGGCTCGTCGAGATTCGTGCCTTGGCCGAGAGTGATGCGCGAGAAATGGCTGAGCAAGCCGGTGAGCGCAGGGCAGTCGATATTTTCGACGCCTACATCGAGCACATGCTGGGCTATGTCGATGTAGCAAAACTCAAGCCACTCAAACTTGTCGTCAATGCGGGCAACGGCTGCGCCGGCATCGCTTTGGATGGGCTGGAGAAGCACTTGCCGTTCGAACTCATCAAAATCCATAACGAACCCGACGGCACATTTCCGAACGGTATTCCCAATCCGATGCTGCGGGAAAACCAGGCGATAACGGCCGAGGCGGTGATCGAAAACAAGGCTGACATGGGCATCGCCTGGGACGGGGATTTTGACCGCTGTTTCTTTTTCGACGAGAACGGCGGGTTCATCGAGGGCTATTACATCGTGGGGTTGCTGGCTGACAGTTTCCTCGAGAAGGTGCCGGGCTCGAAAATTGTTCACGATCCCCGGTTGATCTGGAATACGCTGGATATCATTGAAACCGCATACGGGCATGCGATTCAAAGTAAATCCGGGCATTCATTCATCAAGGAAAAGATGCGCGAGGTCGACGCGATCTACGGCGGCGAAATGAGCGCTCACCATTACTTCCGGGATTTCTCCTACGCGGACAGCGGCATGATTCCCTGGTTGCTGGTTGCCGAGCTGATCTCTACAACGGGCAAGACACTGTCTGAACTGGTCGGGGAGCGGCAAGCCATGTATCCGGCGAGTGGTGAGATTAATCGGCAAGTTGCAGATGTGGCACTGGCGATTCAGACGGTTCGTGATCGCTACGCGCCGGAAGCAATCGCGATTGACGAAATTGATGGTATAAGCCTCGAATTTGACGATTGGCGTTTCAATTTACGTGGATCCAACACAGAGCCCGTCATTCGACTGAACGTCGAGACTCGCGCTGACAAGAATCTGATGCATACGAAAGTCGGTGAGATCTTGTCTATCCTTGAAAAACTGGCCTGACAGACTTGACATAAACTTCACGGGACAAACGTCGTCGATCCATGGCTTGAGGCATACACTGCGGGCTATTGAGCCTGTTATTGGCCTCGTGTACGCTGGCCATGAAAGTGTGACACAGTTCACATTTTGGAATAAGACTGAAGGCTCAGTTTCAAACTGCAGTCTTTAGTATTCTTACGGGCTTAACAAGACCGGTTCTGGAATAGGGAATTCCTGCACTTAAGACCGGCCCCGTCCACGCTAAGGGACATATCGACCAGTTCTCGATGAAGCACAAATCCACATCAGCTGAAGCGCTGCGGCGCGTCCGACGAATTGCATTCCTTTTCATTTTTGCATTGTTGTCGACTCCGGCAATGGCTGCCTTGCCGGTACTCACGGTACCGACGTTGCCGACGAACATCGACGAACTTGCAGTCTTTTGGTTTACGGCGACGGCGACGGATGCGGACTTGCCGGACGACACCCTGACGTTCAGCCTGGAGGACGGTGCTAGTGGCAGTGTCCCGGCGGGTGCCAGCATTACAGCCGGTGGCGATTTTACCTGGACGCCGACCGAGGCACAGGGACCGGGCGACTACCAGTTCGATGTCGTGGTCACCG
>JADFLJ010000209.1 GCA_022564475.1 Pseudomonadota bacterium
TCTTTCAAATTTTCGCCGCCGTGCGGATTGCCAGCAAGGACGAGAATTCCGGCCGTCGCTGCCAGAATGAAGCAGATGCCGATGAGCGCTTCCTGCATCTTCGGCCAGCGTTTGTCTGTCCAGTGGAGCACGAATGCTGCAATGAGTGCGGCAGAAACGGCGGCACCCTGAACCATCCAGCCATTCTGTTCCCATCCCATAGTGTCAGCGGCGATTACCCCGAGCCCCGCGACCTGTGCGATGGCAAGGTCGATGAAAATGATTCCACGTCGCAAAACTTCGGCGCCCAGAGGAACGTGCGTGGCAAGTACGAGGAGACCCGCCAAAAACGCGGGCCCCATGATGCTCATCTCAAAGGCGTTCATTGTGTACTTCCTCAAGGGCAGCGAGTGTCATATCGAACAACGCGAACAAATCGACCGGGCCGTCCACCACGTTGACGGTGTAAGGCAGGCGAAGCGCTCTCACATCAAGGCGTTCGGTCAGCCATAACGACGGCTTTTCGTTGGCATATGGCGTGCGAACCACCGCGGCCGGCGGATTTGGAGACAAAGTTTCGAGAAGACTGGCAAGATGTGCCGCACTGGGCGGAATGCCAGGCTTGCGTTCCAGCGTTGCAACAATATTCAGATCAAGCCAGTCTGCGAGATAGCTGAAACCCCGGTGGTGAGAAGCCAGGCGCAGTCCGCTCAGGAGTTCGCCGCGCTGCTCCCAGCCCACGATTGCTGATTTCCATCGGTACTGAAATTCCTGCAGGCGGTCCATGTAGTCGCTTTCATTAGCAGGGTCCAGAACGCCAAGGCGCTCTGCCAGCTTGATCGCAATGCGTGAGATGTTGTTCGGGTTCAGGTGTATATGCGGATTGCCCTGAGGATGAATGTCGCCTTGAGAACGATCGACCAGCACTGGAATCTCGAGTTTGCGGACGTAGTCTGCGGCCATGAAATGACCGGGACGGCCTGGCTGAATATCCGGGTTGCCGGCACGTCGCAGTAGCAAGGGCAGCCAGCCGATTTCCAGGTCGGCGCCGGTACAAATCAGTAAGTCTGCGCGCCTCGTCGCCGCAATCAGACTGGGCCTTGCCTGGAGTCGGTGAGGATCCTGAAAAGCAGTGGTTGCAACCGTCAGGTTTACGTTATCACCTGCCAACTCTTTTACAAGAGAACCCCACTCCGGTTCACAGGCAAATACTTCCAGTGCATCTGCGCCTAGCGGCGCAACGAGCAGCAACAGCAATGCAGTAAGTTTGTTCATCATTGTAGCTCCTAGAATTCGTGTCCACCATGAGCGCCAACGCTCATGATGTACTGCAACATGAACTGGCTGTCGCTCTCGTCAAGCACTCGATCGTCGATGAACTGCATGCGCAGGCGACTGAATTCGCTGGGTGACCACTCGATCATGAGGCTGTCCCTGGCGGAACTTCGACCCGGGTCTTCGAGAAGGGTGCCGGAAAAAAGCGAGCCGTTGTCTGCATCGACTTCATCGTGCCGGTACCCGATGCGCCAGCCCTGGCGGAACTGCCAAATTCCCTGCATATACCAGCCGTCCTGATTCCCGTTGTAAGGAAGTCCAGCGAACGCGCCGCTCTCATCCCGACTGAAGTATTCGCCCTGTAGTTTGAAATTCTGCACGGTCGAATTGCCGTGAGGCGCCCACTTCCAGACGAAATCGAGTCCGGTGAGATCGCTGTCGCCGCTGAAGACCTCAGCAGGAGGCGCGCCGACGTCTGCCCCGCCCCGGTCCACGACATCGGCAGACAAGTGCGACACCCCCAATTGCCAGCTATGACTCTGGCCAACATCGCCGCCCACATTGGCGAAAAACGCCCATGCATCGGGCGATGTTGTTGAGCGACCTGTCGAGGGAAAATTGCTGCCCCAGTTCAGCTCGGTACCGAATTCGAGCAATAACTGCGTTGGCGCAATCCAGCGCAGTTGCACTCCGTCCGGTACGTACTGTCCGCCGAAAAATGCCTGATACGGAAGTGGCCGGTCGCCGAAATCGTCGGCATGCCGATGGAACTTGTTCAGGTAGCCGATGCCGGAAAAATACCGTCCACCCAGCAATGTCAATCCATGTGGCAATGCGGTGGTCTGAATCCATGCCTCTTCGACGGCAACCTCAGTCTCGCCGCCGTCGTCTTCGAGAGCCAGCGTGAGATTGCCGAAAAACCGCGGATCGATATTTGCATTCATATTGAGTTCGGACTCGCCGAGCGAGAACCCCGAGCTGCCGGGGCCGAGTTCACCGCCGGGGATGAAACCCGGAATATCTTGCCAGCCGGAATTGATATTCGCGTATCGGCCAACGAGTACAACGCCGATAGCCGGGTTATAGGTATTGGGCGAGGATGTGCCGATGGTCGCGCTGATCGCAGCCTGCTCCGCGATTTCCATTGCTTCGTCTGCGTCCCTGCTTGCGCGACGCACCGATCGTTCTGCGTGATCCAGCCTGCTCTCTAGTTCTTCAACGCGACTTTCATAGTCGTTCTTCATCTCGGTCAGCATCTGCCGCAGGTCTGCTACTTCCCCCGACAAGTCCTGTGCGTTCAGCGTTCCCGTCGACACCAAAATCAACGCGAGCGCCAAGGCTAATTTTTGCTTGTACATAATTTTTCACCACTCTTTATTGCGGTCCCGGCACTGAACGCGAGGCGGCCCGATATTCGGTGGCCCGGCTCACGTGATCGCCGATCACCTGAATACTGCATGGCCCGAAGGCGCCGGTATTGCTTAGAGAGGTGTTGGGGGTGCCCGCTGGCGGGCATAGGGAACATGAATTGTGTCTGCCACCGGCGTCCGTTCGATAATGATGCCAGCGTTGCAATGCTGAAATTCGATATGCACTGTCGATGCGACACATGCCGAACTCAATGAATGCCCGGCTATGCAGGTCGAACAGACCCGGGCTTGCAGGCTGCCTGGATCGTGCTCATAGGCATGTGCAAGCGCCGCTGTTTGCGCGGCAAAGAAGATAATTGCCAGCAGAACGCCTAGAGGTCTCTTGCAGTTTTGTCGCAGGACGGTCATGACCAGGAATACTAGCAGTTTGTCAGCCGCATTGGTTGGTCGCTGGAAGCATCAGGCTGAAAGAAAGTCGTCCAGCATTTGACGGAATAGATCGGCGGTCGGTCGCCAATCGCCGCGCATGGCTTGAGCGCCGGCCGCGCTGTAGTCGTTGCCCTCGGGTCGAGGTCGTAATCGCACGAATGGTGGGAGCCCATAACGCATAGCTATCAAATTCGCCCAAATCCGAACGGTTCGACCATTGCCGTTGGCAAACGGATGGATGCGGACCCACTCAGCGTGCGCCCAGCCACAAATATCAATAACAGCATCAAGCGTTTCGGCGTCCGGTTGCGTGCCCGGCTCAATGCGCTGATCCAGGAAGTCAACGGCACTTTTTAGACGCGATTCGAATTCAGTTATTTCATCTGTGACGCGATCGGGTGGGGTCCCGTCGTGTTCTGAATCGCCCCCAATCTTCTAGACACCTTTCAGCCATACAAAATGGCAATAGGAGAGGTGCAAATGAGTAGCAAACTGGGGGCGATTCAGCGAGAGTCTTCATATCTGTAGTCTGATGATTGCTTA
>JADFLJ010000210.1 GCA_022564475.1 Pseudomonadota bacterium
GCCCTGCAAGCTCGGCGGCCGAAACACGGCTGTGGTCGATATCCAGCCCGTCCTTGTTCAATGCGCCCGTAAGGTCGCCGATAACCCAATTCGCGATTGCCTGTGCTGCGGAAGTCCCGGCGCCGGCTGCAGATTCGAAATAATCGGCCAGCGCGCGACTCCCCGTGAGGATGCTTGCGTCATCCGTTTTCAGGCCATAGTCATCGACGAAGCGCTGTCGTTTTACGTCCGGCAACTCGGGCATCGTCGCCCGCACGGCCTCAACATAGTCGGCAGTAATCTCAACGGGCAACAGATCCGGATCGGGGAAGTAGCGATAATCGTTGGCTTCTTCTTTCGAACGCATGGATCGCGTCTCGTTCTTATCCGAGTCGTACAATCGCGTTTCCAGCACGACCTTGCCACCGTCCTCGATCAGCTCAATCTGGCGATCGACCTCGAAGTTGATTGCCTTTTCGATGAAGCGAAACGAGTTCAGGTTTTTGAGTTCCGCTCGGGTACCAAGCTCTTCCTGGCCAAGTGGGCGTACCGATACATTCGCATCACAGCGGAACGAGCCTTCCTGCATGTTGCCGTCCGAAATCTCAAGATAGCGCACGAGCGTGTGGATCTTGCGCAAATAGGAAACCGCCTCTTTGGCGGACCGCAAATCGGGCTCGGACACGATTTCGAGTAACGGAGTGCCTGCACGATTCAGGTCGATGCCCGAGGAACGATCGAGTCCTTCATGAATCGACTTGCCCGCATCCTCTTCAAGGTGCGCGCGCGTGATGCCAATGCGTTTTTCATTACCATCGGCATCCGTAATATACATCTCGCCACCCACAACGATCGGCAGCTCAAACTGGCTGATCTGGTAACCCTTGGGGAGGTCCGGGTAGAAATAATTTTTGCGAGCGAAAATAGAACGCGATGCAACAGTCCCGCCCACTGCAAGCCCGAAGAGTGTCGCCATCCGCACCACTTCTTCATTCAGCACCGGCAGCACGCCGGGATATCCGAGGTCAACGAGACAGGCCTGTGTGTTCGGTTCGGCGCCGTAGGCAGTCGAGGCACCCGAGAAAATTTTCGACTTCGTCGCAAGCTGGGTATGAATCTCCAGCCCGATGACGACTTCCCACGCACTGTTCATCGGAAGGCCTCCGGGCAGGCCCGATGCCAGTCGGTCTGGGACTGATACTGATGCACCGTGCGCAACAGAGACTCCTCGGCCCAATGCGGCCCGACGAGATGCAGGCCAACGGGCAGGCCTTGGACCATGCCACACGGTGCTGATATCGCGGGCAGGCCCGCCAGATTGGCGCCGATCGTGTATATGTCATTGAGGTACATCGTGATCGGATCGTCGGTCTTGTCGCCGAGTTTGAAGGCCGGCGTTGGCGTCGTCGGACCCGCAATGATGTCGACACTTTCGAATGCCTTTCGAAAATCGTCGCTAATGAGCTGCCGGACCTTCTGCGCCTGCAGGTAATAGGCGTCGTAGTAACCCGCGGACAGCACGTAGGTGCCCGTCATGATGCGTCGTTTTACTTCCTCGCCAAAGCCTTCTCCGCGACTGCGGCTGTATAAATCCAGCAGATCTTCCGGGTTATCGGCACGACGACCGAAACGCACGCCGTCGAATCGCGACATGTTGGACGAACACTCGGCCGGCGCAACGACGTAGTAGGTCGGCACGCAGTAATCGAGGTTGGGCAGATCCACTTCAGTGAGCGTGGCACCCTGCGCTTGCAGCACTTGCAACGCTTCGCGGACGGCCTCGCCCGTCGCATGATCAAGACCGCTGTCAAAATGCTGACGAACGATGCCGACGCGCAGGCCCTTGAGCGAAGCTTCGAGCCCGGCCACGTAATCGGGTACCGGGTGATCGACAGAGGTCGAATCACGCTCGTCAAATCCCGCCATGACGCCGAGCAGCAACGCCGCATCTGCAGCGGAACGCGTGATGACGCCTGCCTGATCGAGACTCGATGCAAACGCAATCATGCCGTAGCGGGAAACGCGCCCATAGGTTGGTTTTATGCCCACTGTGTTCGTCAGTGCAGCAGGTTGTCGGATGGATCCGCCCGTGTCGGTTCCCGTCGCAGCCGGCGCCAGTCTTGCGGCGACCGCTGCCGCGGAGCCGCCGGAAGAACCGCCCGGTGAGCGATCAAGATCCCAGGGATTTTTGACGGGGCCGAAGTAGCTTGTTTCGTTTGACGAGCCCATTGCAAACTCATCCATGTTGGACTTGCCCAGGACCACGGCGCCCGCATCGGAAAGACGTTCAACGACGCTCGCGTCGTAGGGCGAAATAAAGTTCTCAAGCATGCGTGAGCCACAGGTGGTCAAAACATCCCGTGTACAAAATATATCCTTGTGTACGATCGGTAGTCCGTTCAACACACCACCGTCACCCGCGGCACGTTTCTCGTCGGCGAGTTGCGCTGCGGCAAGCGCCGCATCATCCATGATCGTAATAAATGCATTGAGGCTTTCGCCGTGCTGCGCGATGCGAGCTTGCATTGCTTGTGTCAGCTCGACCGAGCTGAAATCGCCCCGGTCGAGGCCCGCCTTGAGCTCGGTAAGCGTTTGAACATGAAGCTCCATTAGTCGAGAACCTTCGGCACGATGTACAGCCCCTCAGACACGGCTGGCGCATTTTTCTGCACGGCATCGCGCACATTGGCCTCGGTCACCCGGTCGGCGCGCAGGCGCTGGGTTTGATTCAACGGGTGCGCCATCGGCACGACGTTTGCGGTCGGTGCGGCGGACAACTGGTCCACAAAATCCACTATGCGAGACAGCTTGTCGACGGTCTGGGTAATCTCTTCGTCGGTAAGCCGCAGCCTAGCCAGCATCGCAATATGCTGTACCTGATCTTTATCGAGTGACACGGCAGAAATTCCGGAGTTTGGGCCTTGGAGTTGCGCCCGCTGGCGGACGCGCACGCAATGATACATGCCACCTTGTGCAAAGTCGCGGGCATTGCTAGATTACACCGTTATCTCGCCCCGGACCCCACCCCACATGTTCAAAAATATCATGGGTTATTTCTCGAATGACCTGTCGATCGACCTTGGAACCGCCAATACTCTTATCTATGCGCGTGGCCACGGAATCGTTCTTGACGAACCTTCTGTCGTTGCAATTCGAGAAGACAGCGGCCGTGGTGGCCGCGTCATCGAAGCCGTTGGCGCCGAAGCCAAAAACATGCTGGGCCGCACACCCGGCAACATCACGGCAATTCGGCCCCTGAAAGACGGCGTAATCGCTGATTTCACCGTCACCGAAAAAATGTTGCAGCACTTCATTCGCAAAGCCCAGCCGACGCGCTATTTTCGCCCGAATCCGCGCGTATTGATTTGTGTGCCTTATGGCTCGACGCAGGTTGAGCGACGTGCAATTCGCGAATCAGCCGAGGGTGCAGGGGCGCGCAAAGTGCATCTGATCGACGAGCCAATGGCGGCAGCGATTGGTGCAGGTTTGCCCGTACACGAAGCTCGCGGATCCATGGTACTCGATATCGGCGGCGGCACATCCGAGGTCGCGGTGATCTCTCTGAACGGTATCGTCTATGCGGCGTCAG
>JADFLJ010000211.1 GCA_022564475.1 Pseudomonadota bacterium
GTCCGGCGCAGGGTTGTTGTAATAGCCCATCGGCGCTGACGCCTGACTGAACTCCGGGACCATAAGCACTTCGACCTTGTGTTGCGGCAGCTTGTGGAACCAGTTGGGCAACTCCTCGTACATGGCCGCAACTTGTGCGCGCAGGTCGTTCAACAATTCTTCTTTGCCCGCGGCGTCGTTCGGGTACAGGAATCGCGCCTCAACATTGAGTTGCTGCATGCGATCACCCACTGTGCCTTCTTCGTATCCTTCGGCTTGCAGGATCACATGCATTTCCTGCGTGATGCGATCGACTTCATCGAGGCCGGTTTGATGAATATCATCGGCCGACAGAGGCAAGTCCGTCATGTGCCGGATCATCGCTGCATAGAGCGCCTCACCATTGGGCAATCGCCAAATACCGGCGTCGTGGGGCGCCGATGCTTTGATCTCGCCCATGTAATCGGCAATGCGCTGGTAGGCCGGCAGCACGTCGGCATCGATAATTTTCAATGCGCGATCGGCAAAATCCTGTGCATTCTCAACACCCGCCTGCTGCAACCGCTCTGTGAACGACAGATACATCGCGTTTTGGTCGACTGCAGGTGCAATGAATGCTTCGACGACGGCGAGTGACTTCTCGATGACAAAATCCGGTGGAATTGCACCCTGCTGTACACCGTATCGATAGCTTGCCAGCGATCCGTCGAGCGCTTCCTTTACGCTTCCCAGCCGAACCAGATACGCCTCCGCTTCCTCAGTATTCGTCACGGGCTGCTGCGAATTCATAAAATTGGGAATGTCGACGGTCGGGCCGGAATTCTGTGTAATCGAATACGGCAAATACCAAAGCGTCCACGCGCCTGCCGTCGTGCCGTAGTCGACTACGCGTGACGGCCCTAACGCACCGTCAAACAGAGTCGTTAGTACTGCGTGAGTTCGCTGCCTGTCCTGACTCAAAGACTCGGAACTAATGGACGTCAAATCTGCGAGCGCCGCTTCGATTGCGAGATTACGTGCCACGTTACCATCGACCGATCGATCCATCATGCGGTGGGCTGTATCGGGGACAACGTCCTCGGACACACCGAGTTGCGAAGCTGCCTCGGGTACATGATAGAAATACGCGGTCGTCATTTTCTGGACGGCAACATCGAACAACTCGTTCGCGGATTGTTGCTCAGCAACTGACGTTGCTGCTTCCTGTCCTGGTTCACACGCAGAAAGCAGAACGAGTACGCCGACGATCGCGGCAGGAATAAATTTCATCTAAGCCCCCAAATTTGTTTCGCATTCTTTGGCAATACGTTACAACAGCATAGTGAAATGTTCCAGACGCTGACCCCGAACTCGGCCCCGGGCTCCCGCCAGGGCACGTCAGTGCTGTACGTGTGGGTCGCCGGCCGAATTCGTGACGCCTGACTCAGTGGTCCGAAATTCCAGGGCCATAGCCGTTAGCAACCGGTCGATTCTTAGCGCATTCGACCAACTGAATCGCTTAACTCGGCTTGATGTTTGCGTTCAGCCGAAACAAATTTCCCGGGTCGTATTTGTTCTTGAGCTGCACGAGTCGCGGGTAGTTCGGACCGTAGTTACCCCAGGTTTTTTGTTCGGATTCCTCGTTGAGATTGTTGTAGAAACCCGCCATGTGCGGTTCCATCTCTTTGTAATACTCACGAACGGCTGCGATTTTGACCTCGTTTTCGGCCGGGTCGTCGCCGACGTACATCACACCGAAGTTAAATGCGGCGCCGCGATGTGTGAAAGCCGTCGCGTCGGCAGCAACTGTCGCAGTAACGCCGCCCATGTGCTGAAACCATGAACTGACTGCGCCACGATTAGCGTATTCGACGATGACATCGATGGCATCCGGCGTGAGCTCATTGAGAAAGCCGGACTTCAGGTAGTACTGCTTGCCGTGGCCAAGAAATCCGTCAGCGCCGGTCTGAATGTCGTGATAGGCGAAAGGAGCTAACTCGCCACTCTTGAGGCCAGGAAACGCCAGCATCGGCGCGAGCGCTTTCTCGCCCGCAGCATGATCTCCGCACCAGGTGACGCCGACGATTGCCATAGTCTCACCGTTGTCGCCCACACCCGGAGCCAGCTGTGGCTCGATGTTTGCCTCAACGGGCAGCGTTTCGTGCAGCTCCGCAAAGAACTCGAGAAAATCCTTGTCAACCGCGTAAATCAAGCTGCCGCCGTAAACCATCGGATTGAACGGATGCAGCCTGTAAACGAACTCGGTGGCAATGCCGAAATTGCCACCGCCGCCGCGGAGCCCCCAAAAAAGATCGCTGTTCTCATTTTCACTGGCGCGAACGACATCACCGGCAGCAGTCACGACGGTTGCCGCGAGCAGGTTGTCGATAGCGAGCCCCATCTTGCGATCGGTACGGCCAACGCCTCCGCCCAAGGTAAATCCACCTACGCCAGTGTGCGAAACCATGCCGGTCGTGGTCATCAGCTTGTGCGCAGTTGACGCAACGTCGAGATGGCCAAGCAATGAGCCACCATCGGCGCGCATGCTCATCGCCTGGGGATCGACGTCAACCGAGTGCATTTGCGAGAGGTCGATCATCATGCCGCCGTCGGATGTTGATTTTCCCGGGAAGCTATGGCCACCGCACTTGACGGACAGCAGCAGGTCACGTTCGCGCCCGAAATTGACGGCGTTAACAACATCGCCCGTCGACAAGCATTGAACGACCATCGCCGGCTGCTTGCTGTCGAACATGCCGTTCCAGATTCTTTTCGCCGCGGCGTAACCTTGGTCGCCTTGTAACAACACCCGGCCGTCAAGACTCCCGGCTAATTCAGATACCGCGGCGGACTCGATTGAAAGCTCTTCACCGGTACTCGAAATAGCGGAGATCCGACTACCAAAATCCGTTTTCGACTCAGAGCCACAGCCGGGTAATGCAGCGGCAACGGCAGCTGCAAGCGCTGCATTGCAGAATGTACGTCTAAGCATGATGTTTCTCACAATTCGGCAAAGATTTATTCGCCACCCATACTCCTACCGCAAGAGACCAAAATCCACTAGTATTTTCGAAGTTGAACCGCAAGGAGCTGCGTACGAGTATCGGCACATGAAGAGTACTTACGGACAGTATTGCCCGGTGTCCCTTGCCAGCGAAGTTATGGGGGAGCGGTGGACTATTCTTATAATTCTCGCCTTATGCGGCGGGAGCAGTCGATTCAATCGCCTGCAGCGCGCATTGCCACGCATCTCAGCGTCAACCCTCGCGCAACGCCTTCGATCTTTGGAGGACGCACGAGTGATTAGAAAACGAAAGAGCGTTGACGGCGGCACATTCGAGTATCAACTCACTGACGCGGGTGAAGAACTCGTTCCGATCGTTAAAAAAATGGGCCAGTGGGGGCAGCGCTGGGCGCGCGACCTTGAAGTGGAGGACCTCGATCCAAGGCATTTAATCTGGAGTGTGCATTTGCGTTTGAATCTCGACGCAATGCCAACCGGCAGGACAACGATTCAATTTGAGTTCACGGACTTGCGTCAGGCCGAGCGATACTACTGGATCGTGGTCAACAAGCGTAAAGTCGATGTGTGTCT